>CAXTCO010000224.1:0-4384 GCA_964242255.1 uncultured Caulobacteraceae bacterium | reverse complement strand
GCGATCTCGCGGCCGCCGTGACGGCGCAGGAGGCGCAGGGGGTCCGCGGCGGGTTCGAGGGCCAGGGCGGACTGCAGGGCCGCGGCGGCGGCGTGCGTCCCCTCCGCCTCGGCGGCCAGCACCAGGAGGTCGGGCGACTTGGCCACCGCCTCCAGGCCGAAGGCGAGCGTCGCGGCCAGGGCGCGGGCGCCCATGACGTCGCCGGGGCTGCGGGCGGGGTCGGGCGAGGGGCGGTCCACGGCGAGGTCGAACACCTCCACGCCCGCACCGAGGGCGCGCGCCATGCCGCTGACGGCGCCGCCGCCTGCGGCCAGCCGCTCCAGCCGCTCGCGGGCGCGCTCGGGCGCCCCGGCGTCCAGGGCGTAGGAGGCGCACCAGACGCAGACCACGGGTCGGCGCACGCGCCGCAGCGCGGCGTCAGGCGCATCGCCGCTCGGTCCCGGCCAAGCGGCGAGCCACAACGCCAGGGCGTGGAGCGGGCCGAGGTCGCCGAAGCGGGCGAGGGCCTCGCGGGCGCGCTCGACGCGAGCGCGGTCCGGGCCGGGGGAGTCGGCCAGGAGCGCGCGCGCGTCGCGCAGGGGATCGTCCTGCGGCTCGGGAGGGTCGTCGGACGGGGAGCGGGCGGCCACGCGGGGCGTCTAGGCGCCGCTCCCCTCGCCGGCAAGGGCGCTCACTTCGCGGCGAGCACCAGCACGGCGGGGCCGACGGAGGAGGCGCGGCCGGCGGCGGCGCGCAGTCGGGCCATCTCGGCGGAGGCCTTGGCGGCCGCGGCGTGCGGGCGGGCCTCGGACACGGAGGCGGCGCCGACGGCGGCGACCAGGGTGGCGACGAGGAGGAAGGGCGTGAGGTTCGACATGGCGGGGTTCCTTCGGGCGGCGTCGTTGCGACGACGGGCTTTTGCCTGCCGCCCGATGAAGCCGCCAGTTAATTGCCGGTCATGTGTGTGCATTACTGAGAGTTAATCTGCGACGATACTATAAACATCTCGCAACATCACAGCGGTCGGTGCAGCGGGGCGTGGCCGCCTGCACTTGGGCCGCACGTGCTATGGTCGGGCGTGAGCGCGCTTCCGGTCTCCACGCCCTGCGTCAAGGTCTGCGTCGTCGACGGCGAGAGCGGGCTGTGTCTCGGCTGCCTGCGCAGCTTGGCGGAGATCGCCGGCTGGGGCGGCCTGCCGGAGGAGGCGCGCCTGAGGATCATGACGGAGCTGCCGGAGCGGAAGACGCGGTTAGCGCCTGAGAAACGATGGTGATTCACCGCGGGCCAAGGCGTCGCCCCTAGTCTGCCCTCGTCGGATCAGAAGAGCCGGCGCCTGAGCCGACCCCCATGCTGAAGCCCGTCCTCGTCATCGCCAGCGCCGCCTGCGCCGCCCTGATCGCCGCTGCGGCGACGGCGGGCGTGGGAAGCGCCTGGACGACCGTCTCCCCCGCTCCAGGCCCCGCCGTGCGCGTGGCCAAGGCGGCCGACGGCCACTTCTGGACGCGCGCCACCGCCGACGGGCGCGGCGTGGACGTCCTGGTCGACACGGGCGCCTCGGCCGTGGCGCTCACGCCCGCCGACGCCCGCGGGATGGGCGTGAGGCCGGAGGCGCTGGCCTACGACCGAACGGTGGTCACCGCCGCCGGCCGGGCGCGCGCGGCGCCCGTGACGATCGCCCGCCTCTCCGTCGGCCCCGTGGAGGTGCGCGACGTGCCGGCGCTGGTGGTGGAGCACGGGCTGGAGCGTTCGCTCCTGGGCATGAGCTTCCTCGGCCGGCTGAAGGGCTTCAGCGCGGACGCGGGCGGGCTGACGCTGGTGCGCTGACGGCGCCTTCCACGCGCCGTCAGCCGCCGGTGAGGCGCAGGAACTCCGCCCGCGTGCGCGGGTCGTCGCGCACCAGGCCGGACAGGTAGCTGGTGGTCAGGCTGGAGCCGCGGGTGTTCACGCCGCGCAGGGTCATGCAGCTGTGCTCGGCCTCCACCACCACGCCGACGCCGTGGGGCTGCAGCACCTCCTCGATGGCGCGGCCGATCTCGGCGGTCATCTTCTCCTGGATCTGCAGGCGCCGGGCGAAGCCGTGGGTGACGCGGGCCAGCTTGCTGATGCCCACCACGCGGTTGTTGGGCAGGTAGCCGATGTGGGCGCGGCCGATCACCGGCAGCATGTGGTGCTCGCAGCAGCTCACGAACGGGATGTCGCGCAGCACCACAAGCTGGTCGTAGCCGCCCACCTCCTCGAAGGTGCGGGCCAGGTACTCGCGCGGGTCGGTCTCGTAGCCGGCGAACAGCTCGCGGTAGCTGCGGGCGACGCGGCCGGGAGTGTCGAGCAGGCCCTCGCGGGCGGGGTCGTCGCCGGCCCAGCGGAGCAGCACGCGCACGGCGGCCTCCGCCTCCGCGGCGCTGGGGCGGCCGTCCGCGCGCGTGCGGGGCGGCAGCTCGCCGGAGACGTCGTCGAGGTCTTCGTCCATGCCGGCGATCTAGGGCGTGCGCGCGCCGTGCGGAAGCGCAGGCTCGCCTTCCGCCTCGCCCTGGACCGGGGCCGGGCGGCGGGCGCCCGCCTGCGCCAGGGCCACCCCGCCGAGCGCCACGGCCCCGCCCAGCGCCTGCAGCGGCGTCAGCGCCTCGCCGAAGGCCACCCAGCCGAGCAGTGCGGCCACCACCGGCTGCACCAGAACCGCCACCGCGGCCCGCGACACGGGCAGCCGCCCCAACGCCCAGGCGATGGCGCCCTGCCCCGTCACGTGCACCAGCCCGAGGCCGGCGCAGGCCGCCCAGCCGAGCGCGGTGAGCGGCGTCAGCCGCTCGTGCAGGGCGAGGGCGCCGACCAGCAGCAACGGCAGGCCGGCGAGCGCCGTCCACAGCATCACGCTGCCGACCGAGGCCGTGTCGCGCGCGCGCCGCACGCACAGGAAGTAGAGCCCGTACCAGACCGCCGTCGCGACGGAGAGCGCGTCGCCCAGCGCGGGGTCGTTCCCCGGCCCCACCCCGCCGTGCCGGGCCAGCCCCATCGTCACCGCCCCGGCCATGGCGACGCCCAGGCCGAGCAGGAACAGCGCCCGCGGCTGCTCGCGGAACAGCAGCCAGCCGACCACGGTGACCAGCACGGGCGTCAGGTTGGACAGCACCGTCGAGTTGGCCACGGAGGTGTAGTGGATGGCGTAGTGCCAGAAGCCGAGGTCGGCCGCGAAGAAGGCGCCGCCCCACAGCATGGCTGCGCTCGGCCGCCCCGCCCCGCTCCCGCGCCGCGCCAGCAGCGCCAGCAGCGGCAGGGCGAACAGCATCCGCCACAGGCCGATCGCCGTCGGCCCCGCGTCGGCCAGGCGCACGAGCACGGGATTGCAGCCGATGAGGCAGGCGCCCGCGATCAGGACGACGAGGGCGCGGCGGTCATGCAGGCGGTCGGGCATCGCGCGCCCGCTTAGGGGGGCGGCGGCGCGGGGGGAAGCCCGGCGCGCCGCCTCACCTGCGCCGGAGTCACGCCCGCCGCGCGCAGGGCGGCCAGGGATTCCGCGCCGCTGCGCTTGGCCAGCCGCTTGCCGTCGGGGCCGAGCAGGACGGGGTGGTGGCGGTAGGTCGGCTCCGGCAGCGCGAGCAGCGCCTGCAGCAGGCGTTGGCCGTGCGCCGCCTCCTGCAGGTCGTCGCCGCGGACCACGTGGGTGACGCCCTGGAGCGCGTCGTCGACCACCACGGCGAGGTGGTAGGCGACGCCCCCGTCGCGCCGCGCGAGCACCATGTCGCCCAGCCGCTCCGGGCGGGCGGGGATGCGGCCCGCGCCGTCCGGCCCGGCGCCTTCCTCCGTGAAGGCCAGCGCCTTCCACGCCGGGCCGAGCGCCGCGCGGGCCGCGTCCAGCGACAGGCGCCAGGCGAAGGGCTCGCCCGCCTCCACCCGCCGCGCCTCCTCGTCCAGCGGGAGCGGGCCGCCGCGGAAGGCGGGGGAGACGCCGGCGTCCCCCCGCTCCGCGCCATGGGGGCCGTGCGGGGCGGAGGCGGAGGCTTCCAGCACCTCTCGCCGGGTGCGGAAGCAACGGTAGACAAGGCCGCGGGCTCGCAGGTGGTCCAGCGCCGCGGCGTAGTCGCCCAGGTGCTCCGACTGGCGGCGCACCGACTCCTCCCAGCGCAAGCCCAGCCAGGCGAGGTCCTCGCGCAGGGCTCGGTCCCACTCCGGGCGGGCGCGGGTCGCGTCGATGTCCTCGATGCGCAGCAGGAAGCGGCCGCCCGCCGCCCCGGCCGCGTCCCACGCGGTCAGGGCGGCGCAGGCGTGGCCGAGGTGCAGCGGGCCGGTGGGCGACGGGGCGAAGCGGGTGACGAACACGCCGGGATCATAGCCGCAGCCGCGGCCCGGCGCCTCGGACGGCCCTTGCCACCCGCCGGCCCGCACGCTTGATGCGCTCCATGCCCGCCCGCGC
>CAXTCO010000223.1:0-4384 GCA_964242255.1 uncultured Caulobacteraceae bacterium | reverse complement strand
CGACCTGCACGACCTGCACGACCTGCACGACCTGCACGACCTGCACGACCTGCAGCCGCGCCGTCGGGTCGCCTTGACGGGCGAGCGGCGAGACCGCACCACCGGCGTCCTGTCCCGCCGGGCCCCGGCTCCTCCGCGTGCGTCCCTTGTCGAACCCCGCCGTGCCCGGCGCCCGCCCGACCCGCGCCGTCCCGCCCGCCCGCACGCCCGCGCACGCCTTCGGCCGCTGGGCGGCCGCCGCGGGGGTCGTCGTGCTGTCGCTGGTCGCTGCGGCGGGCGTGAGCCTGGCGGTCTACGCCGCCTGGCTGTTCCACGACATGCCCAACGCGGGCGAGCTGGCCGACTACCGCCCGCCCACCTCCACGCGCGTCTACGCGGGCGACGGCGCGCTGATCGGCGAGTTCGGCAGCGAGCGCCGCATCTTCGTGCCCTACGACCAGATCCCGCAGAGCGTGGTCCGCGCCTTCCTCGCCGCGGAGGACCACAGCTTCTTCCAGCACGGCGGCATCGACGTGCAGGGCCTGGGCCGCGCCTTCAGCCGCGACCTCGTGGGCGTCGCGCAGGGGCGCAAGCTGCAGGGCGGCTCCACCATCACCCAGCAGGTCGCCAAGAACATCCTGCTCTCCAACGACCAGAGCTTCAGCCGAAAGCTGAAGGAGGCGATCCTGGCGCGGCGCCTGGAGCAGACGCTCTCCAAGGAGCGCATCCTGGAGCTTTACCTCAACGAGATCTGGCTGGGGAACCACAGCTACGGCGTGGCCATGGCGGCCAACAACTACTTCGGCAAGTCCCTGGGCGAGCTGACGCTGGCCGAGTGCGCTTACCTCGCCAGCCTGCCCAAGGGTCCGTCCAACTACGATCCGGTGCGCCGGCGCACGGCCGCCATCGGGCGGCGCAATTGGGTGCTGGGGCAGATGGCCGAGCTCGGCTGGGCCTCGGCCCCGGCGGCGCGGGCGGCGGCGTTCGATCCGTTGGCCGTGATCAAGGAGCCCCTGCGCGCCCACTACAAGGACGCCGACTACTTCCTGGAGGAGGTGCGCCTGCGCGCCAAGGGCACGCTGGGCGACGAGGCGGAGGACGGCGGCTACTACATCCGCACCACCCTCGACTCGAAGCTGCAGACCGCCGCGCGCGTGGCGCTGATGGACGGGCTGGAGCGCTACGACCGCCGCCACGGCTGGCGCGGCGCCTGGGGCCGCGTGGAGATCGTCCCCGGCTGGGAGAAGGCCGCGCTCGCCAAGGCCGTCCCCTCCGAACGGCGCGACTGGCGTCCGGCGGTGGTGGACCAAGCGGCGGGCGGCGCGGCGCACGTGATGCTGGCGACCGGCGGCGGCGCGGGCGAGCTGGACGGGGCGGACGCGGCCTGGGCGCGCGCCGGCAAGGGGCTGAGGGTCGGCGATCTCGTGTTCGTGGAGCCCGTGGCCGGCGGCCGCACCTACCACCTGCGGCAGACGCCGATCGTCAACGGGGCCGTGGTGGCGATCGATCCGCACACCGGCGCTGTGAAGGCGCTGGTGGGCGGCTACAGCTTCAGCCTGTCGCGCTTCAACCGCGCCACGCAGGCGCAGCGCCAGCCGGGCTCGGCGTTCAAGCCGTTCGTCTACGCCACGGCCCTGGAGCAGGGCGGCTTCACCCCCGCCTCCATCGTGCTGGACGCGCCCATCACCCTTCCGGGCGGAAACGGCCAGGCCTGGACGCCGGAGAACTACGGCCACGGCTCGGCCGGCCCGACGCTGTTCCGCAACGGCCTGGTGCTGTCGCGCAACCAGATGACCGTGCGCATCGCCATGGCCACGGGCATGAAGAAGATCTCGGCCTTCGCCGAGAAGGCGGGCGTGGCCAAGGCCATGGCCCCGGTGCTCGCCATGAGCCTGGGCGCGGGCGAGACCACGCCGTTCAAGCTGACGGCCGCCTACTCCATCTTCGCCAACGGCGGCCGGCGCGTCGAGCCGCACCTGATCGCGGAGGCGGAGGACCGCCAGGGCAAGGCCGTGTGGCGCGCCGACAAGCGCGACTGCCCCGGCTGCGACGCCGCCTACTCCGGCGAGGAGAGCCCCCGCTTGCAGCCGCCCGGCGAGCAGGTGCTGGACCCGGTCACCGCCTACAGCATGACCCTGATGCTGCAGGGGGTGGTGCAGAACGGCACGGCGGTGCAGGCGAGCTCCCTCGGGCGGCCGATCGCGGGCAAGACGGGCACCACCAACAGCTACCGCTCGGCCTGGTTCGTCGGCTACTCGCCCGACCTGGTGGTGGGGACCTTCGTCGGCTTCGACGACAACAGGAGCCTCGGCGAGAACGAGACGGGCGCGGTGGACGCCGTGCCGATCTTCATCGACTTCATGCAGCAGGCCCTCAAGGGCGTGCCCGTGGCGACCTTCAAGGCGCCCCGCGAGGCGAAGGTCATCCGCGTGGGCGCGCACGACGAGGCGTTCCGCGCCGGCACGGAGCCCCGGGCCCGCGCCGCGCCGGGCGCCCTGCGCCGGGCCCCGCCCGCCCGCCCCGGCCCGGACGGCTCGCCCATCCCTTACACGGAGCTGGTCGGCGGACCGCCCAGGACCGCCCCGCCGCCCGCGCCCAAGAAGGCGCCGGCGGACCTGAACGGGCTCTACTAGGCGCGGGGCGGCGCTCCGACAGGGGCGGACGTCCGCGGCGCATCGACTCAGCGACGCGACTCGCGCGCGGCGTTAACACGGGTCATGGCCGACGGCTCCGGACACGAGTTCCCCGCCGAGGCGGACGCCTTCCTGGGCGTCGCGCGCTCCCTGACGGGCCGCGCCTGGCGGCTGCGCCCCGCCGATCCGGCGCTGGTGCGGTCGCACCGCGCGCGGTACGACCTGTCAGAGCCCGTGGCCCGCGCCCTCGCCGCCCGCGGCGTGGACGAGGCGGGCGCGCCCGACTTCCTGCGCCCCACGCTCAAGGCGATGTTCCCCGACCCGTCCTGCTTCCTCGGCATGGACCGGGCCGCCGCCCTGATCGTGGAGGCGGTGGCGGCCGGTCGGCGCTGCGCGGTGTTCGCCGACTACGACGTGGACGGGGCGGCCAGCGGCGCGCTCCTGGTGCGCTGGTTCCGCGAGATGGGGGCGCAGCTGGACGCCTACGTCCCCGACCGGCTCACGGAGGGCTACGGCCCCAGCCCCGCCGCCTTCGCCAAGCTCAAGGCGCGGGGCGCGGAGCTGGTGGTCACCGTGGATTGCGGCGCGGCCGCCCACGAGGCGCTCGCCGCCGCCGCGCAGATGGCGCTGCCCGTGGTGGTGATCGACCACCACCTGATGCGTCCGGGCGAGTCTCCGCCGGCCGCGGCCTTGGTGAACCCCAACAATCCCCTGTGCGGCTCGGGGCAGGGGGCGCTGTGCGCCGCGGGGGTGGTCTTCGTGCTGCTGGCGGCGCTGAACCGTGAGGCGCGGGCGCGGGGCCTGTTCGACGCCGCCGGGGAGGGGAGCCGGCGCGAGCCCGACCTGCGCCGCTGGCTCGACCTCGCCGCCCTGGGCGCCGTGTGCGACGTGACGCGCCTGACCGGCTTCAACCGCGCCCTGACCGCCCTCGGCCTGCGCCGCATGTCGGCGTGGGACAACCCGGGCCTCAAGGCCCTGGCGGAGGCCGCGGGCGCGTCGGGCGCGCCGTCCGCCTTCCACGCCGGCTTCCTGCTCGGCCCCCGGATCAACGCCGGCGGACGGATCGGGCGCGCGGACCTGGGCCTGCGCCTGCTCGCCACCGACGACCCGGCGGAGGCCCGCGCCCTGGCCGCCGAGCTCGACGCCCTGAACGGGCAGCGGCGCGAGGTGGAGGCGCAGGCGCTGGACGCCGCCGCCCGCCAGGCGGAGGCGGAGCTCGCGCGTGACCCGGACACGCCTGTGCTGGTGGTCGCCGGCGCCGACTGGCATCCGGGCGTCGTCGGCGTGGTGGCCGGCCGCCTGCGCGAGCGCTTCCGCCGCCCGGCGCTGGTGGTCGGGCTGGACGCCCAGGGCGTGGGCAAGGGCTCCGGCCGCTCGCAGCCCGGCGTGAACCTCGGCGCCGCCGTGGGCGCGGCGTGGGAGGCGGGGCTGCTGCTCGCGGGCGGCGGCCACGCCATGGCTGCGGGCCTGACCGTGCGCGCCGAGCGGGTGGACGAGCTGCGCGCCTTCCTGCATGGGCGCCTCGCCCCCGAGCGCCAGGCGGCGGAAGCGGCCGACATGCTGGAGATCGACGGCCTGCTCGCCCCCGCCGCCTGCGACCGGGCGCTGTGGACCGACTTCCAGGCGCTTCAGCCCTTCGGCCCCGGCAACGCGGAGCCCCTGTTCGCCCTGGCCGGCGTGCGCGCGGTCGGGGCCAGGGCTGTGCGCGGCGGCCACGTGCGCGTGGAGCTGCAGGGCGCCGACGGAGGCCGCCTGCGCGCGGTGGCCTGGCG
>CAXTCO010000222.1:0-4431 GCA_964242255.1 uncultured Caulobacteraceae bacterium | reverse complement strand
GGATGAAGCCCATGTCGAGCATGCGGTCGGCCTCGTCGACCACCAGCGTCTTCACATCGAGCAGCATGATCTTGCGGCGCTCGTAGAAGTCGAGCAGGCGGCCGGGCGTGGCGATCAGCACGTCGACGCCGCGGTCGATCTTGGTCTCCTGATCCTTGAAGGAGACGCCGCCGATCAGGAGCGCCCAGGAGAGCTTGGTCCCCTTGGCGTACTTCTCGAACGATCCGGCCACTTGGTCGGCCAGCTCGCGCGTGGGGGCGACCACGAGCGAGCGCGGCATGCGCGCCTTGGCGCGGCCGGCGCCCAGGCGGTCGATCATGGGCAGGGTGAAGGCGGCGGTCTTGCCGGTGCCCGTCTGAGCGATGCCCAGGACGTCGCGGCCGGCGAGGGCGACGGGAATCGCCTGTTCCTGGATCGGAGTGGGCACCGTGTAGCCGGTGTCGATCACCGCTTGCACGGTGGAGGGACTGAGCCCCAGGTCTGCGAAGGTTGTCAAAAGGCCTCGGAAGGTCGGAGGAAAGGGAGCTTGCGTTCGCCGGGGCCGCCCGATGTCAAAGGGCGAACGGACGGCGCGGATTCGCTCAACCTGCCTCCGGTATGCAGCATGCATATGGACTTCGCCATGCGGAAGTCAATCTGCGTCGGTGGCACGCAGGGGAGCGCCACGCGTTGCGAGGGCTCAACCGGAGCCGCCGCATGCCCGTGTTCGCTTTCGCCTTGGCGCTCGCCGCCGTCGCTCCGGCCGTCCCTCCGGAAGTGGAGGCGCGGCTGGAACCGGCGTTCGGCGGCACGCTGGTCTCCACCTACGACGACGGCCGCCAGGGCCACCTCAACCTCGCCCGCGACGGCACCTACGCCTACCGCGGACGGAGGAACACGCCGTCGAGCGGCGTGTGGGACGTGAAGGGCGGGACGGTGTGCCTGCACCAGCGCCGCCCGATCCCGATCGGCGGCTACTGCACGCCGTTGCCGAACGGGACCACCTGGCGGACCAAGGCGGTGGGCGGCGAGATGGTGACCGTGCGGCTGGTGCGCGGGGCGGGTTAGGCCTGCGCCCGCGCGGCGGCGTGGCCGGAGTGCGTCGGCGGGCGTGACGCGCGCCAAGCCGGGTGAGTCACCGCTTCCGCGTTGGTGCCCAGCCAGCGGTCCCAGTGCTGGAAGTACAGCCCGTAGTTGCAGCCGAAACGGGTGTGGTGCTGGCTGTGGTGGGCCGGGATCACGATCCAACGGCCCCAGGCGCCCTCCACCCAGCGACGAGGCCAGACCTCCCAGCCGCAATGGTTGATCGTGCCGGTGACGGTGACCCCCAGCAGCAGCAGCACAGCCAGATGCACCTCCATGGGGATCACGAACACGAGCGCGGGCAGGAACCAGCCGGTGAGCAACGCTTCCAGCGGGTCGAAGGCGAAGCCGGCGAAGGGGGAGGGCTCTGGGTGGCGGTGGTGGCCGGCGTGGAAGGCGCGGAACACCGGTCTCCAGTGCATGAAGCGATGCGACCAGTAGTAAAACGCGTCGTGCAGCAGGAGGTAGGCCAGCGCCTCCGCCGCCAGCCACGGCCAGCCGGCGGCCGACAGGTCGGAGTACATCCGCGTGCCGCCCATCTTCCACGCCTGCATGGCGAACGCAGCGGGCGCCGCGTAGATCACCGACGAGCCGACCGAGAGGGCGATCTCTCCGCGCAGCTGCGCGGCGCTCGGCGCCCGACGGCTCAGGCGCACGGAACGGGTCGGCGCGCGCCGCCACAGCAGCGCGTGCAGTGTCGCGGCCACCGTCAAGTAGCGGACCACCACGATGGCCGTCATGTTGATCAGCGGGTGGACGAGGTCGCCCCAGGTCATCGGCGAGGTGTGCGCCCGCCGCGGGCGCCGCGCCAGCCCGCGCGGCGCCGCAGGCGGATCAGATCGAGGCTCCGCCCCCGCCCCGCCGACGCTCCAGGGCCGAGCGCACCCGAGCATCAAACGGCTCCTTGTCCCGCCATGAAGCCGCGTCAGGATAGCCGCTGGGCCGTCGCGGTTCCTTCTCTCCGTCAAGGCCGCCAATCGAAGAGTTCCTGAGCACGGTGCTTGAGGGCGCACACGACTTGTGGATCGTGATCGGAAAGGCCGGCGAGTGGAGCGGGTATGAGAACCAGGTTGGCTATGCAGGTATGGTATCTAGCATCGTAACAGGTTCCCGTCCAAACGTGGCAGGCGTGGAAACCGGAAGCGGTCGTCCTGCTCCCGAACGCCGCAAGCTTGATGGCGTAATTAGCGTAGGTGTTGTCGTCCAACGTGACTCCACCAATGACTTGGCGGCGTTTCTCACCTGTCGCGACCCGCATCCGCCGCGTGTTGGGGAACCACCGGCCGTAAGGATCGATCCCAAGGAGCTGATCAAAAACATCCGGACGAGCCCAGATGGCGCAACGAGCCACCAGATCGGCCAGGTTCCAGCCTAGGTCTTCGCACGCCCTACGGACAAACTCGTCGGCTTTGTACGACAAGATCAGGTGCGGCCGGCGCTGATCTCCATCACCTCCTCGACCGTGCGCAGGCCGGGACGCTGGGCGGTGACCAGCACGCCCATGTTGCCGGGCAGGTGCAGGTTGGCGTGCATCTTCTCGTGCGCGGCGGGGATGGCGTCCCACGGGAAGACCTCGGACAGGCAGGGGTCGATGCGGCGCTCGATCACCAGCTGGTTGGCTTGGCTGGCCTGCATCAGGTTGGCGAAGTGGCTGCCTTGCACGCGCTTCTGGCGCATCCACAGGAAGCGGGCGTCCATGGTCAGGTTGTATCCGGTGGTGCCCGCGCAAATCACCACCATGCCGCCGCGCTTCACCAGGAACACGCTGACGGGGATGGTCGACTCGCCCGGGTGCTCGAACACCATGTCGACGTCGCGCTTGCCGGTGATGTCCCAGATCGCCTTGCCGAACTTGCGGCATTCCTTCATGTAGTCGCCGAACTCGGGACCGTTGACGGGCGGCAGCTGACCCCAGCAGTTGAAGTCCTTGCGGTTCAGCACCGCCTTGGCGCCCATGCTCATCACGTAGTCGCGTTTGGACTCGTCGGAGATCACGCCGATGGCGTTGGCCCCCGCTGTGGCGCACAGCTGGGTGGCGAACACGCCCAGGCCGCCGGACGCGCCCCACACCAGCACGTTGTCGCCCGGTCGCAACACGTGCGGCTTATGCCCGAACAGCATGCGGTAGGCGGTGGCCAGGGTGAGAGTGTAGCAGCCGGCCTCCTCCCAGGTGAGGTGTTTGGGGCGCGCCATCAGCTGGCGCGACTGCACGCGGCAGAACTGGGCGAAGGAGCCGTCCGGCGTCTCGTAGCCCCAGATGCGCTGCGAGGGCGAGTACATCGGGTCGCCCCCGTTGCACTCCTCGTCGTCGCCGTCGTCCTGGTTGCAGTGGACCACCACCTCGTCGCCGGGCTTCCAGCGCTTCACCTTGCGGCCCACGGCCCAGACCACGCCGGAGGCGTCGCTGCCGGCGATGTGGTGGTCCGCCCTGTGCCCGTCGAAGGGGCTGATGGGCGTGCCCAGCGAGGCCCACACGCCGTTGTAGTTCACGCCCGCGGCCATCACGAGCACCAGAACCTCGTCGTCGCCGATGGTCGGCGTGGGCACCACCTCCACCTGCATGGCGCTGGACGGAGGGCCGTGGCGCTCGCGGCGGATGGCCCAGGCGTACATCCTCTCCGGCACGTGGAAGGCGGGGGGCATCTCGCCCACCTCGTAGAGGTCCTTCTCGGCCACGGGACAGTCGAGGACGGCGGTCGACATCGGGCTCGCGCTCCGCAGGCGCCGTCTTCGCAGAGACGGTCCGGTGCGGCATGCTGTCACCCGAACGTCGCGGGGGGCAAGCGCTTTCTGCACTGCAGCATGGTGCTTGCGGGCCGTGCCGCGCCGCGCCAAGCTCGCCCTCCATGAGCCCGCCGAAACCGCACGCTCCCTTCCAGCACGAGGCGGACGCGCCCTGGATCTTCCGCACCTATGCGGGGCACTCGACGGCGGCCAAGTCCAACGCGCTCTACCGCGGCAACCTGGCCAAGGGGCAGACGGGGCTCTCCGTGGCCTTCGACCTGCCGACCCAGACGGGCTACGACCCCGACCACGTGCTGGCGCGGGGCGAGGTGGGCAAGGTGGGCGTGCCCGTCAGCCATCTGGGCGACATGCGCGCGCTCTTCGACGGGATCCCCCTGGCGAAGATGAACACCTCCATGACCATCAACGCCACCGCGCCGTGGTTGCTGGCGCTCTACACGGCCGCGGCGGAGGAGCAGGGGGCCGACGTCAGGGCGCTGCAGGGCACCACGCAGAACGACCTCGTGAAGGAGTATCTCTCGCGCGGGACCTACATCTACCCGCCCCAGCCGTCCCTGCGGCTGATCTCGGACATGATCGCCTGGTGCGTCACCGAGACGCCCAAGTGGAACCCGATGAACGTCT
>CAXTCO010000221.1:0-4455 GCA_964242255.1 uncultured Caulobacteraceae bacterium | reverse complement strand
CGTTCAACCTGGACGGCTCGATGATGTACTGCACCTTCGCGAGCCTGTTCATCGCGCAGATCTACGGCGTGCACCTCAGCCTGCCGCAGCGCGGGCTGATGCTTCTCCTCTTCCTGATCACCTCCAAGGGCATCGCCGGCGTGCCGAGGGCGGCGCTGGTGGTGATGGCCGCCACCCTGCCCTACTTCGGCATCCCCGAGGCGGGGCTGCTGCTGGTCCTCGGCGTGGACCACTTCCTCGACATGGGGCGCGCGGCCACGAACGTGGCGGGCAACTGCGTCGCCGCCGCCGCCGTCTCGCACTGGGAGGGGGAGCTCGCCCCTGCGCCGACACCGCCGGCCCTCCCGGCGTGAGCGCCCGCCCGACCCTGCTGCGCCTCCACGGCCGGGCGCCGCCGGGCGCGCCTTCGACGCCTTGCGCGCCGCATGGAACGGCCCGTCGGCCGCGCCCGACCTGCCCGGCTTCGGCGGGGCCGCCCCGCTGGACCGCCCCTCCGTCGCCGCCTACGCGGACTGGGCGGCGGCGGCGGTGGAGCGGACGGACGGGCCGGTGCTGCTGCTCGGCTGGTCCATGGGCGGCAAGTTCGCCCTCGCCGCCGCGGCGCGCAGGCCCGGGCGCCTGGCCGGCCTCGTGCTGCTCGCCCCCTCCCCGCCCGGCGGCGAGCCCATGGACGAGGCGGAGCGGAACGCCTTCGTCGCCGACGGTCCCACGCCGGGGAGCGCCGCCGCCGACGAGAATACGACCGCCCCGCTCACGCCAGCCGTGCGCGCGCAGGCGGTGGAGGACTGGCTGGCGAGCGACCCGGCGACGTTCCGCTGGTGGTTCGCCGCCGGCGCGCGCGGCGGTGGACGTCCCCACGGTGAACGTCCCCGCGCTGATCCTCGGCGGCGACAAGGACGCGCGCCTGGGCGCCGACGCCCAGCACCGGCTCACGGCGTCGCAGCTCGACCGCGCGGAGGTGGGGGCCCTGCCCGGCGTCGGGCACCTGATCCCGCGCGAGGTCCCCCGCCTCGCCGCCGATCGGATCGCGGCGTGGTGGGACGCGCTCTGACGGCTGGACACCCCGCGCCGCCCGCGCTCAAACGCGCGCCATGCGCCTCGCCACCTGGAACGTGAACTCCGTCAACGCGCGGCTCGACACCGTGCTCGACTGGTTCCGCGAGGCGCAGCCCGACGTCGCCTGCCTGCAGGAGATCAAGTGCGTCGACGAGAGGTTCCCGCGCGAAGCCTTTGATTCCTTGGGCTACAACGCCGCCGTGCTCGGGCAGAAGAGCTACAACGGCGTGGCGATCCTCTCCAAGCACCCGCTGGAGGACGTGCGCCGCGGCCTGCCTCTCCTCGACGCAGGCGATGAGGCGGACGAGCAGTCCCGCTACCTGGAGGCGGTGGTCGCCGCCCCCGCGCCCGTGCGCGTGGCCTCCATCTACCTGCCCAACGGCAACCCGGCGACCACCGGCAAGTTCGCCTACAAGCTGGCCTGGATGGAGCGCCTGCGCCGCCACGCCGCCGACCTGCTCCAGCTTGAGGAGCCGCTCGCGCTCATGGGCGACTACAACGTGATCCCCACCCCCGCCGACTGCAGCGACCCCGCCATGTGGACGGGCGACGCCCTCTACCGGCCCGAGACGCGCAACGCCTTCCGCGCCCTGAAGACCCTGGGCCTAACCGAGGCCAACTTGGCGGCCGGCGAGGACCCGCACGGCTTCACCTTCTGGGACTACCAGGCCGGCGCCTGGCAGCGGAACATCGGCATCCGCATCGACTTCGCCCTGCTCTCGCCGCAGGCCGCCGACCGGCTGGAGGCGTGCCGCATCGACAAGCACGTGCGCGCCAAGGAGAAGCCGAGCGATCACGTTCCCGTGGTGGTGGACCTCGCCGCCTGAACGCGGAGGGCCGGCGGGCGTTGTCCTCGCATGCCCGATCCCGACCACGACCACCCGCCCTACCGGTCCGGCCACTACGAGGAGGGGTCGGCCAAGCCGCCGGGCGAGGACGGCGAAGCGCCCCGGCACCAAACGGAGCCGGAGGGGTCCGAGGGCTCCTCCCGCACTCCGAAGACCCGCACGGACCCGCACACCGGCGAGCCGACGGAGGGGCGCCCCGACACGGCGGGGTGACCGGCGGCCGGCCGCCGCACCACTTCCTGGGCGCGCTTGCCGTCATCTCACCGTCATGTGAGATGCCTTCGCTTTGATCGGGTGGGGAGGCGGTGGATGACGCGTTGGTTCATGGCGGCGGCGGCCGGCGCCCTGCTCGCGGGCGCCGGGCTCGCCCAAGCCGCCGCCCCGGCACGAAGCCCCGCCGCCTCCGCCAAGGACGCCGCCGGAAACGACATCCCCGGCGTCTACGCCACGCCGACGGCGGCGTTCGACTACGTGAAGCGTGTCGAGATGATCCCCATGCGCGACGGGGTGAAGCTCTACACGGTGATCTGGATCCCCAAGGGCGCGCACGACGCGCCCATCATCCTGACGCGCACGCCCTACAACGCCGCCGATGCGGTGCGTGACTCCGACGCCGCCGACGGCCCCACCCTTTTGGAGACGCTGCCGCTGGAGTCCGAGCCTTTCGTGAAGCGCGGCTGGATCCGCGTCTTCCAGGACGTGCGCGGCAAGTACGGCAGCCAGGGCTCCTACGTGATGACGCGCCCGCCGATCGGGCCGCTCAACCCGACCCGGGTCGACCACGTCACCGACGCCTACGACACCATCGACTGGCTGGTGAAGCACACCCCCGAGTCGAACGGCCGCGTGGGCATGATCGGCTCCTCCTACGAGGGCTTCACGGTGGTGATGGCGCTCCTGGCGCCCCACCCGGCGCTGAAAGCGGCCGTGCCCGAGAGCCCCATGGTCGACGGCTGGATGGGCGACGACTGGTTCCACTACGGCGCCTTCCGCAACCCGGCCATCGACTACGTCCGCACGCAGACGGCTCAGGCCGGCGCCGGCGACGACGTGCCGCGCGAGGCCTACGACGACTACACGACGTTCCTGCAGGCGGGCTCCACCGGCGACTACGTCCGTGCGCGCGCGCTGGAGAAGCTGCCGTACCTGCGGCGCCTGATGGACCACCCCGCCTACGACGCCTTCTGGCGCGGGCAGGCGTTGGACCGCCTGGTCGCCGCCCACCCGTCGGACGTGCCCACCCTGTGGGAGCAGGGGCTCTGGGATCAGGAGGACATGTGGGGCGCCAACCACGCCTACGCCGCGCTGAAGGCGGCCGGGCATGAGGGTAACAACTGGCTCGTCATGGGGCCATGGTTCCACAGCCAAGTGAACCGGATCGGCGATCATCTGGGCGAGTTCAAGTGGAGCGGCGACACCGCCGAACAGTACCGCGCGGAGATGGTCGGTCCGTTCTTCGCGCACTACCTGGCGGACGGCCCCGACCCCAAGCTCGCCCATGCGACCGTCTACAACGCCGCCCTGAACCGCTGGCAGCAGTTCCCGACCTGGCCGACGGCCTGCGCCCAGGGCTGCGCCGCCGCCCTGACGCCGCTCTACCTGCAGGCCGCGGGCGCGGCGGGCTTCGACCGGCCCGCGGCGTCCACGGTGACGCGCTACGTCTCCGACCCTGCCAAGCCGGTGTCCTACACGCCGCGTCCTGTCCGCTTCGACGACAAGGAGTCGTGGCGCACCTGGCTGATCCGCGACCAGCGCTTCATCGACGGGCGCCCGGACGTGGTGACCTGGGAGACTCCGCCCCTGAAGGAGGCGGTGACGCTGCAGGGCGCGCCGCAGGTCGACCTCGCCGCGACCACGACGGGCACGGACGGCGACTTCGTGGTCAAGCTGATCGACGTCTTCCCCGGCCAGTACGGCTTCCGGCACACCGGCGAGCCCGGCAACCAACCGGAGCTGGGCGGCTACGAGATGCCGATCGGCACGGACATCTTCCGCGGACGCTACCGGAACAGCTTCTCCGACCCGAGCCCCATCCCGGCGAACACGCCGCAGCGCTACCGCTTCGCCCTGCCCAACGCCAACCACGTGTTCCTGCCGGGGCACCGGATCATGGTGCAGGTCTCGTCGAGCGCCTTCCCCCTCTACGACCGCAACCCGCAGACCTACGTGCCCAACATCTTCGACGCCAAGCCGGCCGACTACCGCGCGGCCACGATCGGCGTGCTGGAGGGAGGCGCCCAGGCGAGCGCCGTGTGGCTGCCGGTCGTCAAGGGCGCCGGTGCGGCGACGGAGGGGGCCGGCTACTAAAGGCCCGGCCGCCGCGCCCTCACATCGCCGCCATCAGCCCCGGCGCGGTGGCGTCCAGCCGGAAGCTCGCCGGCGGCGCGGTGCGGGTCGGAGCGTTGCGGCGGGCGACCTTGGCGGCGCGCGCCAAGCCCAGCTTGGCCAGGGCCAGAGGGCCGAAGCCCTCCTGCACGCGCGGCTGCATCCCCGCGTTCCGGCGCAGCATGGCGTTGGCGTAGACGATGTTGGCGCGCATCAGCGCCTCCGG
>CAXTCO010000220.1:0-4500 GCA_964242255.1 uncultured Caulobacteraceae bacterium | reverse complement strand
GCCGCAGGCCCGCACCCCGGCCGCTCCGCCCGCCGTCCCGGCCCCGCAGCCCGCCCCGGCCGCCCCGCGCCAGGACCAGCCGCGCGAGGAGCGGGTGCGGATGACGCGCCTGCGCCAGACCATCGCCCGGCGGCTCAAGGAGGCGCAGAGCACCGCCGCCCAGCTGACCACCTTCAACGACGTGGACATGAGCGCCGTGATGGCGCTGCGGAACCAGTACAAGGACGTGTTCGAGAAGCGCCACGGCGTGAAGCTCGGCTTCATGAGCTTCTTCGTCCGCGCGGTGGTGGCCGCCCTTAAGGAGATCCCGGCGGTGAACGCCGAGATCGACGGTCAGGACCTCATCTACAAGAACCACTACGACATCGGCGTGGCCGTCGGCACCGACAAGGGCCTGGTCGTGCCCGTGCTGCGCGACGCCGACGCCCTCACGCTGGCCGGAATCGAGAAGGGGATCGGCGCCCTGGGCAAGCGCGCGCGGGACGGCCAGCTGGGCATCGAGGACATGCAGGGCGGCACCTTCACCATCACCAACGGCGGCATCTACGGCTCGCTGATGTCGACGCCGATCCTGAACATGCCGCAGTCGGGCATCCTGGGCATGCACAACATCGTGCAGCGCCCGGTGGCGGTGGACGGCCGCGTCGAGATCCGCCCGATGATGTACCTCGCCCTGAGCTACGACCACCGCATCGTCGACGGCAAGGAGGCGGTCACCTTCCTCGTCGCCGTGAAGAACGCCGTCGAGGACCCGCAGCGCCTGCTGCTGGATCTCTGATCCTCCCTTGCGCTGCCGGCGGGCGCGACGTATCTACATGACGTAGCTACGGAGCCGTCGCATGGGCGAGACCGTCAGGGCCAAGCTGTTCACCCACGGCGGCAGCCAAGCGGTGCGCCTGCCGAAGGCCTTTCGCTTCCCCGGAACGGAAGTGCGGGCGCGCAGGGAGGGCGATCAGGTCATCCTGGAGCCGATCGCGACGGACTGCGACGCGCTCTGGGCCGCCATCGACGCCAATAAGACGGGACGGCCGCAGGACGACTGGCGGGAGCCGGCGGACCTTTCGGCCGACAGCGACGAGAAGGCCGCGGACCTCACCTGGTGATCTACAGCCTGGACACCAGCACCGCGGTGGACCTGCTCCGCGGCGAGGAGGTCGGCGTGCGCGAGCGCTTCAACGCGGCGCGGGCCCGCGGCGACGGCCTCAAGCTCAGTGCTGTGGCGCTCTTCGAGCTCGCCTTCGGCGCCTACAACAGCGGCCGGGCGGATGCGCGTCTGAACGATCTCGAGCGCCTCCTCGCCTTCGTCGACGTGGCGCCGTTCGAGGGCGACGACGCCATGACGGCCGGGCGGGTCCGCGCCGAGTTGGAGCGGCTGCCCTTTCCCAACGCCGAGCTCGGCGCGCCCGACCTCCTGATCGGCTCCCAGGCGTTGGGGCGGGACTGGGTGGCGGTGACGAGCAACGTCCGCCACTTCGCCCGCATTCCCGGCCTGGGGATCGTGGACTGGCGCCGCTCGGACGACCCCGTCTCCGTTCAAGACATCATCGCCCGCCTGAAGGGCGGGACAGAGGATTGACATGCCTGACAGCTACGACGTCGTGATCATCGGCGGCGGCCCCGCCGGCTACAACGCCGCCATCCGCGCGGGCCAGCTCGGGCTCAGCGCGGCGTGCGTGGAGATGCGGCCCACGCTGGGCGGCACCTGCCTGAACGTGGGGTGCATCCCGTCCAAGGCGCTGCTGCACGCGTCGGAGATGTTCGAGGCGGCGTCGAAGGACTTCGCGGGGCTCGGGATCAAGGTCAGCCCCGAACTCGACCTGCCCGCCATGCACGCGCAGAAGGACAAGAGCGTCGGCCAGCTGACCAAGGGCGTCGAGTTCCTGTTCAAGAAGAACAAGGCGGAGTGGGTGCGCGGCCGCGGGCGCATCGACGGCCCCGGCCGGGTGGTCGTCACCGGCGAGGACGGCGCCGAGCGCGTGCTCCAGGCGAAGAACATCGTCGTCGCCACCGGCTCGGAGCCGTCGGAGGTGGGCGGCGTGCCCGTCGACCAGCGGCGGGTGGTGGACTCCACGGGCGCCCTCGCCCTGCCGGAGGTCCCGAGGTCGATGATCGTCGTGGGGGCCGGCATCATCGGCCTGGAGCTGGGCTCCGTGTGGCGCCGGCTCGGTGCGCAGGTCACGGTGGTGGAGTACCTCGACCGCATCGTCCCCGGCGCGGACGCGGAGGTGGCGACCGCCTTCCAGCGCACCCTGGCCAAGCAGGGCGTGGCGTTCAGGCTCGGGACCAAGGTCACCGGCGCCGAGCTGACGCCCGAAGGCGAAGGCGCCGGCGTGCGCGTCGGCGTGGAGCCCGTGAAGGGCGGGGCCGGCGAGACCCTGGAGGCCGACGTGGTGCTCGTGGCCGTGGGCCGCCGCCCCTACACCAAGGGCCTGGGCCTGGAGACCGTCGGCGTGGAGGTCGACGGCCGCGGCTTCGTGCCCAACACGCGCTACGCCACGAGCGCGCCCGGCGTGTGGGTGATCGGCGACGTCACCTACGGCCCCATGCTCGCCCACAAGGCGGAGGACGAGGCGGTCGCCTGCATCGAGACGATCGCCGGCCAGCCCGGCCACGTGAACTACGACGTCATCCCGGGCGTGATCTACTCCGCGCCCGAGGTGGCCTGGGTGGGCAGGACGGAGGAGGAGCTGCGCGGCGAGGGAGTCGCCTACAAGTCCGGCAAGTTCCCCTTCTCCGCCAACAGCCGCGCCAAGGTGAACCACGAGGCCGAGGGCTTCGTGAAGGTGCTGGCCGACGCCGCCACCGACCGCATCCTGGGCGTCCACATGATCGGCCCAGCCGTCAGCGAGATGATCGGCGAGTACTGCGTCGCCATGGAGTTCGGCGGCGCGTCCGAAGACGTGGCGCGCACCTGCCACCCCCACCCCACCCGCTCCGAGGCCCTGCGGCAGGCGGCCATGGGCGTGGAGGGCTGGACCATGCAGGCCTGACCGCCGCGCTCCTCACGCGACCGTGATGAAGATGCAGTTGCGAAGCGGTCGCAATGATGTCAGCGTGTCTCCCGTCCCTTCGACGGAGCCGTCCATGAGCCTCGCCTTCGCCCGCGGCGCCGATCCCGCGCCGCCCGCGGCCGACGTCCGCGACCTGTTCCGCGGCGAGCACCTGGTGCTGCTCGGCTTTCGCGCCCTGGCCATGGGGCATGCGGAGTGCGCGGGCCTGCGGCGTACGTTCCAGGGCCTGCTCGGCGCGGATGCGGACGACGCGCTCGCGCACATGCTCGCCTTCGTGCGCGTGGTCGGCTCGGCCGGGTCGCGCCCGGTGCGGCTGCACGCGCCCGGCTGCTGCGGGGTGTCGCCCGACGAGCGCCGCGTGCTGGCGGCGGTGGCCGCGGGGCAGGCCTCGCTCCACGACGTCGACGAAGCGCCCCTGCGCGACGCCCTGGACGGGCTGCTCGGCGGGCGGGCGTCGGAGGCCTGCGTCTTCGCCGCGCAGGCCGTGGGCGCGGCGCTCACCCTGTCCGGTCTGGAGCTGCCGACGCGCACGGCCGCCCCGGGCGACGCCCTCGAGCCCTCCGGCCCCACGCTGCACTGAAGAACGTCCCCGCCGCCGGGGCGCGTCCGCCGCTCAGTAGTCCACGCCCGTGAGGTAGAGGCCCCGCGCGGGAGCCACCTGGCCGCAGCGGCTCCGGTCGCGCGCCTCCAGGGCGGCGCGCAGGTCGTCGGCGCTCCAGCGGCCGGCGCCCACGTCGGCGAGGCTGCCCGCCATGGAGCGCACCTGGCGGTGCAGGAAGGAGCGCGCGGCGAAGCGCAGCCGCACCTCGCCGCCCTCGCGCGACACCTCGGCCACGTCCAGCGTCTTCACGGGCGAGGCGCTCTGGCAGTGCGCATCGCGGAAGGTGGTGAAGTCGTGCGCGCCCACCAGCCCGCGCGCGGCCGCCGCCATGGCCTCGACGTCGAGCGGCGTCTTCACCCACCAGACCCGTGACCGCTCCAGCGCCGGCGGGGGGCGGCGGTCGAGGATGCGGTAGAGGTAGCGGCGGCCCACGGCCGAGAAGCGGGCGTGGAAGTCGTCGGGCGCCGGCTCCGCCTCCAGCACCGTCACCGGGTCCGGCACGAGGTGCGCGTTCAGGGCGTCGCGCACCACGGCCGGCCGCCGCTCGCGCGCGAGCTCGACGTGGGCGACCTGGCCGGTGGCGTGGACGCCCGTGTCCGTGCGCCCGGCCACATGCACCCGCGCCGCCTCGCCGCTGAAGCCGAGCACCGCCCGCTCCAGGGCGCCCTGGACGGTGGGAGGCCCGCCCTCCTGCAGCTGGAAGCCGGCGAAGGGGCCGCCGTCGTACTCCAGGAGCAGCTTGTAGCGGGGCATCAGGCGAGCCGCGTTCCTGCGGGCAGGGGCAGGCCGCGGCCGAACTCGGCGGCGTCCTGCACGCCGCGGCCCTCGCGCTGCAGCTGCAGCAGCCGCAGGGCGCCGGCGCCCGTCGCGACCACCAGGCCGCCGTCG
>CAXTCO010000219.1:0-4509 GCA_964242255.1 uncultured Caulobacteraceae bacterium | reverse complement strand
ACCGGCCAGGACGCGGTGCGCACGGCCAAGGCCTTCCACGAGCGCCTGCCCCTGACCGGCCTCGTGCTCACCCGCACCGACGGCGACGGCCGCGGCGGCGCGGCGTTGAGCATGCGCCACGTCACCGGGCTGCCGATCAAGTTCCTGGGCGCGGGCGAGAAGATCGACGCCCTTGAGGTGTTCGACGCCCGCCGCGTGGCCGGCCGCATCCTCGGCGCGGGCGACATCGTCGCCCTGGTGGAGCGGGCGTCCCAAGAGCTCGACGCGGCCAAGGCCGAGCGCATGGCCAAGAAGATGGCCAAGGGTCAGTTCGACCTGGAGGACCTCGCCGACCAGCTCAAGCAGATGCAGAAGCTGGGTGGAGTCGGCGGCATCATGGGCATGCTGCCGGGCGTGCGGAACCTGAAGAAGCAGATGGGCGCCGTAGGCGTGGACGGCGCGGCCGGCGACAAGATGTTCAAGCGCCAGGGCGCGATCATCTCGTCCATGACGCCTGCCGAACGCCGCAAGCCCGACCTCCTCAACGCCTCGCGCAAGCGCCGCATCGCGGCGGGGGCGGGGGCGGACGTGGCGGAGATCAACCGCCTGCTGAAGCAGCATCGCCAGATGGCCGACATGTTCAAGAGCATGTCCAAGGGCGGCGGGCGCCAGATGCAGCAGATGGCGGCCGCCCTCGGCATGGGCGGAGGCGGCGCGCCTCCCGGCATGGGCGGCGGCCCCGACCTCGCGCGCCTCAAGGCGCTGGGCGGCGGCAAGCTCCCGGCCGCGGCGCCCGGCGCGGGCGCGCCCGACCTCTCCAAGCTCGGCCAGCTCGGCGCGGGCCTCGACCTCTCCAAGCTGGGCGGCCTCGGCCTGCCCGGCCTCCCCGGCTCGAAGAAATAAGCCAGAACCCGAAGAGAAAGACGCAAGACCTATGCTGAAGATCCGTCTCGCCCGCGGCGGCGCCAAGAAGCGCCCCTACTACCAGATCGTCATCGCCGACTCGCACTCGCCCCGCGACGGCAAGTTCATCGAGCGCGTGGGCAGCTACAACCCGCTGGTCGCCAAGGACTCGCCCGAGCGCCTGGTGCTGAAGACCGAGCGCATCCAGGAGTGGCTGGGCAAGGGCGCCCAGCCCACCGACCGCGTGGCCCGCTTCCTCTCCACCCAGGGCCTCGCCAAGTGGGAGCACGGCAACAACCCCGAGAAGGGCAAGCCCGGCAAGAAGGCCGAGGAGCGCGCAGCCGAGCGCGCCCAGCGCGAGACCGACCGCGCCGAGGCCGAGGCCCAGGCGCGCGAGCAGGCCCGCGCCGACGCCGAAGCCGCCGCGGCCCAGCCCGCCGGCGAGGAGCCCGCAGCCGAGGAGGCTCCGGCCGCCGAGGCGCCCGCCGAAGAGCAGGCCTGATGACGGCCGGGGCGGCGCTTCCCGCGGGGGAGCGCCGCCTCATCCTCGTGGGCCGCGTCGCGGGGCCGTTCGGCGTCCGCGGCGAGCTGCGGATCACGAGCTACACCGCCGAGGCGGACGCCCTGCTGCGCTTCCGCCGCCTCCTGCGCGAGGACGGCGCGCCCGCCCTCACCCTCACCGGCGGCCGCGTCGCCAAGGCGGGCGAGCTGGTCGCCCGCGCCGCCGAGGCGCCCGACCGCGACGCGGCGGAGGCGCTGAAAGGCCTGCGCCTGTTCGTCCCGCGCGACGCCCTGCCGCCGCCGGAGGACGAGGACGAGTTCTACCTCGCCGACCTGATCGGCCTCGCCGCGCAGACACCGGGCGGCGAGGCGCTCGGCCGTGTCAAGGCGGTGCTGAACCACGGCGCCGGCGACATCCTGGAGATCGACCCCGGCGAGGGGCGCCCCACCGTGCTCCACCCCTTCACGCGCGAGGTCGTGCCGGAGGTGCGGGTTGCGGAGGGGCGGCTGGTGGTCGTTCCAGCCGCCGACGCGCCCCCGGAGCCGGACGATCCGCAGGACGCCGCGAGCTAGACGCCTCTAAGCTCGGGGCGGCCTTGCCTCGCCTCGTCGCTCCGTGTGTAAGCGGGCGGGGCGACGGAGCGCGCGCATGGACATCCCGCAGGGCGGCCCCGCGGCGCTCGGGGCGGCCGCGCCCCGTCTCGACCCGGCGCCCCTCACCTTCGCCGGCGACCCGCTCGACCGCGCCGGCGACCGCCGCTCAGAGCCGGGCTGGCTGGCCGCGCGCCTCGCCGAACCCGACGCGCTTCTCCTGCCCCTGCATGACGGCCGCCCCCTCGCCGAGCCCGCGCCGGAAGGAGGCGTGCGGCTGGGCTACGCGCCCGCCTCCCTGGCGGGACCGCTCGCGGCCGACGGCGAGCGGCTCGCCTTCCTGGGCCTGTGGAAGGCCACGCCCGTGTTCGCCCTGGACGTGGAGGACGCGGCGGCGGCGGCCGCCTTCGCTCCCTACGGCCGCTTTGAGGAACTGCGGTCGATTCTGGTCGCCCTGCCGGGGCCGGAGGCGGCCATCGCCGGCCGGGCGCGCGCCCTGTTCGAGTGGCGCCTCCGCCACCGCTTCTGCGCCAACTGCAGCGCGGCCACCGCCGTCGCCGACGGCGGCTGGAAGCGGCTGTGTCCCTCCTGCGGGGCCGAGCATTTCCCGCGCACGGACCCGGTGGCGATCATGCTGCCCGTGCGCGGCGACCGGTGCCTGCTGGGCCGTTCGCCGCGCTTCCCGCCCGGCATGATGTCGGCGCTGGCCGGCTTCGTGGAGCCGGGCGAGGCGCTGGAAGAGGCCTGCGCCCGCGAGATCGAGGAAGAGGCGGGGCTGAAGGCGACGGCCGTCCGCTACCGCTTCTCCCAGCCCTGGCCGTTCCCGCACAGCCTCATGCTGGGCCTGATCGCCGAGGTGGGCGAGGGCGAGGAGCGCCCCCAGCCCGGCGAGATCGAAGAGCTGCGCTGGTTCACCCGCCCCGAGGCCGCCCGCCTGGCGGCCGGCGAGACGGTGGACGGCCGCAGCTGCCCGCCCCCCACCGCCATCGCCCACCGGCTGATCCAGGCATGGAGCGCGGAAGGCTAGGCGCCTCCACCGAACTCAGCGCCGTGCGCCGACCACCACGCGCGCGCGGCCTTCAGGTCGGCGGGGGTGTCCACCGAGAGCGGGGCCGCCTCCACCCGCGCGGCGAAGATGCGCAGGCCGAGGTCGTAGGCGCGCAGCTGCTCCAGCTTCTCCGCCTGCTCGCGCGCGGACGGGGACGCGGCGCAGAACCGCTCCAGAGCCGCGCGGCGGTAGCCGTAGAGGCCCAGGTGGCGCCACACGGGGCCGGCGGGCGCGGCGCGGGAGAAGTCCAGCGCCTCCACGGCGCCGCCGGGCTCCGGCGCGCGCTCCAGCACGGCCTTGACCACGTCCGGATCGGCGGCGTCCGCCGAATCACCGGGGGCGATCACGGTGGCGATGTCGCAGGCGGGCTCGGCCGCCAGCACGCTCGCGCAGGCGGCGATCGGCTCGGGCGTCACGAAGGGCATGTCGCCCTGCAGGTTGACCACCGCCTCCACCTCGCCGGCCGGGTCGAGCGCCCGCAGGGCGGCGCGGACGCGGTCGGTGCCGGAGGGCAGGGCCGGGTCGGTGAGCACGGCGCGGCCGCCCGCCGCCTCCACCGCCTCCACGATCTGCGGATCGCCGGCCGCCACGGCGACGGGACCCACGCCGGCGGCCACCGCGCGGCGCCACGCCTGCACGATCATGGGGACGCCGCCGATGAGCGCCAGGGGCTTGCCCGGCAAGCGCGTGGCGGCGAGCCGCGCGGGAACGATCACGAGCGTGGGCAAGGGGCTCTCCCGGCCGACCCGCCCGTTGCGCCAGGGCCGGTCACGTGCAAGACACGCCGCGCGTCGGCGCGGAGCCTCCCGCCGCCGCCGGAGCGCCCTCGCGCGCCGATGCCGACAGGAACGCCCAGGCGGACATGCACGACGAACTGAAGTGGAACAAGGTGTTCGGCGCGGTGCTCGCGACCGGGCTGGCCATCCTGGCGCTGCGCCAGGTGGTCGACATGGGTCTCGCGTCCAAGCCGCCGAAGAAGCCGGGCTACACCATCGCCGTGCAGGAGGCCTCGGCCGACGGCGGCGGCGAGGCGGCCGACACCCTGCCCGACTGGGGCACGGTGCTGCCCACCGCCGACGCGGCCGCCGGCGCCGTCGTGTCCACCAAGTGCCAGAGCTGCCACAACTTCGCCCAGGGCGGCCCCAACCAGACCGGCCCCAACCTGTGGGGCGTGGAAGGCCGCGACCCCGGCACGCACCCCGGCTTCGCCTATTCGGCCGGCATGATCGCCCAGGGCAAGGCGCACCCGCAGTGGACCTACGACGAGCTGTACAAGTTCCTCGCCGGTCCCCAGGCCTACGTCGCCGGCACCAAGATGAGCTTCGTGGGGCTGAAGAAGCGCGAGGACCGGATCAACGTCATCGCCTGGCTGCGCACCCAGGGCGGAACGCTGCCCGTGCCTGCGCCCGACAAGACGCGCGCCGCCGGTGCGGCCCCCGCCGGCGCCGCAGGCTCCGCGCCCGCGCCGGCGGCGGCGACCACCGTGC
>CAXTCO010000218.1:0-4511 GCA_964242255.1 uncultured Caulobacteraceae bacterium | reverse complement strand
AGCGACGAGGCGGGCCGCGCCGCCGGCCGCGAGGCGCTGGCCTCCGCCCGCGCCGAGCTGGCCGCGCGGCAGGGCGAGACGCCCCTGGTGTTCGACGTGGTCGACCGTCAGGCCGTGGCCGACGTGCTGGCCGGCTGGACCGGCATTCCTGTCGGCCGCATGGTCGCCGATGAGGTTCGAGGCGTGCTGGACCTGGACGCGCGTATGGCCGGGCGCATCCGCGGCCAGCCGCAGGCGCTGCACGCCATCGCCGAGGCCATGCGCGTGGCGCGGGCGGGCCTGGCCGACCCCCGAAAGCCGCTCGGCGTGTTCCTGATGTGCGGCTCCTCGGGCGTGGGCAAGACCGAGACGGCCATCACCCTGGCCGACCTGCTCTACGGCGGCCAGCAGGCCATGACCGTGATCAACATGAGCGAATTCAAGGAGGAGCATAAGGTCTCGATGCTCCTGGGCTCGCCGCCCGGCTACGTCGGCTACGGCGAGGGAGGCGTGCTCACCGAGGCGGTCCGCCGCCGCCCGTTCGGCGTGGTGCTGCTGGACGAGATGGAGAAGGCCCATCCCGGCGTGCAGGACGTCTTCTACCAGGTGTTCGACAAGGGCCAGCTGAAGGACGGGCAGGGGCGCGACATCGACTTCCGCAACACGGTGCTGATCATGACCAGCAACGCCGGCGCCGAGACGATCGAGAAGCTCTACGAGGACCCGGAGACCGCGCCGGACGCCTCGCACCTGGCCGCCGCCCTGCGGCCCGACCTGCTGAAGGTGTTCAAGCCCGCGTTCCTCGGCCGGGTGACGGTGGTGCCCTACACGCCCCTGCCTCCGGAGATCATCCGCGAGATCGTCGAGATCGCGCTCGGCCGCGTGCGCGACCGGGTGGCGGCCAGCTACGGCGCGAAGCTGACGTGGGCCGGCGAGGTCGCCGACGCCATCGCCTCCCGCTGCACGGAGACGCAGAGCGGGGCCCGCAACATCGAGGCCATCCTCAACCAGACGATCACGCCCGCCCTGGCGGGCCACATGCTGTCGCGGATGATGGAACAGACGCCCACCGCACAGGTTGATGTGAGCGTGGACGACGCCGGCGAGTTCGGCTTCACGTTCACGATGACTACGGAAGTCGGGCTGGCCTCTCGACCAAGCGTCGGCTAGGCTGCTTCAGCGCCTCTCGAGGCACAGGAAAGAGGGAGCGGAGAGAGAGTCATGGCGGCCTATCTGAAGTTGGACGGCTTCACGGGAAACGTGACGAAGGGCCAATACCAGGGTTGGATCGAGGTCGAGTCGTTCAGCTGGGGCTTCTCCGTGCCGGTGCAGACGACCGTGGGCTCCTCGTCGAACCGCCTGTCCGCAGGCAAGGTGACGCCCGGCGACCTGCACCTGGTGAAGAAGCAGGATCAGACGAGCGCGAAGTTCATGCTCGACTCGATGAACGGATCGGTGATCCCGAACGCCACGCTCGCGGTGACGATGCCGTCGGCCGGCGGGGGTCAAGACAAGTATATGGAATACAAGATGACCAACTGCATCACCTCAGCGTACAACACCGCGGGTTCGCAGGGTCAGCACGAGCCGATGGAGAACGTCGCGCTGAACTTCTCGAAGATCGAGATCAGCCAGTTCTCCACCGATGCGTCCGGCAAGTCCATGGCCGCGCAGCGGGGCAACTTCGACTTCATCTCCGCCGCCGGTTCCTGACCGGGGCCGTTCGGCCGTCGTCTGCGGGGGTGCGGCTTGGCCGGCCCCCCGTCTGCGGCGGCGTGCGCGGGGCAGGTGAACGATGGGCGAAGGCCGCGATCCTAAGAACTTCCTGAAGCTGATAGAGAGTCCTGGGTCGGTCCAGGACTATTACCTGTTCCGGTTGGAGGGGCGCGAGAAGCTCTCCACACCCTTCCTGTTTCGGCTCACCATCCGCTCCCGCGGCGACATCCCGCAGGCCGCGCAGTGGGTGGGGTCGTCCATCACCTTCCAGATGGGGCTGTCGGACGACGCGCCAAGGATGGTCAACGGCCAGTGCGTGCGCTTCGAGCACGCCTACCAGAAGGGCCAATACGTCGAGTTCGTGCTCGACATCGAGCCCACCCTGTCGGCCACCAAGCTGAACCGCGACAACCGGATCTTCACGGCGAAGACCGCCAAACAGGTCGTCGCGCAGATCCTCTCCGAGCACGACATCGTCTTCGACGACGCCAAGGTGCGCAACGTGACCCGGGTGCGGGAGTACTGCGTTCAGTACAACGAAAGCGACTTCGACTTCATCAGCAGGTTGATGCAGCAAGAGGGCGTCTTCTACTATTTCACGTATGACGAGGGCGCCGGCCGCTTCAAGCACAAGATGACGCTGGCTGACGATCCGTCCGGCTTCTTCGACGGCGCGCCGGCCAAGGTGGCGTTCCGCTCCAGCCCGCTGCACCCGGGGCTGAAGAGCGTGGGCACCTCCTACACCGCCAGCACGGGCGGGTGGCTGACCAACGACTACGACTTCAAGAAGCCGACCTCGCTGACGCCGGTGAAGACCGCCAGCCGGCTGGACTACGCCGCCAAGTTCACGCGCCAGTACGCGTGGCCGGCCAACGGCTACACCGCCGACGACGTGCGCCGCGCCTCCAAGCTCTCCATGGAGCACCAGGAGAGCGGGGCGCTGGCCGTCGAAGGGCAGGGGAAATACACCGGCTTCATGCCGGGAGCCCGGTTCGAGATCGACGACACGCGTCTGAGCCCGCGCGAGCGGCGCATCGCCGTGAGCACCGTCAGCCACTCCGCCTTCGATCCATGGGGGTTGGAGGAGGGCGAGCCCACCTACGAGCAGCACTTCATCGCGGTGCCCAGCGACCAGCCGCACCGCCCCGAGCGCACCACGCCCCCGGCCGTGGTGCGTGGGCCGCAGACGGGCGTGGTGACGGACCAGGTCGATCCCGAAGGGTTCGGCCGCATCCAGGTGCGCTTCCACTGGGACCACGCGGGCGTCTCCACCTGCTGGCTGCGCGTGGCGCAGCAGTGGGCGGGCGGCCGCATCGGCGCGCAGTTCGTGCCGCGGCCCGGCATGGAGGTGCTGGTCGACTACCTGGAGGGCGACCCCGACCGCCCGCTGGTGGTCGCCTGCATCTACAACGGCGACAACAAGCAGCCCTACGACACGCCCGCCAACCTCAGCCAGGCGGGCTGGCGCACCATGAGCCACCCCTCCGGCTCCGTCGCCAATGAGTTCATCTTCGAGGACAAGGCGGGCGCGGAGGAGATCTACACCTTCGCCGGGCGCAACTTGCGTCGGGTGACGGTGAAGGACGAGATCGTCACCATCGGCCAGGACAGCGCGCTGCAGGTCACCGGCAACAGCGGGCACGAGGTGGGGGGCTCCCACGCCCTGCACGCCAAGGGCGCGCTGACCCTCAGCTCCGACATCTCCATCGTCCTGTCGGTGGGCGGCAGCCGGGTGTCGATCAGCAAGGAGGGCGTGGTCATCACCGCGCCCATGATCGACCTCAACTAGGTGGATTCTACGGGTCCGGCGGAAGCTTGGCCGGCTTGCGTCGCGGCCATGGTCCGGTCGATAGTCGAGCGAGGGCGGGAGCGGCGGAAGCGTGGTGAGCGAGGGGACGGGTCCTAGGCGCGCGGCGCCCCGGCTGGCCGCCGGATGATCGCCCTGCGCCTGTTCGCGGCGTCGGACCCCGGCCGCCAGGTCGACATGCGCGTGCTGGGCGACCGCGACGAGCTGACCATCGGCCGCGACTCCGCGGCCGGTTGGGCGTTGCCCGACCCCGGCCGGGCGCTGTCGCGCCTGCACGTGAAGCTGGAGGTTCGCGGCGGTGCGGTCAGCGTCACCGACACCAGCACCAACGGGGTCACCCTGGGCTCGCGCGACACCCGGCTGAAGCGCGACCAGACGGTGCGCGTCGACCTGGGGGAGAGGCTGGAGTTCGGTCCCTACGTGGTTCTGGTCGAGCGCGCGGACGCCGATGCGCGCCCGACGTCCGCGGCGCCCGAGGCGGCCAACCCCTTCCTGCGCGGCCGCGACGCGGAGGAGCCGACCCGCCGGTCCGCGCCCGATCCCTTCGCCAGCGCCATACCGGACGATCCCCTGGCCCGCCCTGACGCGGATCCGTTCGGACCGGGCGGAGGAAACGACGGGCTCCCGTCCGGTCTGGGCGGCGGCGACGCCTGGAGCCGTCGGCGCGAGCAGCGGGCCGGCGATTGGGACGGCGCACCCGCGCGCACGGCGCCCAAGGACGTGATCGGCGCGGCCGCCGCCTGGCGCGAGCCGGCGGCCGCGGTGACGGAAGGCGCGGGCTTCGGCTTCGACGCCCCGTTCACCCGGCCCGTCCTGCAGGCGCCGACCGTCGTCGCCGACGACTTGGCGATCCCTTCCGACTGGGACGCTCCCGCCCGCCCCAAGGCCGCCGCTCCCGCCCGCCCGCTCCCCACCGAGGCGATCCCGGCCGACGCCTCTCCCCCTGCGGCCGACCCGGCGCCGGCCGAGCCGGCCTCCGCCGAGCCGCCCGCCGGGACCCTTGCGGCCC
>CAXTCO010000217.1:0-4521 GCA_964242255.1 uncultured Caulobacteraceae bacterium | reverse complement strand
TTCTTAACCACGCGCCCGGCAAATCCTGCCCATGGGCGTGGGGAGCATCGCGGGGCTGAGCGCCGTCGTCGAGTCGGCCGTGCGCAGCGCGGCGGGCGCGACGGGCGTCGACTTCGACTACCTGCTTCGCACCGCCAAGCGCGAGAGCGGGTTCAACCCCAACGCGCACGCGGGCGCCTCCTCCGCGGCGGGCTTGTTCCAGTTCGTGGAGCAGACCTGGATGGCCACGCTGAAGCGGCACGGGGCCGCCCACGGCTTCGCCCGCTACGCCGACCTCATCGGCGAAGACCACGGCCGCTACAGCGTCTCCGGCCCGGAGGCGCACCGGGCGGTGATGGACCTGCGCTTCGACCCCCACGCCTCCGCGGTGATGGCGGCGGAACTGGCGAGCGACCACGCCGCCTACCTGCGCGGCCGCACCGGGCGCGAGCCCACGGGCGGCGAGCTCTACGCGGCGCATTTCCTCGGCCCGTCCGGCTCCGCCCGGCTGATCGAGGCTGCCGCCAGCAGCCCGGGCGCGGCGGCGGCGGCGCTGTTCCCGGAGGCGGCCGCGTCGAACCACGGCGTCTTCTACCGGGGCGGCCAGCCGGTGACGGTGTCGCAGCTCTACCAGAACCTCAGCCGCGCCGCCGGCGCGGACGTCGTGCCCCTGGGGGAAGCGACGGCCGCCGACCCGGGGGAGGGCGCCTTCGCCGCCTACGCCGGCGCGGCGAGGGGTGAACGCCAGCGCGAGCAGGAGCTGCTCACCGCCTTCCTGCTCAAGGACCCGGCCGGCGGCTCCGGCTCCGGCGGGGCCGCGGGATCGCTGTTCACCTCCGAACTCCTGACGCTGCTGTCGGACTCGCGGGCGGGCGCGGGGCCGTCGCGGTGAACGCCGCCTTAACCGGCTGCGGCGACGCTCGACGGGAGCGGGGGCCGGCGGGCTCCGGCGGAGAGGGCTGATCCCCATGACCGTGCGCGCCGCGTTCGATGAAGGCGACATCCGGGCGCTGCTGCGCGGGCCCTCCGACGAGGCGCGCGCGGCCGTCGCCCACCGGCTATGCCGCCGCATCGACACGGGCGTCGGAGACGACGAGCGGCGCGCCGCAGAAGAGATCTTGCGCCTGATGGCGGCCGACGCGGCCGAGGTGGTGCGGCGGGCGTTGGCCGTGACCCTCAAGGCGTCCCGCGAACTGCCGCGGGACGTGGCGCTGCGGCTGGCGGCGGACGTGGACAGCATCGCCGCGCCGGTGCTGCAGTTCTCCCCCGCGTTCACCGACGAGGACTTGGCCGACATCGTCCGTTGCACGGCGGGCGCGCGCCAGATGGCGGTGGCCGAGCGGGCGGAGCTGGGGCCGGAGGCGGCGCTCGCGATCGCCGAAGCCGGTGAGGAGGGCGCCGTCGCCGTCGCCATCGCCAACGACAACGCCGCCTTCGACGACGGCGCGCTCTGCGCCGTGCTGGCGCGCTTCTCGCGCAGCCGCGCGATCACCGCGGGCATGGCCTACCGCCGCCTGCTGCCCCTGGGCGTGGCCGAGCGGCTGGTCGACCTCGTGGGCGAGGAGGTGCGCCGCCACCTCGTCGACCGTCACCAGCTCTCGCCCGAGACCGCCTTGCGCGTCGCCTTCGGCGCCCGCGAGCGCGCCACCCTGGACCTCGTGGACCAGGCGGGCGCGGCCGCCGACCTGCCCGCCTTCTGCGCCCACCTGCATCGGCAGGAGCGGCTCAGCGCGTCCCTGGTCCTGCGCGCCCTGGCGGCGGCGCGGATGCCGTTCGTGGAGCACGCCCTGGCGCAGCTCGCGGGGGTGCCGCACCACCGGGCCTGGCTCCTGCTGCACGACGCCGGCCCCCTCGGCCTGCGCGCCCTCTACGAGCGGGCCGAGCTGCCCGAGCGCCTGCTGCCGGCCTTCCGCGCGGGCGTGGACGCGCACCGGTCGCTGGTGGAGGAGAGCGGCGACCCCGCCACGTTCCAGCAGCGGATGCTGGAGCGTTTCCTCACCCAGCCGCAGCAGAGCGCGGGCGAGGGCGACCTCGACTACCTTCTGGACCGCCTGGACCGGATCGCCGCCGACGAGGGCCGCCCCTCCCTGGAGGTCGAGGAGGTCCGCGGCGCGGCGTGACGCCGCGTGGAGAGGACAGGCGCATGACACGGCCGAGGCGCGCGGCTAAGACCTCCTCCGCGGGGGCGACAGGGCGGACGCGGAGGTCCGACGGCCTCGACCTCCGCTGAACGGACACCGGTTTGGCCCGACGCCTCGCCCGCGCCGCCACGGCCCTCGCCTGCGCCGCCGCCGCGACCTCGGCGTCCGCCGCCGCGCGCAAGGCGGTGATCGAGGGCGTGGCCGACCGCGCGCTCGCCTCCCTGCTGCAGCGCGCCGTGGGCGACTCGCGCGAGCCGCCCGCCAACCGCCTGGCCGCCCGCCGCCGCGCCCGTGAGGCCGCCGAGACGGTGGAGACCGTGCTCCGCTCCGAGGGATGGTACGACGCGGAGATCACGCCGGACGTGGGCGCCGGCACGCGTCCCCAGGCGGTGGTGCGCGTGAGGCTGGGTGCGCGCACCACCGTCTCCTCCACCCAGGTGCTGTTCGACGGGCCGCCGCCCGAGCCCGCCGCGCGCGTGGGCGCCGTGGCCGCGGGCTTCATGGACAAGGGCGCGCCGGGCCGCAGCGCCGACGTGCTGGCGGCGGAGGGGCGCGTGCTCGCCCAGCTGCAGTCCCTGGGCTACGCCGACGCCAAAGCCGACGCACGGCAGGTCTACGTCGACCACGCCGACGCGAGCATGCGGCCGGTGTTCCACATCGACTCGGGCGCCATCGTGAAGATGGACGGGCTGAAGCTCGACGGGATCGGCCGCACCGACCCGGACTGGGTCCGCCGTCTCGTCCCCTGGGCGCCGGGCGACCTCTACCGCCCTGACGACGTGGCCGAGCTCGAGCGCCGCCTGCAGGACACGGGCGTCTACGACACGGTGGCCGTGGCGCTCGCCCCGGCGAACACCACGGACGGCCTGCGGCCCGTGGTGGTGTCGCTGGCCGACCGGCCGCGCCGCGCCTTCGACCTCTCCGCCGGCTACTCGACCACGGAGGGCGCGGACTTCGACCTGCGCTTCACGCGCTACAACCTGCTCCACCTCGCCGACACCCTCACCCTGCAGGCGCGCCTGGCGGAGATCGACAGCCGCTACGGCGGGGAGCTGTCGCTTCCGCACTGGCGCCGGCCGGGGCAGACGCTGCACACGAGCCTCTACTACCTGGACACCGACACCGACGCCTATGTTGAGCGCGGCGAGCAGGTCTCCGCCGACGTCACCCGCCGCTACGGCAAGACCTCCTACGTCACGGTGGGGAGCGTCCTGTCCGACACGCGGGTGGACGACCGGCACACGCCGTCGATCAACATCCAGGGCTACCGCGTGTTCGGCGCCTTCCTGCTGGACCGGACGGACACGCCGCTGGACGCGCATTCCGGCTATCGGCTGGACGCCCGGCTGACGCCCACCCTGGTGGAGGGCGACGTGAGCGACCGCTACCTCAAGGCGGTGGTCCAGGGCGCGGCCTTCCACTCGCTGGACAGGGCGGGGCAGACGGTGCTGGCGTTGCGGGCGCGAATCGGCTCCATCCTGGGCGCCTCGCCGAACGGCGTGCCCATCTCCGACCGCTTCTTCGCGGGCGGCGGGGGCTCCGTGCGCGGCTACGAGTACCAGAGCATCGGCCCCACCTTCCCGGACACCTCGCCCATCGGGGGCCTGTCGCTGTTCGAGACCTCGTTCGAGGTGCGTCGGCGGATCGGGACGACGCCGTTCGGCGTGGTCGGCTTCGTGGACGCGGGCGCCGTCGGGCGGACCCTGAAGCCCGACTTCGGCGACCTCAGCCCCGCGGTGGGCGTGGGCGTGCGCTACGCCCTGCCGTTCGCGCCCGTGCGGCTGGACGTCGCCTCGCCCCTGCGCGACCCGCCGAACCGCAGCCTGCCGCCGCTCCAGGTCTACATCAGCGTGGGCCAGAGCTTTTGAGCGGGGCCGCGCTCCCCGCCGACGCGGCCGCGGACGGGGCCGGAGCGCCCGAGGGCGCTCCGGAGGCGCCGCGCCCGAAGCGCCGGTGGCGCTGGATGTCGCACGCGGCAAACATGCTCCTGTCGCTGCTGCTGCTGCTCGCGGCGGCCGGCCTCGCGGTGCGCTTCGGCGTGCTCACCCCCGCCGGGCGCAGCCTGGTCGTGCGCCTGGCGGACGGGGCGCCGCTCGGGCCGGTCGGGCGGTTGCGCGTGGAGGGGCTCGACGGCGACGTGTTCGGCCGCTTCCGCCTGCGCCGCCTGCGCATCCTCGACGCCCGTGGCGCGTGGCTGGACGCCCGCGACCTCGCCGCCGACTGGCGGCCGTTGGAGCTCCTGACCCGCCGCGTCCACGCGCGCAGCCTGTCGGCCGGCGACCTGCTTGTGGCGCGCGCGCCCGTGATGGAGAAGCGGCCGCCCCGCCCGCCCGAGCTCCTGCCCGTCGCGGTGCGGCTGGACGGCGTGGCGGCGCGCGTCCGCACCGGGGCCGCCCTGACC
>CAXTCO010000216.1:0-4530 GCA_964242255.1 uncultured Caulobacteraceae bacterium | reverse complement strand
CGCACCGTGCAGCAGACGCAGCCGTTGTTCATCTCGAACACCTCCTCGTCGGAGGAGGCGATCAGGTCGTTGTCGATGCCGATCTCGCCGAACTCGTTGACGATCACCGCATAGCGGCGGCCGTGGTCCTCGGTGAGGATGCGGTTGAGCAGCGTGGTCTTGCCCGCCCCCAGGTAGCCGGTGAGCACGGTGACGGGGACGGGGCTGGGGGCGTTCGGCTCGGCCATCCCCTCCATGTGGCGCGCCGCCCCGCCGGGCGGAAGGCCGCGCGCGTCTCAGGCGGCCGTGCTGGCCGGCGCCTCCGCCAGGAGGGCGTAGACGGCGTCCGCCGACTTGGCGGCGCGCAGCTGCCGGCGCAGCTCGGCGCGGCGCAGCAGGCGCGACACGCGCGCCAGGGCGCGCAGGTGGGCGGCGGCGTCGCCCTCCGGCGCGAACAGGGCGAACAGCAGGTCCACCGGCCGGCCGTCCACCGCGTCGAAGGCGACGGCGGGGTCCAACCGCAGGAACACCGCCGTCATGCGCTCCAACCCCGGCAGCTGCGCGTGCGGCAGGGCCACGCCGGAGCCGACGCCTGTGGAGCCCTCCGCCTCGCGGGCGGCCAGCCGCTCCAGCACCAGGGCGGCGTCCACGCCCGTCCGCCGGGAGGCGAGCTCGGCCAAGCCGGCCAGGGCCGTGCGCTTGGAGCCCGCGCCGCCCTTGTCGCCCACCGCCCCCCGGGCGAGCCAGTCCGAAACGTCCATCGCGCCTCAGTGCGCTCCCGCGCCGGCTTGCGCCTGCGACGCGGCCGTGTCCGCCGCCGCGGCCGTGCGCTCGGGATCGATCCAGCCGATGTCCCCGTCCGACCGGCGGTAGACCACCGACAGGCCGCCGTGCGCCACGTTGCGGAACATCACCGCGCTCGCCTCCGTCAGCTCCAGCTCCATCACGGCGCCTCCGACGGTGAGCGACTTAACCTCCTTCTGCGACTCCGCGATGATGGCCGCCCCCGGCGCGCCGTTCCCAGCCGAGCCGTCCTGCCCGTAGTCGCCGTCACCGACGAGGTCGTCCTCCTCGTCGGCCGGGCGCAGCACCGTGTAGGCGGCCGTCTCGCTGCGGGCCGTCGCGCCGCCGTTGTGCGGCTTGTGCGCCACCAGGCGGCGCTTGTAGCGGCGGATGCGCGTCTCGATCTTCACCAGGGCGGCGGTGAAGGCGCCGTGGGCGTCGCCGCCCAGGCCCTTGGCCATGAGCCGCTGGCCGTTGGCGAGGCGCAGCACCAGGTCGACGCAGACGCTGTGCCCCTCCTTGCCGACGAACACGTCGGCCTCGCCGCCGCGCTCGAAGTAGCGGCCCACGCCTGCGGTCAGCTCGTCGGCGATGCGGGTGCGCAGGGCGTCGCCCACGTCCATGTGCTTGCCGGACACGTTCACGTCCAGTTGCGGGCCGTCCGAGCCGTTCGCTTGCGCAGCTTGCATGGGAATCACTCCGTCTGACGGGGCGGCGGCCTGTCAACGGGCGGTGCGTCCGCCTCGCCCGGCCGCCGGCCCCTGAGGAGGGGAGAACGTGTTGCGGCGCTTCGGGGTTTCGGCTCCGGGCCTCCGAACGCTTCAGGGCCGTTCACGCGCTTGTGTCCAGGCGCACGGCGCCGCGACGTGGTGAACGCGTCGTTAAGAGGCGCCGGGCCAAGGTCGCCGGCCCTCCTCCCCGTGCCCGCCGCGTCCATGGCCCTCGACCGAACCCTGCACCACTTCACCCTCGACCCGTTCTCGCGCACCGTGCGGTTGGCGCTGGGCGAGAAGCGCCTGCCCTTCGCCGAGCAGGTGGTTCGCTACTGGGAGCGGCCTGACGCGCTGACGGGCCTCAACCCCTCCGGCCTGCCGCCCGTGCTGGTGGACGGCCGCGGCCGCGACGCGGTGGTCGTCTGCGAGACGCGCGCGATCCTGGAGCATCTGGAGGAGCGCCACCCCGCCCCGCCGCTGCTCCCCGCCGACCCCGCCGCGCGGGCGGAGGCGCGGCGCCTCCTGGGCTGGTTCGAGCGCAAGTTCGACTACGAGGTGAACGGCCTCCTGCTCCACGAGAAGATGGAGAAGCGCCTGCTGGGCCTGGGCGCGCCCGAACTCGCCGCCCTGCGCGCCGGCCGCGACGCCTTGCGCGCGCACCTGGCCGTGATGGAGGCGCTGCTGACGCGTCGTCACTGGCTGGCGGGCGCGGACCTGACGCTGGCCGACCTGTCGGCGGCGGCGCACCTGTCGGTGATCGACTACATGGGCGAGGCCCCGTGGGACGACGCGCCCCACGCCCGCGCCTGGTACGCGCGCATCAAGTCCCGCCCCGCCTTCCGCCCCCTCCTGGCCGACCGCCAGCCGGGCCTCGCCCCGGCGGCGCACTACGACGACCTGGATTTCTAACCTCAAGCCGACGAGCTGGACGTTCGCTGCTGGTGTGGAGTCATCGCGGTGGCCGCTCCCGCTGGTGAATTTTCGCATCCGCTTGAGAACGTTCGCCCTTGGCGCAGACTGCTCTAGTTGATACGAGCCTCTCTTAGGCCTAAGACGACGGCCTCGTCTTCCAGACCGAGCCGCTGGAGCAGGCGATCAAGCTGGACGGGCGGCTGGGACTTGCGCGCCTGGCTCGCCATGGACGTGCCGGACACCGACCTCGTCGTTGATTTCTACGTCGTCACGCCCGGCGGCAAGGTGCGCACGCTTGACCAAGCCATGATGCAGGCGCGTCACCGCAACGCTCTCGACCGCGAAGAGGCGGCGCCGTCCCGGATCCCGTAGCTCTACCGCTTCAGCACCGGACGCCGCTGGCGTCTGCAGGAGCGTGGCCGACCTGTAGACGCTCCACCGCGCCCGCTGAGCAAGCCTGCGCCCGCTCCGCCCTGTTCCCCCCGGGCCGGTCGGCGGGTGTGGACGCAGGGCTCATCGGCGGCGTGCTCCGCGAGCGGCGACCGCGGCCGTCACCTGCATGTGTCCGGCCGCCGCGTTTCCGCCCCCGGCCGCCGCCAGTAGATCGTAGGACCCCTGCGGTGCACCGGCGCCTTGCGGAGGTTTGTTCTCCAGCAGACGCCGCGCGAGGTCTGGGGGTTGCAGGGTGTAGAGACCGGCCCCGTATGCGGCTCCACCGCAGGATAGGACGGCGTTCCGCCTAAGCGCGAGATCATGGTTGATCTGGACGGCGATCTTACTAAGCCGCTTATATTGTGCGGCCCGGAACTCCGCTCGCTGGCGGGCGGCGGCGATGAGCCCCGCCGATTGCTCGGGATCCGCGAGCATCTGCCGAAACTCTCTGGCTTCGCTCCCCGCCCACCGTTCTGCGCCGGCCGTCAATCGCGTCGCGCGTCCGACCTGCGTCGTAGCGGACGATCAAGCTGAGACCAAAGCCCTCTCCATCATGGATCGGTGATCTGAGCCACTGCGCATCATCATCGGCGCTCCAGAGTATGCCCAGACGCCGGTTTGAAACACTGTCGGCGAAGGCGGAGAGGCGCTGCCGCAGTTCACCTCCGTTCCCGTATGGCCACTATTCATCCTTGAAACCCCGAGAAGCCGGCCGACGCTCGAAGAGGCAGTTCGCTGAGCATGAGATTGCATGCCATCGATCACGGCGGCAATCGCTGGCGAGCATGCCTCGCGCGCGCTCGGCCCCGACAGGTCTATGCGGAACTCTGAGGCGGCCGGTCAGGCGCTTCGTTCGGCCACCCCCGCCGCCGTCTCTCGCCCGAACGCGCGCACGGCGTCGGCCGGGCTCTCCGGGTGGCTCCACACGCCGGCGCTCACCGCCAGGAAGTCCGCGCCGGCGCGGGCCAGGGCGCGCGCCGTCTCCACGGTGATCCCGCCGATGGCCACGCACGGCGTCTGGAAGCCCTGCTGCCAGCCTTCCAAGAGGTCGAGCTCGGCGCGGAACCGCGCGGCCTTTGTGCCCGTCTCGTAGAAGGCGCCGAAGGCGACGTAGTCGGCGCCCGCCTCCGCCGCCTCAAAGGCGAGGTGGCGGCTGTCGTGGCAGGTGACGCCCACCGTGCGGTCGGGGCCCATGATCCGCCGCGCCTCGGCGTAGGGCGCGTCCTCCTGGCCGACGTGCACGCCGTCGAAACCCCAGGCGGCGGCATGGTCCGGGCGGTCGTTGAGGATGGCCGCCGCGCCTCCGCCCTGGATCACCGGCAGCAGGCGGGCGGCGGCGCGCTCCACCTCCGCGTCGTCGACGCCCTTCAGGCGCAGCTGCACGGCGGCCACGTCGCCCGCGTCCAACGCCGCCTGCAGGCGGGCGGCGAAGGCGTCCAGGTCGGGCAGGGCGGGCGGCGTCACGAGGTAGAGGCGGCAGGCGGGGGCGTCGGTCGGCATGGCGGGGAGGTGCGGCCTCGCGCCGGTCCCGTCAACGCGGCGCGAGGTGCGGCGGAGGCGGCGGTGAACGCGGGATTAACCGCGCCGGCGCGAGAACGGGCGTCGGCGCGCCGGCCCTCCCGTCCGGCGCCGGGGGCGGGTGCGGCGATGGCGGATGCGGCTCTGGGCGTGAGGGGGGCGGCGCGCGCCCGCACGCCGATGCGCCCGGCGC
>CAXTCO010000215.1:0-4590 GCA_964242255.1 uncultured Caulobacteraceae bacterium | reverse complement strand
GCGCAGATCGGCCGCCAGCGCCGCGCCCGGGCTGGGCCGCCCGCGGGCGGCCGGGGCGGACGTGGGGAGGGCGGTGGGGGCGGCGGCGTCGGTCACGGCCGCATACATAGAGCGCGCACCGGCTTGCCTGAACCGGCCGCCGTCGTGTAAACGCGCGCCTCCTTCGCCCCGCGCCTCCTCGGCGGCGGGCGCGAGCTCCTGCCTCCCACGCTCAGGCGTCCAGCCCGGTCTCGAGTCCATGAAGCAAGACGCCCACCCCGACTACCACTTCATCACCGTCACCATGACGGACGGGACGAGCTACCGCACGCGCTCCACCTACGGGAAGGAGGGCGCGACCCTGAACCTGGACATCGACCCGAAGACCCACCCGGCGTGGACGGGTGGCAACCAGCACCTGATGGACCGCGGCGGCCGCGTGGCCCGTTTCGGCGCCAAGTTCGGCGGCTTCCTCAAGAAATAGCATCTGCAGGCGCGGTCAGCGTCTTCCGCGCCGCGGCGGCCGCTTGGGCCGTGCGTCAGGGAGACGGACATGACGCCTGAGACGATCACCACCGGCGGCGCTGCGGCCCCTCCGGCGCAGGGGGGCCGCCGAGCCGCGGCGGCCTTGAGCGCCCTGCTGGGCGCCGCCTTCACGGCGGGCGCCGCGGGAGCGGCGGCCCCGCCGGCGGACTGCCGCAGCCTCCAGCCCGCGCAGGCGGTCAGGGTGATGCAGGACTTCTTCGACGCGATCCGAACAAACGACGAGGCCGGTGTGCGGTCGCTGCTCACGCCGGACTTCCACGCCTTCGACGGCGGTCGGTCGCTGGACGTGGGCGGCATGGCGGGACTCGTGAGGTCCGCCCATCAGCCGGGCGAGAAATACCAGTGGTTGGTCACCGAGCCGCAGGTGCGCGGCGCGTGCGGGCTGGCGTCCATCTTCTACGTGAACCGCGGGTCGTTGACGGACGCGGCCGGCGTGCACCCCCTCACGTGGCTGGAGTCGGCCGTGCTGACCTGGGACGGCGGCCGCTGGCGCATCGCCTTCCTCGAGTCCATGCGCGCCGCCGACCCGGCTGCGCCCGCGCCCGCCGCCTCGGGCTCCTGATCTAGAACGCCAGCTCCGGATGCGCCGCGCCGGCGTAGGCGCGCTCGGGCAGGTGGCAGGTGAAGACGGCGCCGGCGCCCGGCTCGCTCTCCAGCGCCACCCAGCCGCCGTGCAGTTCGGTGAGCGCCTTGACCAGGGCCAGCGCCAGGCCCGGTCCGCCCCGGTCGCGGCCGATGAAGCGGTCGAAGATGTGCGCCTGCACGTGGAAGGGGATGCCGCGGCCCGTGTCGCGCACGCTCACCTGCACCTCGCCCAGCGCCCGGCGGGCGTGCAGGGTCACCTCGCCGCCGGGCGGAGTGGAGCGGACGGCGTTGGCCACGAGGTGGTCGAGCACTTGGCCGAGCCGCCGCTCGTCGGCGCGGATCGCGCCGCCCCCCGCGCCGTCCGGGCCGTCGATGCGCACGTGCAGGCGCACGCCCGACTCCTCGGCCGGGCGCTCGGCGCGGCCGGCGGCCTCGTGCAGCAGGCGCGCCACGTCCACGTCGCCGAGGCTCAGAGCCATCTCGCCCGCGTCGATCTGCGCCATGTCGAGCACGTCGTCGATGGAGCGCGCCAGCTGCGCCGCCGCCAGCCGCACGGCGCCCACGTGGGCGCGCGACCGGTCGGGCAGGGCGTCGCCCATGTGGTCGAGGAGCTCGCTGTAGCCGATGATGGTCGTGAGCGGCGTGCGCAGCTCGTAGGAGACGTTGCCCACGAAGTCGCGCTTCAGCCGCTCGGTCTCGGCCAGGGCGTTGGAGCGGTCGGCCAGGGCCTGCTCCAGCTCGCGCGTGGCGGTGACGTCGTCGAAGCCGATCAGGGTGGCGCCGTCAGGCAGGGGGCGCGTCTGGTAGGCGACGATGCGCCGGTCGCTGGTGCGGATCTCGCCGGTGATGGGGGCGCGGGCGGTGGGGTCCGGGTCGGCCACGCGCGCCTTCAGCTCGCCCCAGAAGCCGCGGTCGTGGATGGCGGCGAGGCACAGCTCCACCACCCCGTCGAAGTCGCCGGCGTCCATGATCGCCTGGTGGCTGGCGCCCCAGAAGCGCTCGAACGCCTCGTTGTGCAGGCGCAGGCGGCCGTCGGAGCCGAACACGGCTACGGCGTCGTTGAGCTTGTCGAGGGTGGCCTGCTGCACCTGGACGAGGCCGTTGTACTGCGCGCGCAGGCGCAGCTCGCCGGTGATGTCGCTGAACAGCAGCAGCAGGCCGCCGAACGGGTGGGGCTGGCGCACCACGCGCAGGGTGCGGCCGTCCGGCAGGCTCCACAGCTCGTCGGGCGCCGGCTCCAGGCTCTCGTACCAGCCGAGCTCGCGGGCCTTGAAGGCGGCGTAGTCCGCCGTCTCCGGCAGGCGGCGGCGCTGGCGCAGGCGGTCGAGCACCTCCACGTGGCTGGGGCTTTCGGCCAGCCAGGCCGGCTCCAGCGTCCACAGCTCGGCGAAGGCGGTGTTGTGGAAGGCCAGCCGCTTGTCGGGCGCGAAGATGGCCACGGCGTCGGCCAGGCGGTTCAGGGTGTCGTCGTGGGCGGTGACGGTGCGCTTCAGCGCCTCGCGCGTCTCCTCCGCCTCCGACACGTCGCGCGCCACCGTTCCCGCGCCGCCCCCCTCCAGCGGCTGGGCCGTCACCTGGAAGGCGCGCCGGCGACCGGCCACGGGGGCGAAGCGCAGGGCCTCGCGCCGGTGGCCGGAGCGCGCGGCCTCCGCGCCCAGGAGCTCGATCGCCCGGTCGAAGGCCAGGCCGCGGGACGCCGCCTCGTCGGCGGAGGCGGCGCCGGCCCCCTGCAGCCACGCCCGGTTGGCCCAGTCGAGCCGGCCGTCGGCGTCCAGCAGCCAGGCCGGGTCGGGCTGGGCGTCCAGGAAGGCGGCGAAGCGTGCGGCGGTGGGCAGCACCTCGCCCGCGCCCACGCTCAGGCGCAGCCAGGCGAAGGCGCCGGCCACCCGCCCCTCCACCAGCACGGCGCCCGTGCCCTCCGGCGCACGCGCCTCGAAGTCGCAGGGCTCGCCGTGGTCGACCAGGGCCTTGAGCTTGCGGGCGTGGTCGGCGGCGGTGGCGGCCAGGGCGTCCACCACGGTGCGGATGTCGGCGTCGGGCGCGAGCGACAGCGTGGCGGCGCAGGCGGCCAGGGCGTCCGGCCCGGACGCCAGGCGCACGCGGTCGCCTTCGAGCACCACCACGGCGCTCTCGAAGGCCTCGGCGGACGCCTGGGCTTCGCGCACCCCGTGGACGGAGGCGGCGAGCTGCGCCTCCAGAGCCCGCACCTCGTCGCGCGCCCGGCGCCGCTGCGACAGGGCCCACAGGGTGGCCGCCAGCGCCAGGCTGACGGCGCCCGCGTTCGCGATCGTGGCGGGGTCGGCGAGCATGCGCTCCACGGCGGCGGTTGACGAATCGGCAGTCTAGCCGAAGTCGCGTCGTCGCCCGCACGCGCATTGACTCCGCCGTTCCGCGCTCCCTTCTCCCGCCCGTGACCGAGGCGAAGCCCGAGGAGCGCATCCGGCGCGAGGCCGCGGCCTGCGGCTTCGACGCGGTGGGCTTCGCGCGCGTGGACGACCTCCACGCCTGGCCCGCCGCCGCCCGCCTGGCCGCCTTCGTGGCCGCCGGGCGCCACGGGACCATGACGTGGATGGAGGCCACCGCCGACCGCCGCGCCCACCCGCGCGCCATGTGGGGCGGCGCGCGCTCGGCCGTGGTTCTGGGCCTGAACTACGGGCCGGACATCGACCCGCGCGCGGGCCTGGCGGACCGCAGCCGCGCCAACCTCAGCGTCTACGCCCGCGGCGACGACTACCACGAGGTGGTCAAGGCGCGGCTGAAGCGGCTGGCGCGCTGGATGGCCGCCGAGCTGGGCGGCGAGCTGAAGGTGTTCGTCGACACCGCCCCCCTCATGGAGAAGCCCCTGGCGGAGGCCGCCGGGCTGGGATGGCAGGGCAAGCACACCAACCTGGTCAGCCGCACCCACGGCTCCTGGCTGTTCCTGGGATCGATCCTGACGGAGCTGGAGCTCGCGCCCGACGTGGAAGCAGGCCTGGGGACGAGCGCAGGCGGCTGCGGCACGTGCGACGCCTGCCTGCGCGCATGCCCCACGGACGCCTTCCCCGCGCCGTTCCAGATCGACGCCCGCCGCTGCCTCTCCTACCTCACCATCGAGCACGCGGGGCCGTGGCCGGCCGAGTTCCGCGCGGCCCTGGGAAACCGCGTCTACGGCTGCGACGACTGCCTGGCCGCCTGCCCGTGGAACAAGTTCGCCTCCGTCGCCCGCGAGAGCGCCTTCCACGCCCGCGACGACCTGCGCGGGCCGGCGCTGGCCGACCTCCTGCGGCTGGACGACGCCGGCTTCCGCGCCCTGTTCCGCAAGAGCCCGGTGAAGCGCATCGGCCGCGCCCGCTTCCTGCGCAACTGCCTCTACGCCGCCGGCAACTCGGGCGACCCGGCGCTCCGGCCGGCGGCGGCGGCGCTGCTGGGCGACCCGGCGGAGGTGGTGCGCGACGCGGCGGCCTGGGCGCTGGCGCGGCTGGAGGGCGCCGACGACCCGGC
>CAXTCO010000214.1:0-4608 GCA_964242255.1 uncultured Caulobacteraceae bacterium | reverse complement strand
TGGAGCCTCGTGAAGATGGGCACCACGGCGGCGCAGAAGAAGCTGTTCTTCAACCTGCGCAAGGCCAAGGCGGAGATCAGCGCCCTCGGCGAGGGCGACCTGCACCCGGAGGCGGTGAGCCACATCGCCACCCGGCTCGGCGTCACCCACGACGACGTGATCAGCATGAACCGGCGCCTGTCCGGCCCGGACTCGTCGCTGAACTCGCCGTTGCGCAGCGACAGCGAGAGCGAGTGGCAGGACTGGCTGCAGGACGAGAGCGCCGTCAGCCAGGAGACCACCTTCGCCGAGAGCCAGGAGTACGGCCAACGCATGGGCCTCCTGGGCGACGCCATGAAGGACCTCTCCGAGCGCGAGCGGCACATCCTGACGCAGCGCCGGCTGAAGGACGACCCGACCACGCTGGAGGAGCTTGCCGGCCAGTACGGCGTGTCGCGCGAGCGCGTGCGCCAGATCGAGGTTCGTGCGTTCGAGAAGCTGCAGAAGGCGATGCGGTCGGCGGCGCGCGACCGCAACTTGGCCGAAGTGTAGAGCACGAACCGAATCCGCCGCGACCCTGAGCACGTGCTGGCCGCCGGCTGACGTCCGGCGCGGGGGGCCCGGCGGGCTAGAGGCCCAGGCGGCGGGCCCGGCCCGCGACGGTCATCGCGAGCCGCTCGGCCAGGAGCCCGTCGCACGAGCCAGCGCTCTTGCAGGCGCGGTCGGCGTCCAGGATCTCCGGTTGCAGGAGGTCGAGGTCGGCCAGCCGCCATTTGGCCAGCTGCCGCAGGAACTCGCGTTCGGCCTTCCAGAAGACGCCGCTCGTCTTCGCCGCCTCCTGCGCGCCCCGGCCGCCCTGCACCAGCACGAGGGCGCGGCGCAGCTTCTGCGCGTGGGAGGACAGGGCGCGCACGGCCGCCACGCCGCCTTCGCCCTCGGCCTGCGCGCGGCGGAGCGCCACGAAGGCGGGGCGCGGGCGCCCGCCGAAGGCGTCGGCGGCGGCGTCGAACAGGCTGGCCTCCGGCTCCACGCCGAGGAACTCCTCCAGCTCCGCCGGGCCGGCCTGGGCGCCGGAGCCGGGGCCGAGCCACAGGATCAGCCGCTCGATCTCCGCGCGGGCGACGCCGCGCTCCTTGGGCAGGCGGGCGGTGAAGACCTCCAGGGCCTCCGCGGTCAGCGCCACGCCGTCCGCCTTGAGCGCCTCGCGCGCCATGCGGGCCACGTCGCCGCCCTCGTCCTCGTAGACGGCCATCGCCGCGGCCGCCGGGTGCGCCTCGGCCGCCTTGCGCAGGGGGGAGGAGCGCTCCAGCGCCTGCGCCTCGACGAGGAGGAAGGCGTCGGGGTTCAGCGCGCCGTCGGCGTGGGCCTTGAGCGCCTCGGCGACGAGCCTCTCCGGCGCCGCCTTGCCGTCCAGCCGCACCCGCACCAGCCGCCGCCCGCCGAGCATCGAGAGGGCGGCGAGCTCGTCGGACAGGCGGGCGGGGTCGCCCTCCAGGTCGGTCTCGGTGAGGAGGGCGGTGTCGAACGGATCGTCCGGCCGGTCGGCGACACGGCGCGCGAGGGCGTCCGACCGCTCGCGCACGCCGCCCCGGTCGCGGCCGTGGATCAGGGCGGCGCGGACGCCGGCGGGCGGGCCGGCGAGGAAGCGGTCGACCTCCGGCCGCTTGGCCAGGATCACGGGAAGGGGATCACGGGAGGGGGGTCACGGCGCCGTCACGGCGTCAGCCCGCCGCGGGCGCCGGCTGCGGGTGGGCGGCGAGCCAGCGCGCCACCTCCTGGCGCATGCGCCACGCGGCCTCCTTGGCGGCGCGCTCCACCCCGTCCTGCTCGGCGGCGACGCCGGCGTAGGGCGGGTCGGCCGACGCGTAGGACACCCGCGACGAGGTGACGCCCGCCGTCAGCTGCTTGCCCGTGCCGGCCTCCAGCAGCCGCCAGGTGACGGACAGGTCCACCTCGTAGCGGCTGGCGACGTTGTTCACGCGCACGCCGAGGGGGAAGCGGCTCTCCCGCAGGGTGGTGGCCAGCCGGTAGACGGGCGCGGCGCCCCGGTCGCGGCCCAGCTCGTCGTCGAGGGCTTGGCGCAGGAAGTAGGCGGTGCGCGAGTGGTCGGGCGTCTCCACCGCCACCGCCTGCAGCGACGGGCCGACGCCGTGCTCGGCGTACAGGGGCGTGAAGCCGCAGCCCGCGAGCGACAACACGAGCGGCAGGAGCGCCGGCGGGGCGAGGCGGCGCGGACTCACGCCGCCCTCGCGACGATGTTGACGATGCGGTCGGTCACCACGATCACCTTGGACACGGTCAGGCCGGCGAGGTGGCGGGCCACCTCCGCGTCCGCCAGCGCCAGCTCGCGGACGGCCGCCTCGGCGGCGCCCCTGGGCGCACGCACCTCGGCGCGCCGCTTGCCGTTGATCTGCACGGGCAGCACCGCTTCGTCGTCGGCCGCCAGCGCCGGGTCGTAGGCGGGCCAGGGCGCGTCCACGGCCAGACCTTCGCCGCCCAGCCGCTCCCACGCCGCCTCCGAGAGGTGGGGCGTGAAGGGGCCGATCAGCACGGCGAGGGCGCGCAGGGCCTCGACGCGGGCGGCGACGGCGGCCGGCCTCTCCTCGCGGTGACGGCGCAGCGTGTTCAGGAAGCCGTAGAACTGGGCGATGACGGTGTTGAACTTCAACCCGTCGATCCCCTCGCCGGCCGCCTTGACCAGCTTGTGCGTCGCGCGGGCGAGGCCAGGATCGGGGCCAGGGTCGGGGCCGCCGCCGGACGCGCCCGCCTCGGCCACGGCCTCCACCTCGGCCCAGACGCGCTGGAGGAAGCGGGCGCTGCCCTCCACGCCGGAGTCGGTCCACTGCACGTCGCGCTCGGGCGGGCTGTCGCTGAGCACGAACAGGCGCGCGGCGTCGACGCCGTAGCGCTCCAGGATCTCCGCCGGCGCGACCACGTTGCGCTTGGACTTGGACATCTTCTCCACGCCGGCGGAGGTGACCGGCGCGCCCGTGGTGCGGTCCACGAGGGCGCCGTCCGCCCCCCGCGCGACGTCGCGGGGGAGGACCCAGCCGCCGTCCTGCGCCTGGAACGCCTCGTGGGTGACCATGCCCTGGGTGAACAGGCCGGCGAAGGGCTCCTCCACCGAGAGCATCCCCGCGTCGGTCAGGGCGCGGGTGACGAAGCGGGCGTAGAGCAGGTGCAGCACCGCGTGCTCCACCCCGCCGATGTACTGGTCCACCGGCAGCCAGCGGTCGGCCGCCGCCTTGCCGATGGGCTCCGGCGCGGCCGGGTCGGTGAAGCGGGCGAAGTACCAGGAGCTGTCGACGAAGGTGTCCAGCGTGTCCGTCTCGCGCCGGGCGGCGGCGCCGCAACGCGGGCAGTCCACGTCCTTCCACGTCGGGTGGCGCTCCAGGGGGTTGCCGGGGCGGTCGAAGGTCACGTCCTCCGGCAGCTCCACGGGAAGCTGGTCGGCCGGCACGGGCACGGGGCCGCACGCCTCGCAATGGATGACGGGGATGGGGCAGCCCCAGTAGCGCTGGCGGGAGACGCCCCAGTCGCGCAGGCGGTAGACGGTCGCGCCCACGCCCTGGCCGAGGCTCTCCACCTCGGCGACGGCGCGCGCCTTGGCCGCCTCGATCTCCAGGCCGTCGAGGAAGCCGGAGCGGAAGATGCGCCCCGGTCCGACGTAGGCCTCGTGTTCCACGTGGAACATCTCGGGGTCGGCGCCCGCGGGCAGCACCACCTCGCGCACGGGCAGGCCGTACTTGCGGGCGAAGTCGAGGTCGCGCTGGTCGTGGGCGGGGCAGCCGAAGATGGCGCCCGTGCCGTAGTCCATCAGCACGAAGTTCGCGATCCACACGGGGAGGGGCGCGCCGGTGAAGGGGTGGGCCACGGTGACGCCGGTGTCGCGGCCGAGCTTCTCCCCGCCCTCGATGTCCGCCTCGCTCGTGCCGCCGCGCCGCGCCTCGGCGCAGAAGGCGGCCACCGCCGCGTCGTCGCGCGCCAGGGCCTGGGCGAGCGGGTGGTCGGCGGCGACGGCGACGAAGCTCGCGCCGAACAGGGTGTCCGGCCGGGTGGTGTAGACCTCCACACCGGCGGGCGAGCCGCAGTCGGGGCCGGCGCCCGACCAGCGGAAGGTCAGGCGCAGGCCCCGGCTGCGGCCGATCCAGTTCTCCTGCATCAGCCGGACCTTCTCCGGCCAGCGGTCGAGCGTCTTCAACCCGTCGATCAGCCGGTCGGCGTCGTCGGTGATGCGCAGGAACCACTGGGTGAGCTTGCGCTTCTCCACCACCGCGCCCGAGCGCCATCCCCTGCCGTCGATCACCTGCTCGTTGGCGAGCACGGTGTTGTCCACCGGGTCCCAGTTCACCGAGGCTTCGCGCCGGTCCACCAGGCCGCGGGCGAGAAGCTGCAGGAACCAGGCCTGCTGGCGGCCGTAGTAGGCCGGGTCGCAGGTGGCGAACTCGCGCGTCCAGTCGATGGAGAGGCCGAGGCTCTGCAGCTCGGCGCGCATCGCGTCGATGTTGGCGTAGGTCCAGGCCTTGGGGTGGACGCCGCGCTCCATGGCGGCGTTCTCGGCGGGCATGCCGAACGCGTCCCAGCCCATGGGGTGGAGCACGGCGTGGCCGGTGGCGCGCTTGTGGCGGG
>CAXTCO010000213.1:0-4610 GCA_964242255.1 uncultured Caulobacteraceae bacterium | reverse complement strand
CCAGCTCACCGCCCTGCGCGCCAGCTACCTTGTTGAGTCCACACCCTAGTCCGCCAGCCCTCATCAGGCGGGCGAACTTGCGGTCGGCCGTGACAAGGGCTGCTCCCTGGTCCAGCGCCAGCGCCAAGTAGAGGCAGTCGTACACCGGATGGCCGAGTGATAGGCCCAAGCGCAAAGCGGCCGCGAGCATCTCCGTGTCGGGCCTGCGGACGATCGGCAGCATCCTGAAGCCGGCGAATACGCTAAGCGCTTCGTCGGGGCCGAGTTCACCGCGAGCCGTCCGGCTCCGGACTGTGTTGGCGGCTTCGATGTCTATAAAAGACGGCGCATATAGGAATTCCGTGCGCACGATCTCGCGGGCCTGATCTGAACTCTCCTCATCGAACACGCATTTAATCGCTACGGAGGCGTCGATCACCGTCATCGTGCGTCACGATCCTCGCGGATGAGCACCCACGAAGGCGTGTCGGACCGACCCTTCGTCATCTCACGCAGCCTGTCCGCTTCCGCCAACCAGTCGCGAGCATCGGCAGGCCGGCTCGCCGGCTTGGCCAATTCGTCGATCAGAGCCCTGTGCTCCGCCTCCACGCTGCGGCCGTTCTCGGTGGCGCGCCGCTTCAGCGCCTCCAAGCCCGCATCCGACACGTTGCGTACGAGGAGCTGTCCCATGCGCGGATGATAGCGCATGATAGCATCCGCGCCAACGGAGCCCGCCATGATCATCGTCCATCACCTGGAGAACTCCCGCTCGCAGCGCGTGCTGTGGCTGCTGGAGGAGCTGGGCGTCCCCTACGAGGTGCGCCGCTACGCCCGCGACCCGCAGACGATGCTCGCCCCGCCCGAGCTGAAGCGGCTGCACCCGCTCGGCAAGTCGCCCCTGCTGGAGGACGACGGCGTGATCCACGCCGAGACCGGTGCGGTCTTCGAGCACCTGCTCGTCACCTACGACGACGGCCGCCTCGTCCCCGCCGAGCCGGAGGACACGCGCAAGCTGACCTACTGGACGCACTACGCTGAAGGGTCGGCCATGACGCCCCTGCTGCTGAGGCTGGTGTTCGACCTGATGCCGAAGCGCGCCCCGGGGCTGATGCGGCCGCTGGTGCGCGCCGTGGCGGGACGCGCGAAGGCCGGGTTCGTCGATCCGCAGCTGAAGCTGCACATGGACTTCTGGGAGGGCGAGCTCGCCACGACCGGATGGTTCGCCGGGCCGGCGTTCTCGGCCGCCGACGCCATGATGAGCTTTCCGCTGGAGACCGCCGCCTCGCGCGCCGCGCTGACCGACGGGCGGCCGCGTTGCGCCGACTGGCTCGGCCGCATCCACGCGCGGCCGGCGTATCGCCGGGCGTTGGAGCGCGGCGGCCCGTACGCCTACGCGTGAACCTCCCGCCCGGCGAAGCGTTGCCGTGACGTGGTCCGCATCCTCCTCATCGTCGTCGCGGCGCTTGTGTTGTCGCTCGCCGTCGCCGCGGGCGCCTTCTCCCTGGCGGTGAAGCTTACGGGATGGCTGGTGCTGGCCGTGTTGGCGCTGGCGGCCGTGCTGGTGCTCTCACGGGGGCGCGGCGGGAGTCCTTGAACCCCGCGCGCCGGGTTCCCATACTCGCCGGCCTCCGACGTGTCCTGCGGTGTGCGGCGCGCCGTCCCGTTCCCGTTCTCCAGAGCTAGAGCCTTCCATCCTATGGAAAAAGTGCCGATGACCGGCGGGGGCTTCCAAACCCTCGACGACGAACTGAAGCGCCTGAAGTCGACCGAGCGCCCCGCCGTGATCGCCGCGATCTCGGAGGCGCGCAGCCACGGCGACCTGTCGGAGAACGCCGAGTACCACGCCGCCAAGGAGCGGCAGGGCTGGATCGAGGGCCGCATCGCCGAGATCGAGGACAAGATCAGCCGCGCCCAGGTGATCGACGTCTCCAAGCTCAGCGGCAAGCAGGTGAAGTTCGGCGCCACCGTGACGGTGGTCGACGAGGACACCGAGGACGAAAGCCGCTACCAGATCGTCGGCGAGCACGAGGCCGACGTGAAGCAGGGCCGCCTGTCGCTGACCTCGCCGCTGGCGCGCACCATGATCGGCAAGGAGACGGGCGACGTCGTCGAGGTGCAGACGCCGGGCGGCACCAAGTCCTACGAGATCCTCAAGGTCGAGTGGGTCTGACGCCGACGCGCTGAGCGGCGCCTCGTGGACGGCCCGCTGCAGGTCTGGGTCGTCACCGACGGGCGCGCGGGCATCGAGGCGCAGGCGCTCGGGCTGGCCGAGGCCGTCGCGGCGCTGACGGCCGCCGAGATCACCGTCAAGCATGTGCTGTGGCGGCCTTGGCTGCGGCGGCTGCCCAGCCGGGCGATCGTCTGGCCCCGGCCGGCGCTCGATCCGAGCTCCGACCCGTTGAGGCCGCCTTGGCCGCACCTGTGGATCGGCGCCGGCCGCGCCGCCATCCCGGCCGCGGCGGCCATGCGGCGGTGGTCGCGCGGACGCACCTTCACGGTGCAGCTTCAGGACCCGCTGAGGCCGCCGCGGCTGTTCGATCTCGTGATCCCCCCCATGCACGACGGGCTCGCCGGGCCGGGCGTGTTCCCCATCGTCGGCGCCCCCCACCGGATGACGCCCGACCGCCTGGCGTCCGACCGCGCACGCTTCGCAGGCCGGCTGGACGCCCTGCCGCATCCGCGCGTGGCCGTGCTGGTGGGCGGTCGGTCGAAGGCCTTCGACCTGCCTCCCGCGCGGGCGGGCGCGCTGGCCGACCAGCTGGCGGGGGCGCTGCGGGCGAGCGGCGGCTCGCTGCTGATGACCTTCTCGCGCCGCACCCCGCCCGAGGCGGCCGCAGTGCTCACCGAGGCGCTGTCCGCCTTTCCCGGCTGGATCTGGGACGGGACGGGCGAGAACCCCCTGGCCGCCTTCCTGGATGCGGCCGACCACGTGGTCGTCACCGCCGACAGCATCAACATGGCCGCGGAGGCCGCCTCCACCGGCAAGCCGGTGCACATCGCCGCCGTGGACGGCCGGCAGGCGCGCAAGGACCGCTTCCACGCCGCCCTCGCCGCGCACGGCGCCGCCCGCCCCTTCACGGGCGCGCTGGACGCCTGGACCTACGAGCCCCTTCGCGAGACGCCGCGGGCCGCCGCCGAGGTGCTGCGCCGCTTGGCGGCGAAGCGATCGCGGCTTGACGCCGGCCGCGCCCCGCGCTGAAGCCTGCGCCGATGACCGACTTCCCGCTCGCCGGCCTGCGTGTCCTCGTCGTCGAGGACGAGACGCTCGTGGCCATGCTGCTGGAGGACATGCTGGGCGACCTCGGCTGCGAGGTGGTCGCCACCGCCTCCCGCATCGCCCACGCGGTCGAACTGGCCCGCGACCCCGCCCAGACGTTCGACGCCGCCATCCTCGACGTCAACGTGGCCGGCGAGTCGATCACGCCCGTCGCCCAGGCGCTGAGCGAGCGGCCCACGCCCTTCGTCTTCGCCACCGGCTACGGAGAGAGCGGCGTGCCGGAGGCTTTCCGCGGCCGCCCGGTGCTGCAGAAGCCGTTCAGCATCGCCGACGTGCAGATACGCCTTCGCGAGGCGGTCGCCCCCTAGGCGCGCGCGACCGCGTCGCCCACGCGCACCGCGCCGCCCTCCAGCACGCGGGCGGTCAGGCCGCCGTGGCCGCGCACGGCGTTGTAGCCGCCTGGGCCGAGGATCTCCTCCATGCGCGAGCACGGGTGCGCCTCGCCCGTCACCTCCAGCAGCACCGCGCCGACGCGCACGCGGCGGTCCTTCAGCGCGTGGAGGTTGATCCCCTCGGTCACGAGGTTGCGCCGCAGCGCCTCGGGCGGGACGGGGTCGTCCCCGAGCCAGGCGCCGATGTCGCGCAGGTGCTCGGCGGCGATCAGGGTGACCTGCCGCGTCCCGCTGCGGCCGGCGTAGCGGTCGCCGACCACGCCCGCCTCCGGCGTCAGTTCCGCGGCCTTGACGGCGTCGACCGGGCCGCGGCGCTCGCGGCGCAGGCCGATCCACACCAGCCGGCCCGGGCGCATCGGCCCGTCCAGCAGCCGCTGCAGCGGCGAGCCCGGCGTCGGCGCCACGACGTGTCAGGCGGTGAGCGCAGCCGTCGCCGTGTTGCGCCCGCGCGGCTCGGCCAGGAGCGCGTCGAAGTAGGCGGCGGTGCGCTCGAGACCCTGGCGCAGGGCGACCGTGGGAGCCCAGCCGAGGCGCTCCAGCGCCTGGGCGATGTCCGGCCTGCGCTGGCGGGGGTCGTCCTGCGGCAGGGCGCGATGGACGATCTGCGACTTGGAGCCGGTGACGGCCAGCACCTGCTGCGCCAGCTCCAGCATGGTGAACTCGCCGGGGTTGCCGATGTTGACGGGGCCGGTGAGGTCGTCGGGCGATCCCATCAGCCGCACGAAGCCCTCGATCAGGTCGTCCACGTAGCAGAAGCTGCGCGTTTGGGAGCCGTCGCCGAAGAGGGTCAGGGGCTCGCCCGTCAGCGCCTGGACGATGAAGGTGGAGACCACGCGCCCGTCGTTGGGGTGCATCCGCGGCCCGTAGGTGTTGAAGATGCGCACCACCTTTATCGGCAGGCCGTGCTGGCGGCGGTAGTCGAAGAACAGCGTCTCCGCGCAGCGCTTGCCCTCGTCGTAGCA
>CAXTCO010000212.1:0-4653 GCA_964242255.1 uncultured Caulobacteraceae bacterium | reverse complement strand
GTCCCGACACGCCCGCCCGGCGACGGGCAAGGGGCGTGCCGGGCGGGTGGGGCGTCAGCGCCCGAAGCGCGGCAGGTCCGACGCGGGGCCGGGCGCGGGAACGGGGCCGGGCGGCCCGGCGGGACCCAGGCGCCCCATCGCCTTCAGCTGGGCGTAGGCCCCCGCCGGCGCGGCCAGGAACAGCACCAGCACCACCGTGCCGACCGCCGTGACCATGAGGATCCACAGCAGCATGACGGGCGCGAAATAGGCCGGGAGGCTCGACATGTCCGGCCGGAGCGCCACGCCCGCCGCCGACAGCCCTCCGCCCAGCAGGGCCGCCGTCACGGTGAACAGCACGAAGGCCGCGACGAACAGGGCCAGCGCGATCACGAAGATCAGGAGGTAGGCCCCGAGCAGCGGCCAGAAGATCCCGCGCGTCAGCCCCCAGGAGCCGAACACGTCGATGCGGCCCGTATCGAAGGTCAGGGGGCTCGCGAGCGACAGCCGCGTCGCCAGCACGGCCAGGACGGACAGCACGGCGGACACGACGCCGACCACGACCAGCACGATCGGCCCGGCGGTCGCTGCGGCGTCGGCGTGGCCGCCCGACACGGCGAGCCCCAGCACCACGCCGACGATCACCCCGGCGAAGATCAGCGCGACGTAGGCGACGAGGAACATCACGCCCAGGATCACGAACAGCAGCAGCTGGCGCCCCTCGTCTCCGCCCAGCGCCAGGCGCCCCGGAAGGCGTCCAGGACCGCCGACGCCCGGCCGCAGCACCGCTCGGTTCACCGCGGAGAACATCAGGGCGTAGAACAAGAGGCCGGCGACCAGGGCCAAGCCCTCGAACGGCAGCAGGGTGCTCATCAGCGCCAGGCTGGCCGCCGGGTCGGGCGCCGCGCCCGCGCGCTGCTGGGCCATCGCCGCCATGGACGGGCCGACCGTCGTCACCATGGCGGCGGAGAGCGCCAGGGTGAACGCGAGATAGAGCGCGCCCCACACCGCCACCGCGCCCGGCTCCCGCGCGATCAGGCGCAAGCCCGTGAGCGCGGCGTCCGTTGCGGAGAACCGCGCGGGCGCCGTCCTTGGATCGACCATCGTGAATCCGCCCCTGCCCGCGGCGACCCTCGCCCAGCCGCCGGCTTCCGGCAAGCGCCCCCCAGGGTCTACAGGAGGCGCATGACAGCCCTCCATATCGTCGGCGGCGGCCTCGCCGGCTCCGAAGCCGCCTGGCAGGCCGCGCAGGCGGGCGCCGAGGTGGTGCTGCACGAGATGCGGCCGGCCGTCGGCACCGACGCGCACCAGACGGACGGCCTCGCCGAGCTGGTGTGCTCCAACAGCTTCCGCTCCGACGATTGGGAGCACAACGCCGTGGGCCTGCTCCACGCGGAGATGCGCAGCTGCGGCTCGCTGGTGATGGAGGCCGCGGACGCGAGCCAGGTGCCCGCCGGCGGCGCCCTGGCCGTCGACCGCGAGGCGTTCAGCGCCCGCGTCACCGAGCGCCTGCTGGCCCATCCCCGCGTGCGCCTGGAGCGCGGCGAGCGGCGCGGCTGGCCGCCCGCCGAGTGGGGGCGCGTGATCCTGGCCACCGGCCCGCTGACCAGCCCCGCCCTCGCCGCCGCGGTGCTGGAGCGCACGGGCGAGGAGTCGTTGAGCTTCTTCGACGCCATCGCCCCCATCGTCCACGCCGACTCGATCGACATGGGCCGGGCCTGGCGCCAATCGCGCTACGACAAGGAGGGGCCGGGAGGGGACGCCGCCGCCTACATCAACTGCGCCCTGGACCGCGACGGCTACGAGCGCTTCGTCGACGCCCTGCTCGCCGGCCCGAAAAGCGGGTTCAAGGAGTGGGAGCACGTGCCCTACTTCGACGGCTGCCTGCCCATCGAGGTGATGGCCGAGCGCGGGCGCGAGACGCTGCGGTGGGGGCCCATGAAGCCCGTCGGGCTGTCGAACCCGCATACGCCGGGGGTGAAGCCGCACGCCGTGGTGCAGCTGCGCCAGGACAACGCGCTGGGCACCCTGTTCAACATGGTCGGTTTCCAGACCAAGCTGAAGCACGCCGCCCAGGCCGACGTGTTCCGCACCATCCCCGGCCTGGAGGGGGCGCAGTTCGCGCGCCTGGGCGGCCTGCACCGCAACACCTTCCTCAACAGCCCGCGCCTGCTGGACGGCCTGCTGCGCCTCACGGCCGAGCCGCGGGTGCGCTTCGCCGGCCAGGTCACGGGCGTGGAGGGCTACGTGGAGAGCGCGGCCACGGGCCTCCTGGCCGGCCGCTTCGCCGCGGCCGAGCTCGCCGGCCGCACGCCCGACGCGCCGCCGCCGCAGACGGCGCTGGGCGCCCTGGTCGCGCACGTGACGGGCGGGCACCTGGAGGCGGGGCGCGGCTCGTTCCAGCCGATGAACATCAACTACGGCCTGCTGCCGCCCCTGGCCGAGCCGGCCGCCAAGCGCGGCGGCGACGGCCGCCGCCTCTCCGGCGTGGAGCGCGGCCGCGCCAAGAAGCGCGCCATGAGCGTGCGCGCGCTGGCGGCGCTGGAGGCGTGGCGGGACGGAGGAGACCCGGACGCCCGGGCGGCGTAGGCTCGACCGACCCGCGTGCTTCAGCCGATGTCCGCGCCCAGGCCGCGCATCAGCTCGACGAAAGCCGGGAAGCTCGTGGCGATCATGCCCGCCTCGTCCACCTCCACCTCGCGCTCGGCGGCGAGGCCCAGCACCAGCGCGCTCATGGCGATGCGGTGGTCGCCGTGGGTGGCCACCCGGGCGCCGCCGACCGGGCGGGCGCCCCCGGTTCCGACCACGGTGAGCGCCTCCGCCTCCTCCCGCACCTGGACGCCGCAGGAGCCCAGCAACGCGGCCGTCAGCGCCAAGCGGTCGCTCTCCTTGACCCGCATCTCGCCCACGCCCTGCATCCGCGTCGGCCCCTCGGCGAAGGCGGCGGCCACCGCCAGCGCCGGGAACTCGTCGATCATGGACGGCGCGCGGGCGGCCGGCGTCGTCACGCCCCGCAGCGCCGAATGGCGCGCGACGAGGTCGCCGACGGTGTCGCCGCCCTCCTCGCGCACGTTCTCCGTCGTGAGGTCGGCGCCCATCTCGCGCAGGGTCTCGTAGAGCCCGGTGCGCAGCGGGTTGAGCAGCACGCCCTCCACCGTCACCTCCGACCCGGGGACCACCAGCGCCGCGACCAAGGGGAAGGCGGCGGAGGAGGGGTCGCCGGGCACGCGGACGCGGGCGCCCGACAGCCGGGCGCCGCCCGCGACCGACACGCGCCGACCCTCCCCGTCCGGCTCGACCCGCACCTCGACGCCGAAGGCGCGCAGCATGCGCTCGGTGTGGTCGCGGGTGGGCTCGGGCTCCACGACGCGGGTCGTGCCCTCCGCGCCCAGGCCGGCCAGCAGCACGGCGGACTTCACCTGCGCCGACGCCACCGGCAGGCGGTGGTCGATGGCGCGCAGGCCGCCGCCCGCCAAGGTCAGCGGCAGCCGGCCGCCGGCGCGGCCCAGGGCCTGCGCGCCCATGCGGCCGAGCGGCTCCAGCACCCGCCCCATGGGCCGCCGGCGCAGCGACCCGTCGCCCGTGAAGGTGGCGCGGAGCGGGAAGGCGGCCGCCGCGCCCAGGATCAGGCGCACGGCGGTGCCCGCGTTGCCGCAGTCGATCACGTCGGCGGGCTCGGCGAAGCCGCCGCGGCCCTCCACCGTCCAGGCCCCCTCGCCGGTGCGCGCCGCCTGCGCCCCGAAGGCGCGCATGGCCGCCGCGGTGGCGAGCACGTCGTCTCCCTCCAGGAGGCCGGTCACCTCCGTGCGGCCGTGCGCGAGGGCGCCCAGGATCAGGGCGCGGTGGCTGACCGACTTGTCGCCGGGCGGGCGCACGCGGCCGCGCAGCGGGCCGGAGCGGCGGGCGCGGAGCGTCTGGGGGGCGGCGGAGCTCACGGGCCGGCGCTTTGACGTGGGCGGCCGTGCGTGGCAAGGAGCCCGCCGCTTTTCCGACCCCTTCCAGACGTCTCGAGGATCGCCTTGGCCGACCCCGCCCTCGGGCAGAAGCAGATCTGCCCGAACTGCCAGTCCAAATTCTACGACCTCGGCGGCCGCCCCGCGCACTGCCCCAAGTGCAGCTTCGAGTTCGACCCCGAGGAGGCGTTGAAGAGCCGCCGCGCCCGCCCCCGCGCCGCCGTGCGCGAGGAGGAGGCCGAGGACGTCGCCGACAAGCCTGTGCGCGACGAGGACGCGGAGGCCTTCGGCGAGGAGGACGCCGAGGCGACCAAGGAGATCGACGAGGCCGCCGAGGAGGCGGACGGCGCGCCCGCCGACGACGAGGACGCGGAGGCCGGCGGCGCCGCGCCCGGCGAGCCCGAGCCGGGCCTCGGCGTCGACTACGACGAGGAGGTCGACGCGGCCGAAGAAGAGGAGGAGGCCGACGACGTGCCCTTCCTCGAGGACGAAGACGCCGACATCGAGGACGACGTCGCCCTGCCCGGCGCAGACGAGGAGCACTGAGGCGGGCCGCTTGACCGCTGAGGCGCGGCGTCCTAAACGCCGCGCCTCGCGTCGGGGCGGCTCCACCAGGGCCGCCTTCGGAAGGGTCGCCCCCGCCGCCGCCGCACACCTTTCCCCGCGAGGGGTTCGGGGCTATAGCTCAGCTGGTAGAGCGCTTGAATGGCATTCAAGAGGT
>CAXTCO010000211.1:0-4671 GCA_964242255.1 uncultured Caulobacteraceae bacterium | reverse complement strand
GGCCGGCGCGGAGCCGGCGGGCGGCGCCGCGCGGGCGCCCTCGATCACCGTGAGCCGGCTGCGCATGCGCGCGAACAGCCCCCGGTCCGGCGGAGGCGCGGGGGAGGCCTGCGCCTGGAGCAGGGCGCGGAAGCTGGCGAGTTCGGCGGCGGTCATGGGGAGATCCCCCGACTAGCCGAGCGCCGTCGATGGGCGGTGAAAGGATGTGGTTAGGGGAGCATGACCGTCGGAACCTATCCTGCTTTCAGGAGCTAGCCTGTCGAAGGCGCGCTGAGAGACGCGCGCCGTTGCCTGCACGGGAGATGCGCATGCGTCCGATCATCCTGACCTTGGCCCTGGCGCTCGGCGCGGCGGGCGCCTCGTCGGCGCCCGCCCTCGCCCAATCCACCATGGCCCACTCCGGCATGTCCGCAGCGAGGCTGGACGACGGCGCGGCGGGCGACCCTGCGGCCGCCCTGCCCACCGGCGACTACATCACCAAGGCCGGCCAGAGCGACCAGTTCGAGATCCAGGAGGGCCGGATGGCCGCTTCCATGGGCAAGGCGCCCAGCGTGAAGACGTTCGGCATGATGATGGTGACGGAGCACGACAAGACGACCCGGACGCTGACGCGCGCCGTGGCCGCGGAGGGCCAGCCCTCGCCTCCTCCGCCCCAGCTGACCGCCGACCAGCAGGCGCAGATCGACCAGCTGCGCGGGCTCACGGGCGCCGAGTTCGACCGCGCCTACGTCAGCCAGCAGCTCGCCTCCCACGAGGAGGCGCTGAAGGTGCAGGCCGACTACGCGAAGGGCGGCTCCGATCCCAAGCTGCGCCAAGTGGCGGCGGGAACGGTGCCGATCGTGCAGGGCCACCTGCGCACCCTTCGCACCCTTCAGGCCAAGACCAACGGCGCGAGCTGACGCCGCCCGGCCTGGACGCCCCCTCTCCCTTTATGCGATCACCGCCGCGCCGTCGGCCCCGACGCGCGCGGGTGTGGTGAAATTGGTAGACGCGCCGGACTCAAAATCCGGTTCCGCAAGGAGTGTCGGTTCGAGCCCGACCACCCGCACCACGGCTTTTCCTTGGTTGTCGGACGTCACTCGAACCGATTCCTCGGTCACATGGATCGACTCAGCAGGCAGCTAGGCGCCTGTTTGAGGTGCGTTCCTAACACACCCGGCCTGTCGGAGCCGTGCAGAGCGGCTTGGCCGCTGATTGGCTCGCCGGCCTTGTCTAGGCGGAAGCTGACGACTTGGCTTAGAAACAGGCGGTGACCCCGTGGTGGCGAGTGACACGGAACGCTTCGCCGCATCGCGCGCCTGACCTGCCCCCCGCGGGTCCCTCGGTCGTCGTGGGAGTCTCCGGGCCTCATAGCTGATCTGCCGCGCCGGCGGGAGCGGCCGGGCGGTGGAGCCGGTCGGGGTGCGTAGCCGCCCGGCCGCGTGGTCCAGGCGCACGTCGTCCGGTGTGCGGCCGCCGTGGGCGGGGTGAGGACGGCGGTGGTGTAGTCCTGCCGCCAGCGTTCGATCACCGCGCGCTTCGGCCAAGTTGGCGAAGACCTCTTCGTTCAGGCGCTCGTCACGCAGGCGGCCGTTGAAGCTCTCGACGAAGCCGTTCTGCTGCGGCTTGCCCGGCGCGATGTCGCGTCCGTCGACGCCGGTGCGGTTTGTCCATCCCAGCATGGCGCGGCTGGTCATCTCGGTCCCGTTGCCGCTCACGATCAGGGCGGGCCTGCCGCGCTTGACGATCCGCGCGTCCGGCTCGCGCGCCATGCGGTGGCCGCCGATCAACGTGTCGACGACGCGCGCCAGAGCCTCGCGTGTGAAGTTCTGACGGACTCCCGTTCAAATGCGGGACCACACCGGGGGCAGGTCAGGCAGGGCATCACTCCCAGCTGCTGGGCAAGGTGGTTGATGCTAGGCAAGGTGGTTGAGGTGATTGAGAATATCGCTGCAATTTCTGTGGACAAGACGTCGAGGGATGGCTGCCCCTACCACTCGCACCCTACGTTGCCGCCGCTGAGCAAGCGCGCGACCTCTACGGCGCCGGCCGGAACGGCAGGAGAGTGACGAACGTGCGCTGGCGGCCGCCTCGCGTGACGCATAGGGCGGGGACGAACGTCATGCGACAGTCGCAAGGCGACGGGTCAGTCTCCGCGTAGGTCGTAATGGTTGTCACCGGCAGGCCAAGCCAGATGTCCCTGAAGCCGTCCGGGCCGCCGTCGACTGATCGGTGTGTGAGGACAGCCATCGCCACAAGCCAGAGCACGAGCGCCGCCACGCGGAGCCGGGGGCCGGCCGTGTCAGCGGCGCCCGGGGCGACAGCTGGAGCTGAATGGCGCCCCGGTCCGTTGCGAGCTCGATCGCCGGCGCTTCGGCAGCCGCCCGCGCGGGCGAGGCCGCCGGGACGGCGGCGGCGGCAACAGGGTGCGTCGGGCGATCATGGACGAGGTGCGGCGACGAGGTCGTGAACCGGGCGAGGTGAGCGCGCGACCAGCCGCTCGGCGAGCACCTGCCGGCGGCAGCAGGACGGGTCGGCCTCGAAGCACAGAAGGCACACGCGGCGGGAGCCGGCCTCCTCCGCGAGGCGCGAGGTCAGGATCAGCAAAACCCAAAAGGTGAAGCCGTGAGCGTTCACAGCGACGTCGGCCGTGATCGCCCGCCCGGTCCCGCACCCCGCGGCCCGGCCGGGGGGCTGGGCGCGATCATGCTCGTCTCGCTGCTGGCCTTCCCCTTCCGCGGTGTTCGCGGGTGCGGACTGGCTGCCCGTGAACCTCGACACACGGCTGGGCGTCACCTTCGGGTCGGTCCTGGTCGGAATGCTCTGCGTCATGCCGCTTGCAGCGGGCGCGCGAACGCGGCGCTGCTGGGTCGTGTGCTGGCTCTTCTCGGCCGGCGTCGCCTGCCTGCTGCTCACCTTCGCAGCGCTCGTGAGCGGACGCCTGGCTCCGCTCGGGCTGGTCCAGCGGGTGCACCCACGATACCTGGGCCTCGTCGACTTCGGGCGGGCGCCGTGGATACCTTGCGCGCTCATGTCTTGGCCCCTCGTCCGAGCCCTGTCGCTCAGATAATTGGCAACCCTGGAGCACGCCCGACATCTGGGAGACGGGCGACGAGCGCATGGCCGGGTGGGCGTCCCGGGTGGCCGGGCGGCCCACCGAAGGCCGGCCCTCAAGGAAGACCTGAGCGCGTCACGGGAGGCGGTGGTCTACGGCTTCGCACGCCGAGACGCCGAGCACGGGCCGCTGCTGCTGTTTACCGGTGAGGAGGACGACATCGCGCAGGCGACCGGGCCCGCGCACCCGCAGTGGGGCGAGGCGGTGCGGCTCGGCATGGACGAGCTGCACCTGCACTTCCCCGTGCCGCGCCGCGTCGACCGCCTGCAGCTCCTGTCGCGCGTGGTGCGCCGCACGCAGCCGCTGCTGAACTGCCTGGAGGAGGCGCACGCGCCGGCCGCGTCGGCTGAGCTCGCCCGTCTGTGGGCCTGACCATGCCCGATCACCGCATCGTCCAGGTCGAGCGAGTGGACGTCTTGGTCTGCGTGCGCCCGGCAGCTCGCTGGGGCCGCTGGATCTGGTTCGACCTGGCCGACGTGCCGAGCTGAAGAGCGGCGACAGGGCTGGTACGAGATCGAGCGCGTTCGGGGAGCGGCGGCTCGGCCCGCAAGTGGGAATCATCGGGCCGGCCCCCTGCCCCATCCTGCCAGGCGACCCGTGCTGAACAGCGCGCGGGCCAAGCGCCTCCACCGACATGGTGGTCTCGCCGGCGCTGGTGGCGAAGACGCCCGGCACGCGGCTTCAGCTCATGTGCCGCGGGTGCATGGGGCCCCCGCGACCTGGACGTAGCGCGCACGCCCAAGTTCCGGCGGGTCTCGGACGCCGACCTAGGATTCACCTCCCACCAAGTCGCCTTCAGGTGCCGCTGCGGCCTGCACGCCCATGCTCTGCGCGTGACCCGACGCACGCGCGACAGCTCCGAGGTGCTCCTGCTCTTCAAGAGCAGCAGCATCCACGGCTGAGGGCGGCGAATCCCTGCAACGGGGATGGCCGCTGGGCAACAAGCGTCTGCTTGCTATGCGCTTACCAAGCTCGTCCGGGTCGCCAGTGATCCGTGGCCAACGCCCGCCTAAGTCATTAATTGCGCGTGGTGAGTCCTCTGGGACTCGAACCCAGGACCCTCTGATTAAAAGTCAGATGCTCTAACCGGCTGAGCTAAGGACTCGCACGCGGCGGCTCTCTAGGGCTTGACCCGTCCTGCGTCCAGCCGCCTCAGAGCGGGCGGCCCAGCATGGCGATGAACATCACGCCGCTGGCGGCCGTCAGGGCGACCACGCGCCAGTCGACGCCGCGGCGGCGGGTGGAGAGGCGACGACCGAAGCCGGAGGCGGACGAGGCGACGAAAGCCATGGCGGAGACCCTGGATCACGCCGGACCGTCCGGCGGACGCTCCGTCCTACGCGCGCCCAGGTTGCAGGCGCGTTAACCGCCCGCGCCGGGCGCGGTCAGCACTCGATGCTGTTCACCGCGAGGCCGCCGAGCGAGGTCTCCTTGTAGATGTCCTTCATGTCCGCGCCCGTGCGGCGCATGGTGGCGATCACCTTGTCCAGGCTGACGGAGTGCTGGCCGTCGCCCAGCAGCGCCAGGCGCGCGGCGTCGATGGCCTTGATGGCGCCCATGGCGTTGCGCTCGATGCA
>CAXTCO010000210.1:0-4710 GCA_964242255.1 uncultured Caulobacteraceae bacterium | reverse complement strand
ACATCGGCATGACCGCCGACGTCGGCACCTTCCCGCGCCTGTGCAAGCTCCTGCCCGAAGGCTTGGTGCGCGAGCTGGCCTACACCGGCCGCCGCTTCGGCGCGGACGAGGCCCTGCGCCTGGGCCTCGTCAACGCCGTGCTGCCCGACGCCGCGGCCTGCGTGGAGCACGCGCTGGGCGTGGCGCGCGAGATCGCGACGAAACCGCCGGTGGCGGTGACGGGCTCCAAGGTGATGATCGGCTACGCCCGCGACCACTCCGTCGCCGACGCCCTCGACTACGTGGGCGTGTGGAACAGCGCCATGCTGTCGCCGGACCACATGGCCGAGGCCATGCAGGCGCGGGATCAAAAGCGCGCGCCCGTCTTTCCCGACCTCGCCCCGTTGAAGAAGGACTTCTGATGCTCCCCATCCTCGCCGCCGCCCAGCTCGCCTTGACGGAGCCGCTCGACAAGGCGGCCGTGGCCTACACGCAGCCGGTGATCGCCTTCACCCACGCCGAAGTGGTGGACGGCACGGGGGCTGCGCCCCGCCGCGACATGACGCTGGTGATCAGGGACGGCCGCATCGCCGCGCTGGGGCCCTCCGCGACCGTCAAGCCGCCCGTGGGCGCGGAGGTGATCGACGCCGCGGGCATGACGCTGCTGCCCGGCTTCGTGATGATGCACGAGCACATGTTCTATCCGATGCCGAAGCCGTTGCAGTACGAGGAGTTCCCGTACAGCTTTTCGCGGCTGTACCTGGCCGGCGGCGCCACCACCCTGCGCACCGCCGGGACCATGGCGGTGCTGGGAGACCTGAACACCGCCCGGCTGATCGACGCCGGCAAGGCGATCGGCCCCGACATCGACGTGACCGGCCCTTACCTCGACGGCCCGGGCTCCTTAAGCGTCAAGATGCTGGCCCTGCGCGACCCGGCGGAGGCGGCCCGCACCGTCGACTATTGGGCGGCGGAGGGCGTGACCTCCTTCAAGGCCTACATGTTCCTCACCCGCGCCGAGCTGAAGGCGGCCGTCGACCGCGCCCACGCCCACGGGCTGAAGATCACCGGCCACCTGTGCTCCGTCACCTTCCGCGAGGCGGCCGATCTCGGCATCGACAACCTGGAGCACGCCTTCGAGGTCGCCACCGACTTCACACCGGACAAGGACGAGGACGCCTGCCCGCCCGGCTCCGCCCAGTCCAAGAGCATCACCGACCTCGACCCGGAGGGCCCGCAGGCCACCGCCCTGATCCGCCACCTGATCGACCGCCACGTGGCCCTGACCTCCACCCTGACCGTGTTCGAGACGGGCGCGGCGGGCCATCCCGAGGCGCCCGAGGCCGCCCGCGCCCTGCTCAGCCCTCCGTTGCGCGAGAGCTACGAGCGCAACTGGACGACGCGGCAGGCGGACCCCGGCGCCAAGGCGGCGGCCGACAAGCTGCGGGTCTCCATGCGGCTGGAGAAGCGCTTCGCCGACATGGGCGGCGTTCTCATGGCCGGGACCGACCCGACCGGCTTCGGCGGCGTGATCCCAGGCTTCAGCGGCAAGCGGCAGATCGAGCTGCTGGTGGAGGAGGGCTGGAGTTTCCCGCAGGCGCTCAGGATCTCGACGCTGAACGGGGCCAGGTTCCTGGGCCGCGACCGCGAGGTCGGCTCGCTCGAGGTGGGCAAGCGGGCGGACCTTGCGGTGGTGGAGGGCGATCCGGCGGCCGACGTGCACGCGGTCGAGCGCATGCCCCTCGTGTTCAAGGCCGGCGTGGGCTACCGCACACAGGTGATCTTCGACGGGCTGAAGGGCGCGATCGGGATATATTGACGCCCAGCCGCCGTCGTGTTCACCGCGATCCACAGGTGGAGCGGCGACGGGCGTCCGCGTTCGTCGCGAAGCTCGGCTCAGCCCGTGTTGCGCAGGCCCGCGGCCACGCCGTTGACGGTGAGCTGGAGGGCCAGCGTGGTGCGCGGGTCGTCGTCGCCGCGGCGCTTGCGGCCCAGCAGCTCCACCTGAAGGTGGTTTAGGGCGTCGATCACCGGGGCGGCGAAGGCGACGCTCTCCCGCAGCTCCGGCCGGTCGTCGAGCAGGGCCGCCCCGCCCCGCGCCGCCAGCACCAGCTCCACCGCCGCGTCCCGCTCCTCGCGGATCCGCGCGAAGATGCGTTCGCCGGCCGCCCGGTCGGAGGCGAGGGCGGCGTAGCGGGCGGCGATGCCCATGTCGCTCTGCGCCAGCATCAGCTCCATGCCGTGCAGCGCAGGCTTGAGGAAGGGCGCGGCGGCGGCGAGCCCGGCCACGTCGGCGGGCGACATGCCCGCCGCCCGCGCGCCGGAGGCGACGCCGTACCAGCCCGGCAGGAAGATGCGCGCCTGGCTCCAGCTGAACACCCAGGGGATGGCCCGCAGGTCCTCGATCCGGCGGCTCCTGGTGCGCGAGGCGGGGCGGCTGCCGATCTTCAGGTCGGCGATCTCCGCCACCGGTGTGGCCGACCAGAAGAAGTCCTCGAACGCCGGGTCGTCGTAGACGAGCGCGCGGAAGGCGGCGAACGCCTCGGCCGACAGGCGCGTCAGCGCCGCCTCCGCACCCGGATCGAGCGCGGCGGCCGCGTCGGCGGGGGCGTCCAGGGCGCCGGCGGCCAGCGCGGCGGCGGCCAGGGCGTCCAGGTTGCGGCGGGCCACGGCCGTGTCGCCGTAGAGCCGCTGGATCATCTCGCCCTGCTCCGTCAGGCGGATGCGGCCCTGCACGGTGCCGGGCGGCTGGGCGAGCACGGTCTGCGCCGTCGGCCCGCCGCCGCGGCCGATGGAGCCGCCGCGGCCATGGAACAGCTGCAGGCCCACGCCCGCCTCGCCTGTCACCTTGGCGAGGGCCGCCGCCGCCTCCGCCGCCCCGCGGCGCGAGGGCAGGAAGCCGCCGTCCTTGGAGCTGTCGGAGTAGCCGAGCATCGCCTCCTGCACGCCGGCGGGCCGCGAGGCGTCGAGCATCGAGCGCACGGGCGGCAGGGCCAGCCAGCGCCGCATGATGTCCGGCGCGTGCCGCAGGTCGGCGATGGTCTCGAACAGGGGCGAGACGGGCACGCGCGCCACGGGCGCGGGTCCGCCCTCCACCAGGCCCGCCTGCTTCATCAGCACCAGCGGCTCCAGCATGTCGGACACGCTGTCGGTCTTCGACACCACGTAGCGGCCCAGGGCGCGGGGACCGTAGTCGGCGAGCGCCCGGGCGGCGGCGTCCACGACGCCCAGCTCGCGCCGCGTCTCCTCGCCGTACTCGGCGAAGGGCGTGCGCAGGGGGCGGCGGTCGGCCAGCTCCTGCAGCAGCAGGCGCACGCGCGCCTCCTCGTCCAGCGCCAGGTAGTCGACGTCCGGCGACACGGCGGCGAACAGCTCGTGCAGGGTGCGGGCGTGCACGTCGGAGTTCTGCCGCATGTCCAGCGCCAGCAGGTGGAAGCCGCAGGCGCGCACCAGCGCGATGAACAGGGGCAGCCGGCCGCCCACCAGCCGCGCGCCTCCGTGCGCCGTCAGCGAGGCGCGCACCGCCTCCAGGTCGGCCAGGAGCTCGTCGGGGCCGGCGTAGGGGTCGCCGGGCGCGGCAGGGCCGGCGGCCAGCTTGTGCAGGGTGGCCAAGAGGCGCGCGTGCACGCCGATGAAGGCGGCGCGGTAGGGCTCGTCGGCGCGGTGGACGTTGCCGTCGCCCGCGCGGGCGGCCAGGGCCTCCACCTGCGGGCTGACGTCGATCAGGGTGGTGGACAGGCTAAGGTCGTCGCGCAGCTGCGCCGCCAAGCCGACGTAGCGGCCGAGCAGCAGCGAGGCCTGGGCCTCCAGGGCGGCGCGCAGGGTGGCGCCGTCCACGCCGGGGTGGCCGTCGCGGTCGCCGCCGATCCAGCTGCCCAGCGTCAGGGCCTCGCCAGGCGGAGGGCCGCCCGCGGCCTCGTCCAGGGCGTCGGCCCAGCCGTCCAGCAGCTCCTCCAGGGCGGGCAGCAGGGCGCGGCGGGCCACCTCCAGCATGTTGCGCACCTCGTCGGCCACGGTGATGCGGTCGGGGCGGTTCAGGCGGGTCAGCCACAGCAGCGAGATCTCCCGCAGCAGCTCGGCGCGCAGCCGCCGGTCGAGGTCGCGCGGCAGGTGGTGGCGGCGCAGGGCCATCAACCGCGTGAGCTCCACCTCCCGGTCGGCCACGGACCGGCGGCGCATCTCCGTGGGGTGGGCGGTGAGCACGGGCACGACGTGCAGGCGTCGGAGGGCGTCTCGCGCGCGGTCGCCCAGGGCGCGGGCGGCCTCCGGCAGGGTGCGCGGGGTGGCGGAGGCGGCGTCGGGCCGCGCCTCCGTCTCGGCGAAGCGGCGTCGGCCCGTGACGTCCTCCGCGATGTCGGCCAGGGCGGCGTCCAGGGCGAAGGCGCGGGCCAGGAACACGGCCTCGTCGTGCTCCAGCCCGCCGGCGAGCTGCTCCAGCGGCGAAGGATCGCCGCTGGCGTGCGCCTGCATCGCCACGCCGCGGGCGGCGAAGACCCGGGCGGCGGCGGCCTCCCCCTCCAGCTCTCGGATGGCGTCGTCCAGCGCCGCGGAGAGCAGGCGCATGTTCTGCCGCACGTTGCGCGTGGTGCCGATGTCGCCGGCGATGTCGGGCATGTCGGTCTCCGGGCCGCGACGGGCTTAGCCGGAGGGCGCGCGGGCGCCTAGCGCGGGCGGCTCCGTGCAGGTCGTGCAGGTCGTGCAGGTCGTGCAGGTCGTGCAGGTCGTGCAGGT
>CAXTCO010000209.1:0-4711 GCA_964242255.1 uncultured Caulobacteraceae bacterium | reverse complement strand
GCAGCCGGCCGCAGTTGTCGCACTGGTCGCCCCGCGCCTTGGGGTAGGCGCAGTGCGGGCAGGTCCCCTCCACGTAGCGGTCGGGCAGGAAGCGGCCGTCGGTGGGCGAGTAGACCATCCGGTCGGTGCGCTCTTCGACCAGGCCGTTGCGCTCCAACGCCTCGGCGAAATGCTGCGTCAGCCGGTGGTTGGGCGGGTTGGACGAGCGGCCGAAGGCGTCGAACGACAGGCCGAAGGCGGCGTAGGCGGACGCCTGGATGCGGTGCTGCTCGTCGCAGTAGGTCCGCACGTCCTGCCCGGCGGCGGCGGCGGCCAGCTCGGCGGGGGTGCCGTGCTCATCGGTGGCGCACACGTAGAGCACCTCGCGCCCGCGCGCCCGATGAAAGCGCGCGTGCACGTCGGCGGGCAGCATGGAGCCCGCCAGGTTGCCCAGGTGCTTGATGCCGTTGATGTAGGGCAGCGCCGAGGTGATCAGCACGCGCGTGGGGCCGTCGGTCATCGTCACCCGGTCAGGAGCGTGGTGCCGGCGGAGGGACTCGAACCCCCGGCCTTCGGTTTACAAAACCGCTGCTCTACCAGCTGAGCTACGCCGGCCTGGTGCGGGACGCTCTAGCGGGCCGGCGCGCCGCCGTCACGCCTGACGCGGTCGCCGCGGCGCGCTATCTACGCCCCGTGCGCGCCCGCCCGTTCCTCGCCCTGCCCCTCCTGCTCGCCGCCTGCGGGAGCGGCGGGGGCGGAACGGCCGAGCTGAGCCCGCGGGCCAAGGCGCTGCTGGCCGCCCTGCCCCCCGCCTACCGCACGGCGGACGTGGCGCACGGCGAGGCGGTGTTCAGCCTCTGCCGCGCCTGCCACACCATCGTCCCCGGACAGCAGCGCACCACCGGCCCCAACCTGCACGACGCCTGGGGCGCCCGCGCCGCCGCCCGCCCCGGCTTCGCCTACTCCGACGCCCTTCGCGCCACGGGCTGGACCTGGGACGCCGCCCGCCTCGACCACTGGCTCACCGACCCGCAGGCGGCGGTCCCCGGCACGAAGATGACCTTCACCGGCCTCTCCGATCCCGCCGACCGCCGCGACGTGATCGCCTACCTCCGCCTGACGGAGGCGGACGCGACGCCTTAAATCTTCCACCCTTTTCCGCGGAATGCGGGCGCGACGCCTCAAGACCGTAGGAGCGACGGTGCGGAGCGTGGCGTGGGCTGCTCCCACACCTCCGGCCAAAGAGCCACCGGCGTCAGCGCACCGTCGCCGGCCGCTTGGTGACCAGGGTGGCGAGCTTCAGGTAGCGACGGACGGCTTGGGCGTGAGCGCCCGCCGCAGCGTAGAGGCGCGTGCAGAAGACATGATCGCGCTTGAACGCACCCTCGGCGGTGGAGCCTCCGTCGCGGAACGCATGGCGGCCAACCATGTCAGATCTTGTAGATGTATCGTGCAGGCGCCGGCGTTTCTGAGCCGAAGGCTCTACGGTAGGGGTCTCCCGAGAGCCGCCGCGCCTGATAGCGACGGGTGATCTCGCGCCGCATCTCCAACTGCTCCGCAGACAGAGCATCGTAGGCGAACTGCCCCACGACCCAAATTGAAAATTCCCGCGCGGGTCGCCAAGCCTCCGGTGAGGAGCTTGGCCCCTGCCTGCTACGCTCCCCGGAAGCCGCCCATGACCAGAGCGCGCGCACCGGCTCCGGTCTCCGCCGCCTTGGCCGTCCCCATGATTCCGCCACCTCCCACCTTCGCCGCCGCCGTCCCGAACCCTCCGAAGCCCACCACTTTCATCGCGTCGAGAATGCACGTCGCTGTGACGTCGTTCTCGACCAGCTTCTCATCGGTGTCCGTCAGGTTGTGGAACCAAGCCGGAAACTCCTGCATCTCCGCGACCAGAACCTGCACGGAAGAGAGGAACGGCCACCCTCCGCCGAGAACGGCGGGAACACTCGGCCACACCTCCTGCTACCCGGCGAGCCTACCACCGCCGAACCGACTGACAAGCTGACACCCGCGACAGGTCTGGACGGAGCGAGGTGCCAGACCGGGATCGCGTTTCCCGTTCAGACCTGGTCGGGCGGTGAACAGGAACGCGCCGCTAGAACCGCCGCCACAGCGCCACCACCGGTCCGGCCTCCGCCGGCGTGAGGCGGCCGGCCACCGTGGCGCGGTAGCCGGCCTGGACGCGCCAGTTCCCGAAGCGGCGGACGACGCCGCCCTCCAGCTTGGCCCAGCGGGGGTCCGCTCCGCGGGTCCTGGCGTCGCCGGCGTAGGTCTGCAGCAGGAGCAGCCAGTCGCGCACCGCTTCGTAGCCCACCGTCACGTCCAGGTGCGCCTCGTCGGCGAAGGCGGAGCGGGCCAGGTAGGCGCCCTCCACGTCCACGAAGCCCTCGCGGCCGAACACCTTGGCCGAGCGGCCGTAGAGCACGCGGAACTCCCCGTCGTGGTCGCCCTGGCCGGGCAGCAGGTAAGCGGAGTTGCGGCCCTCCCCGTCCAAGACGCCGCCGGCGTAGACGCTCAGCACCTCGCGGCCGCCCGCGCCGACGTAGGGCGTGAAGCGCAGGCCCGCGCTGAGGGGGCCGCGGCCGTCGCTCTCGAACGGGCCGACGGCGCCGCGGGTGTAGCCGACCTGGCCCTGGAGCGTGAGCCGGTCGGTCAGGCCGTGCTCCACGAACAGCGACAGGTCGTCGTCGGCCACGTGCGGCGCCGGGGCCGTCCCGCCGCCGCGGGTGAAGTCCTCGTCCGAGCGGCCGCGCTCGTATTTGAGTATGAGCTGCGTCACGTCCGCGCCCTCCGGCCACGCGCCCGCAAGCGCCGGGCCCGCGGCGGCGAGCGCGACGGACGCCAGGAGGGCGCCCGCGAAGAGCGCCCGCGGCGTCAGGCGTCGTAGCCGGGCAGGTGACGGTCGAGCTTTCGCAGCAGGCCCGGCCAAGCCAGCTTGCAGACCGCGCCGACGCCCACGCCCCCGGTCTGTCCCGTCACCTCCTCCACGGAGTCGTCGGGGGCGAACAGGATGTGACGGCGGCCGCCGGCCAGGGCCGCGGTCTGCTGGGCGCAGGCGCGCTCCAGGAAGAACATGTTCATCCAGGTCACCGCCGCGGTCGGGCCGCAGGCCAGGGTGCCGTGGTTGCGCAGCATCATCAGGTTCTTGTCGCCCAGGTTGGCGACCAGGCGCTGGCGCTCGTCCAGGTTCAGGGCGATGCCCTCGTAGTCGTGGTAGGCCAGCTGCGGGAGCACGATCAGAGCGTTCTGGCTGATCGGAAGCAACCCTTCCGCCTGCGCAGAAACGCCCACCCCCGTGTCGGTGTGCAGGTGCATGACGCAACGGGCGTCCTCACGCGCGCCATGCACGGCGGAGTGGATGGTGAAGCCCGCCGGGTTGATGAAGTAGGGCGTCTCCATGACGATGTCGGCGGCTTGGTCGACCTTGACCAGCGCCGAGGCCGTCATCTCCTCGAAGTAGACGCCGTAGGGGTTGATGAGGAAGTGGTGCTCCGGGCCGGGAACCCTCATGGAGATGTGCGTGAAGATGGCGTCGTCCCACCCGTGCAGGGCCGTCAGGCGGTAGAGGGCGGCGAGCTCCACGCGCGCCTGCCACTCCCCTTCCGACACCCGCCCCTTCAGAGAGGCGGAGAGCGGCGTGGATCCGTCGGCCACGGCGGCCTCCCTGGTCTCAACTCGTCGAGGCCACGGAAGACCTGCGCCCTGCGCCCGTCAAGCTGCGCCGGTTTGTGGGCGCGGCGAAACGCCCTAGATGCGGGGAGATGGACCGCTCCCCGGCCCCCGCGCCCGCCCGTTCGGCCCAGCCCTATCGCGAGCGGCTGCTGGCGGCGATGGCCGACACCTGCGCCGCCGCGCCGCGGGCGAGCGACCCGGCCGTGCGCGACCGGCTGGGCGCGGTGTTCGCCCGCGTGCTGGTCGGCGCGGACACCGACGTGCGCCGCCGCTTCGCCGCACGCGTGGCGTCCGACGACTGGGTCTCGCCCGAGCTGGCGCTGCAGCTGGCGCGCGACCGGCCGGAGGTGGCGGAGCCGCTGGTCGCCTCCAGCCCGGCCCTGGGCGAGCCGGAGCTGCGCCACCTGCTGGAGGTCGGCTCGGCCGAGCACCGCGCCGCCGTGGCGCGCCGCCCGGACCTGCCGCCCCGCACCGCCGAGGCGGTGACCGACACCGGCGAGCCCCTGGCGCTGGCGGCCCTGGCCGCCAACGGGGCGGTGGACCTGCCCTCCCCCGTGCTGCGCCGCCTGGTGGAGGCGTCGCGCGACGTGGTGGCGCTCAGGGCCCCCCTCGCGCGGCGCGCCGACCTGGGCGCGCCGCTGGCGCGGCTGATGGCCGGCTGGGTGGGCGACGACCTGCGCGGCGAACTCGCCGGCCGCTTCGCGCTGGACGGGCCCGCGCCCGCTCCGGATCCGTCCGCCGAGCTGGGGAACGACGCGGAGGCCCGGCTCGTGCGCAAGCTGGAGGCGGCCGGCCAGCTCCGCCCCGGCTACCTGCTGCGCACCCTGCGCGAGGGCCGGCTCGGCCTGTTCCGCACCACGCTCGCGGCCTTGGGCGGCTTCACGCCCCACGAGGCCGAGGCCGCGCTGGACGCGCCCTCGCCCGACCTCCTGGCGCTCGCCTGCGCCGCGGCGGGGGTGGACCGCAGCGCCTTTCCGACGGTGCTGGAGCTCGTGCGCGGGCTGACCGGCGGCGCGCCGGCCGGGGCGCTCGACGGGTCGGAGCCCTATCGCGCGCC
>CAXTCO010000208.1:0-4711 GCA_964242255.1 uncultured Caulobacteraceae bacterium | reverse complement strand
CGTTCCTGTTCGCCTTCCGCGTGCTGCCGGTGATCCTGGTGATCTGCGCGCTCTCGGCCCTGCTTTGGCACTGGCGGGTGCTGAAGTGGGCCACCGCGGCGTTCGGGGCGGTGTTCGAGCGCACGCTGGGCCTGCGCGGGCCTCCGGCCTTGGCGGTGGCGGCCACCGTCTTCATGGGGCAGGTGGAGGGGCCGATCTTCATCCGCTCCTACCTCGACCGGCTGAGCCGCTCCGAGCTGTTCCTGCTGATGGCGGTGGGGATGAGCTGCGTCTCCGGCTCCACCATGGTGGCCTACGCCACCATCCTGAAGGGCAGCCTGCCCGACGCGGCCGCCCACGTGCTGACGGCGTCGCTGATCTCGGCGCCGGCGGGGGTGCTGCTGGCGCGCATCCTGGTGCCCGCCGGGCCCCACGAGGCGGACGCGCCGTTCGAGGCGGGGGTGGAGAAGGCGTACGACTCCTCCATCGACGCCGTCATCAAGGGCACGGGCGACGGCCTGGCCGTGGTGCTGAACGTGGCCGCGACCCTGGTTGTGTTCGTGGCGCTGATCGCGCTCGCCGACCGCATCCTGGGCGCGCTCCCGGCCGTGGGCGGCGCGCCGCCGTCCATCGAGCGCGGGCTCGCCGTGGTGTTCCGCCCCGTGGCCTGGGCGCTGGGCCTGCCGTGGAGCGAGTCCGCGACGGGCGGGCGCCTGCTGGGCGTCAAGCTGGTGCTGACCGAGTTCACCGCCTTCATCCAGCTGGGCGCGGTTCCCGCAGGCGAGCTGTCGGAGCGCTCGCGCATGATCCTGACCTACGCCCTGTGCGGCTTCGCCAACGTGGCCTCCGTGGGCATCAACGTGGCGGGCTTCGGCGTGCTGGCGCCGAACCGCCGGGCGGAGGTGCAGGCGCTGGTGTGGAAGGCGCTGCTGTCCGGCTTCCTGGCCACCTGCATGACGGCGGCGGTGGTGGCGCTGCTGCCGCCCGCCCTGTTCCACCGCTGAGGGGAGGGCCGCCGTGAAGCTCCACACCAGCCGCCGCGCGCCCAACCCGCGGCGGGTCGCCTGGATCCTGGCGGAGAAGGGGATCACCGACGTCGAGGTGGTGGAGGTCGACCTCATGCGCGGAGAGCACCGCGCGCCCGACTACCTGGCCCGCACCGGCTGGGCGGCCACGCCCGCCCTGGAGCTCGACGACGGGACGACGATCACCGAGTCCCTCGCCATCGGCCGCTACCTGGAGGCGCTCCACCCCGAGCCCAACCTGTTCGGCCGCGGCCCGCGGGAGACGGCGGTGGTCGAGATGTGGACCCGCCGCGCCGAACTCGCCGTGGCCAACCCGCTGATGCTGATGGTGCAGCACACGCACCCGGCGCTGGCGGCGCAGGCGGGCGAGCAGGTCCCCGCGTTCGCCGCCCGCCACCGGGCGGACGCCGAAGCGGCGCTGGCGGCCTTCGACCGCCGCCTGGCCGACAGCGCCTGGATCGCGGGAGAGCGGCTCACGGCGGCCGACATCGTGCTCTACACGGGGATCGACTTCGGCCGCATGGTGCAGCACCGCCCCGCCGCCGGCCTCGGGGATCTGGCGCGCTGGATGGCCGACATGCGGGCGCGCCCCGCCGCCGCGGCGGGCATGTGACGGGAGACGCCGCCCCGCTGATCCTGGCGCTGAAGCTCGACGCGGAGAGCTTCGCGCGGTTGGACGGCCTGCGCCGGGCGCATTTCCCGGCCGCGATCAACCACCTGTCCGCCCACCTGACCCTGTTCCACCACCTGCCCGGCGAGCGTGTGGACGAGGTGCGCCACGCCCTGGCCGCCGCCGCCGCCGGCCCGCCGCCGGCGTTGCGTTTTCCCGGCGTGCGCAGCCTGGGCCGCGGCGTGGCGGCGGAGGTGGCGTCGCCCGAGCTGGCGCGCCTGCGCGCCGGCCTCGCCGCCGGCTTCCGCGCCCGCCTGACGCCGCAGGACGCCCAGGGCTTCCGCCCGCACGTCACCGTGCAGAACAAGGCCGACCCCGCCGCCGCCCGCGCCCTCAAGGCGCAGCTGGAGGCGGGCTGGGCGCCGTGGGAGGGGCGCGGCGAGGCGCTGGCGCTGCACCGCTACCTGGGCGGCCCGTGGGAGCTGGACGCGGAGTTCCCGTTCCGCGGCTGAGGCTTGCGTGCGGCGGCTCAGGCCACGCCCGAGCGCAGCAGGTCGTGCACGTGGAGCACGCCGACCGGCCGCCCGTCGTCCACCACGAACAGCACGGTGATGCGGCTGTCGTTCATCACGCGCAGCGCCTCCACCGCCAGGGCGTCGGGGTGGGTGGTCTTGGGCGCGCGGGTCATCACCTCGCCCGCCGTGTGGCCCATCAGCCCGTCCATGTGGCGGCGCAGGTCGCCGTCCGTGATCAGGCCGACGAGGCGGCCCGCGCCGTCCGTCACCCCGGCGCAGCCGAAGCGCTTCTCCGTCATGGTGAGCAGGGCGCGCTGCATGGGCGCGTCCTCGCCCACCAGGGGCAGCTCGGCTCCGCCGTGCATCAGGTCGGCCACGTTGCGCAGGGCGGCGCCCAGCTTGCCGCCGGGGTGGAACAGGCGGAAATCGTGCGGGCCGAAGCCGCGCCGCTCCATCAGCGCCACGGCCAAGGCGTCGCCCAGCGCCATCTGCAGGGTGGTGGAGGTGGTGGGCGCGTCCACGGCCACGGGCGCCTCCTCCACGTCGGGAATGAGCAGGCGCACGTCGGCGGCGCGGCCCAGCGCCGAGTCCGGGCGGCAGGTCATGGCCACCAGCGGCGCGCCGAAGCGCCGCGAGAAGGCGACCACGTCGGCCAGCTCGCGCGTCTCGCCCGACTTGGAGAGCGCCAGCACCGCGTCCTGCGGCGACAGCATGCCGAGGTCGCCGTGGCTGGCCTCCGTGGGGTGGATGAACATGGCCGGCTGGCCCGTGGAGGCGAAGGTGGCGGCCACCTTGCGCGCCACGTGGCCGCTCTTGCCCACGCCCACGCAGACGATCCGCCCCTCCAGCCGCTCGAACACGTCCACCGCGCGGCGGAACTCGGGGCCGAGGGTGTCGGCGAGCTTCAGCAGGGCGTCGGACTCGTGCGCCAGCACGCGGCGGCCGACCTCCACCACGTCCAGGTCGGGCGCGGGGCTCACGAGGGGGCGCTCATCGGGCGGCTCCGCGCAGGGGCGGGGCGGCGGGGGCGGGGGGCTTCAACGGCGCGAGGGCGTGCCCGAACGGGCCGGGCGAGCGCGCGCCCACGCCCTGGGGCGCGACCAGGGCCAGGCCGACCAGGGCGGCGGCGGCCAGGGCGGCCAGGCTGAAGAACAGGGGGTTCGACATGGGCGTGAGGGGCGTCCGGCGGCGTGCGCCGGGGGGAGGGCGCGTCGGCCAGCCCGGCTTGACGGGCGGCTGAGGCGCTTCTAGCCGCCCTCGCACGCCGACGCACCCCCGCGCCGCACCGCGCCCGTTCCGGAGCCCGCATGCCCGACCTCGTCCTGCTCCGCCACGGCCAGAGCGCCTGGAACCTGGAGAACCGCTTCACGGGCTGGGTGGACGTGGACCTGTCGGAAGCCGGCGTCGCCGAGGCCGAGCGCGCGGGCCGGCTGCTTGCGCAAGCCGGCCTCCAGTTCGACCGCGCCTTCACCAGCGTGCTCACCCGCGCGATCCGAACGGGGAACATGGCCCTGCGCCTGTCCGGCCAGCTGTGGGTCCCCATGGAGAAGGACTGGCGGCTGAACGAGCGCCACTACGGCGGCCTCACCGGGCTGGACAAGGCGGAGACCACCGCGCGACACGGCGCGGACCAGGTGCACGTCTGGCGCCGCTCCTACGACACGCCGCCTCCGCCTCTGGCGCCGGGCGGCGCCTATGACTTCGCCGCCGACCGCCGCTACGCCGGCGCGCCGATCCCCGACGCGGAGAGCCTGAAGACGACGCTGGAGCGCGTGTCGCCCTACTGGCGCGAGCGGATCGCCCCGCGCCTGGAGCGCGGCGAGCGGCTGCTGGTCGCGGCGCACGGCAACTCCCTGCGCGCCATTGTGAAGAACCTGTTCGACGTGGCCGACGACGCGATCGCCGGCGTGGAGATCCCCACGGGCAACCCCCTGGTGATCTCCCTCGACGCCGGCGGCCGCCCCACCGCCGCCCGCTACCTGGACGCGGCGAGGGCGCAGGCGCTGCCGCCCGCCTGAGGCGGCGGTGAGGTCAGCCCGCCACCTGGGCGTGGCCGGCCTTCACCTTGGCGATGAGCCGGTCGGCGGCGGCGGCGAGCTCGTCCTTCCGGTGGCTGAAGATCTGCGCCATGGGCACGACCTCGCACGGCTGGGCGGGCACGGCGCCCCCTTCCGCGAACAGGGCCAGGCCCATGTCGGCCACGTCGCAGCGCACGGTGACGCCGGCCTGCGCCAGCTTGTCGGCCGCGCCGCTCAGCCGCGCGGCGGCGGCGTGCAGGTCGACGGGTTGGAAGACGTCGGTCATGGGCGGGCGCTCCGGTCGAGGGGTCGTCTCGGTCAACCGGGCGGGGCCGGGCCGGTTCCGCGCGGTCAGCCCACCCGGCCGGCGGCGCGCCGCAGCCGGTCGTTGATCGCCTCGCCGAGCCCGTGCTCCGGCACGGGCGCCACCGCGATGGCGGCGGGTGCGGCGCGGTCGGCTTCGCGCAGCAGGGCGAACAGGTTCGCGGCCGCCTCGCGCAGGTCGCGGCCGGGGCTCAGGCTCCAGCGCAGCGGGCCGGGCGGGGCCGGGCCGAACGCCAGGTG
>CAXTCO010000207.1:0-4726 GCA_964242255.1 uncultured Caulobacteraceae bacterium | reverse complement strand
CCAGGTCGGCGTGCATGGGCAGGCTGACCACCACGCCCGCCTTGGCCTCCGTCACGGGCAGGCCGTTCCCGCCGAGGGGACAGGCCCGGTAGGCCGACTGCATGTGGATCGGCTTGGGATAGTAGGCCGCCGTCGGGATCCCCTCCGCGCGCAGGGCGGCCATCAGCCCGTCGCGGTTTGGCGTCTCGACCGTGTACTGCGCCCAGGTGGAGACCCCGCCGGGGATCACCACGGGCGTGTCCACCACGCCGGCCAGGAGCTCGCCGTAGCGGGCGGCGGCGGCGTTGCGGGCCTCGATCTCCTGCGGGAACACGGCCAGCTTCTCCAGCAGGATCGCCGCCTGGATCGTGTCCAGCCGGCTGTTCATGCCGATCCGCACGTTGTCGTATTTGTCCTCGCCCGCGCCGTGGTTGCGCAGGGAGACCAGCACCTCGTGCAGGGCCGCGTCGTCCGTCAGCACCGCGCCGCCGTCGCCGTAGGCGCCCAGCGGCTTGGCGGGGAAGAAGCTGGTGGTGGCGCAGTCGCTCCAGCTCAGGGGGTGGCGGCCGTCCAGGGTGCAGCCGAAGCCCTGGGCGGAGTCGGCGATCAGCTTCAGCCCGTGCGCCCGGGCGACCGCGGAGATCGCCGGGTAGTCGGCGGGCTGGCCGAACAGGTCCACGGCGATCACGGCGCGGGGCGTCAGCCGGCCCTCCGCCTTCACCCCGGCGATGGCGAGCTCCAGGTGCGCGGCGTCCAGGCCGTAGGTGTCGGGCAGCACGTCCACGAACACGGGCGTGGCGCCGAGCCACGGCACCACCTCCGCCGTCGCCGCGAAGGAGAAGGACGGGCAGAACACCGCGTCGCCCGGCCCGACGCCCCAGGCCATCATCGGCAGGGCGATGGCCTCCGTGCCGTTGGCGCAGCTCAGCACGTGCTTCGCCCGCCCGAACTCTCCCAACGCCTCCTCGAAGGCGCGCACCTCCGGCCCCATGATGAACGCGCCGTGGTCGAGCACCCGCGCGACGGCCGCGTCGATGCGGTCGCCCAGGCGGCGGCGCTGGGCCCCCAGGTCGATGAAGGCGAGGGGAGGCGGGGCGGGGGCGTCCGACATGGCGGCGCGGTTTAGCGCAAGCCGGGCGCTTGCGAACACAACGGCTGTTTCCCGCTGTTTCGCCGCCGCCACACGCGCAGGGCCGGATGACCGTAGAGCGGAGCCGCTGGACCGCCGCGCGCCCGCGGTGTTCAGTCCGTCGCCGCCGTATCCACCCTCCGCCCAGGACGCCCCCGCCCGAATGCTCACCGCCGTCATGCTCGCGAGCCTGCTGCAGGCCGCGCCGGTCAAGGCGGGCGCCAAGCTCGTCGGGCCTCCCACCGCCTCCGTCGCCACGGGCGCCCTGCCCGAGACGCCGCAGGTGCACGCCTACGGCTCGGTGGCGCTGAGCCCGGACGGGTCGCGGGTCGCCACGGTGGAGAGCGCCGGGGCGGAGCGCTCGGCGCTGGTGCTGCGCACGCGGGACGGCGCGGCGACGGTGCTGCGCAAGCCCGCCTTCTGCCCCGCCTGCCGCCTGTCGGACCTCGCCTGGTCGCCCGACGGCGCAGGGCTGGCCTTCGTGGCGCACGACGACAAGGCGGCCGTCGTCCACCTGGGCGTGCAGCCGGCGGGCGGCGGCGCGGCGCGCGAGGTCGCCTCCCTGAAGGGGCTGATGTCCACGCCCCGTTGGTCGGCCGACGGCGTCACCCTGGCGGTGCTGGCCACGTCCGACCCTCGCAAGCAGACGGGCGCCAACCAGGCGGGCGCCGCCATCGTCGGCGAGGTGGGCTCGGCCTTCGACAGCCAGCGCATCGCCGTCGCGCCCGCGGCCGGCGGACCCCTGCGCTTCGCCACGCCCGACGGGACCTTCGTCTACGAGTACGACTGGACGCCCGACGGCCGCGGCTTCGTCGGCACCGCCGCCAAGGGCGACGGCGACGACAACTGGTGGGTGGCCAAGCTGGAGGCGTTCGGCCTGGACGGCTCCGAGCGCGTGATCGCCGCGCCCGCCGTGCAGATGAACTTCCCGCGGGTGTCGCCGGACGGGCGCAGCGTGGCCTTCATCGGCGGCCTGATGAGCGACTTCGGCTCCGTCGGCGGCGACATCTACGTCGGCGGCGACATCTACACGGCGCCGTTCGCCGGCGGCGAGCCGCGGGACGTGACGCCCGGCTACAAGGGCACCTTCACCGCCCTGGCGCCCTGGCGCTCCGCCCGCCTGCGCGCCTCCGCCCTCGTCGGCGCGGACTCGGTCCTGACGACCGTGGACCCGGCGGGCGGCGCGGTGACGGTGGTCGGCCGCGCCCCGGCCAGCTTCAGCGCGGCGGACGGCCACTACAGCCTGAGCCGCGACGAGACCGTGGCCGCCTCCGCCGTGCAGGACTTCGAGCACGCGCCCAACGTGTTCGTGCACGTGCTGAGCGGCGCGCCGCAGAAGCTCACCCACGACAACGACGCCCTGCCCGCCAACGTGCGCGCCCAGAGCGTCACCTGGACGCGCGACGGCTTCACCGTCCAGGGCTGGCTCCTGGCCCCGCTGAACCCGCGGCCCGGCAAGTCGCCCCTCTTGGTGCAGGTGCACGGCGGCCCGGCGGCGGCGTGGACGCCCCGCTACCTGGGCGCGCAGACCCTCGACAAGCGGCTGTTGGACGCCGGCTACTACATCCTGCTGCCCAACCCCCGCGGCTCCTACGGGCAGGGCGAGGCCTTCACGGCCGCCAACAAGCGCGACTTCGGCGGCGGCGACCTGCAGGACATCCTCGCGGGCGCGGACGCTGCGGCCAAGGCCGCCCCCGTCGACCTCGACCGCATGGGCGTCTACGGCGGCAGCTACGGCGGCTTCATGAGCATGTGGGCGGTGACCCACACCAACCGCTTCAAGGCTTCCGTCGCCTCGGCGGGCCTGTCGAACTGGTCGAGCTACTACGGCACGAACGGCATCGACAAGTGGATGATCCCCTACTTCGGCAAGAGCTTCTACGAGGACCCGGCGATCTACGACAAGCTGTCGGCCGTGCGCTACATCAAGGACGTGCACACCCCCACGCTGATCACGGTGGGCGAGCGCGACATCGAGTGCCCGCCCGGCCAGTCCATCGAGTTCTGGCACGGCCTGAAGGAGTTCAACGTGCCGACGACGCTGGTGATCTACCCGGGCGAGGGCCACGGCCTGCGCGACCCCAAGAACGTAAAGGACGAGAACGACCGCGCCGTGGCCTGGTTCGACACCTACCTCGCCAAGAAGTAGCCCGCGCAGGGTGAAGGCCGCCTTCAGCATGCCTGCTAAGGCGGCCTGAACTCACGCCATGGTTGTATCCCGTCGTCCACTCACGGACGAGGGAGATCAGACATGGCGGACGTCATCGGCGCAGCGGCCGGCGCGAGCACCTCTGTGCTCGGCGCGGCGAACACGGTCATCTACACGGCGGCGGTGGTGCTCTCGGGCGCAGGGGTCGGCTTGGCCGACACGGGCACGCTGGGCGTCACCGACCGGGAGCACGCCGGCGCGGGGGGCTCGGCCGGCTCGGGCGGGGCGGCGGCCGGAGCGCTCGCGGGCGCGGGCCTCTACGGTTCGGGGCCGGCGGGCGACTCGCTGCTCGGCTTCGCGCACGCCAACCTCGACCCGCACACCCAGCCCGCGGTCGGCCTCGTCGGCGCGGTGCTGCACAACCTGGGGGTGGCTTGACGGTCGGGGGAGTGGTGGACGCGGTAGGGATTGAACCTACGACCCCACCCGTGTGAAGGGTGTGCTCTCCCGCTGAGCTACGCGTCCATGCCCCGCGGTCGTCCGGCGGGGAGGCGTGCCTATAGCGGCCCGCCTCCCGCCCATCAAGCGGCCGCTTCGGCCGCCTTCGCGCCGGACGGCGTCCAGCGGCCGAGCAGCTCCGCCACGGCGGCGGGCAGCTCGGCGAACGACGAGATCAGCCGGTCGCCTCCCAGCTCGGCGGCCGGCGTCTCCGTGTAGCCGAAACTCACCACGATGCAGGGCGCCCCGGCGCCCCGGGCGGCGGCCACGTCGGCGAAGCTGTCGCCCACCATGAGGAAGCGGCCGGCCCCGCCCGCCGCCTCCACGCTCGCCAGCAGGTGGCGGGGGTCGGGCTTGCGGGCGGGCGCGTCGTCCGGGCCGGTGCAGCAGACGAAGCGGCCGGAGAGGTCCAACGCCTCGAGCAGGGCGCGGGCGAAGCGCGTCGGCTTGTTGGTGCACACCGCCAGGCGCGCGCCTTGCGCCCGCAGCGCGTCCAGCGCGTCGGCGAGGCCGGGGAAGGGGCGGCTCTCGTCGGCGATGCGGCCGGCGTAGATCTCCAGGAAGCGGGCGACCAGCCGGTCGGCGTCCGCGCCGTCCAGCCCGCGCCCAGCCTCGGCGAAGCCGCGCACCAGCAGCGCGCGGGCGCCCTGGCCGACGAGATGGCGCGCCGAGGCCAAGGGCACGGCGGGGAGGCGCTCCTCCGTCAGCACTGCGTTGAGGGCGCCGATCAGGTCGGGCGCGGTGTCCACCAGGGTGCCGTCGAGGTCAAAGGCGATCACGGCGTCGGACAGGGGGCCTTGGAGGGGGCTGGGGGTCATGCGCCACGGGGTTGGGCCGAAGAGGGCTTCGGTCTAGACCACACCGCCCACCCGCCGCCACCCGAGAGCTTCCATGACCGCACGCGCCGCGGTGATCTTGGCCGCCGGCCAGGGCAAGCGCATGAAGTCGCCCCTGCCCAAGGTGCTGCACCG
>CAXTCO010000206.1:0-4730 GCA_964242255.1 uncultured Caulobacteraceae bacterium | reverse complement strand
GCTGTCGGGCACGACCACGATGAACTCGGCCCCGCGCGCGCCCTGGTGGGCGACCCCGACCTGCTGCGCCCGCCCGCGTGGCCGCCGTGGGCGGTGGAGCGGCGCAACGCCCTCGCCTACCGCCTGGCGCTGGTGGCCGCCGGCCGCTTCGACGCGACGGTCTCGCCCACGCCCAAGCGCGAGTGGGACATCGCGGCGGGCGCTTTGATCGCGGAGGAGGCCGGGGCGGCCGTGACCGACGCGGCCGGCGCGCCCTTGCGCTTCAACACGCCCGACGCCTTGGCGCCGGGCTTGGTGGCCTGCGCGCCGGCGCTGCTGCCGTTGATCCTCAAGCGCACGGCGGCTAGAGCGCGGCGGTCACCGGCCCCGGAGCCCCGACGCCCCATGGCGGACCAACTGCTGCACCTCGTCTTCGGCGGAGAGCTGGCCCATGTGGACGGGACCGAGTTCCGCGACCTGTCCAAGCTCGACTTCGTGGGCGCCTTCCCAGACTACGCCAGCGCCCGCACCGCCTGGAAGGCGCGGGCGCAGGCCACCGTGGACAACGCCCACATGCGCTACTTCATCGTCCACGCCCACCGCCTGCTCGACCCGGCGAAGGAAGGCGCTTGAGCGTCAGACGCCCAGCGCCTCGCGTAGGATGGCGTTGAGCCGCGTCTGCCAGCCGGGCCCGTCGCTGCGCAGGCGCTCGAGCACGGGCGCGTCCAGCCGCACCGTGACCTGCCGCTTGAGCGACGGCGACGGAGGACGGCCGGGCTTGGTCAGGGTGCCGCTGGCGGGACGCACCACGACGTCGCCGATGCGCAGTTCGCCTCGCGCAAGCATCAGAATCGCGTCAGTCAACGCTCACTCCCGCTGCAGCAGCCGCTCCGTCAGCAGCGTCCCCCACCAGCCGGAGCGGAACTCCGCCTTGAGCGCGGCGGGGTCGTAGGACGGCGACTGCGTCCAGTCGTAGAAGCTCACGCCTGTAGGCTCGACCTCGCGGAGGTATTTCTCCAGGGTGTGGTCGATCACGCCCGTCTTGCCGGCGCGCACGTGCAGATGGCGGAAGGTGAGCTCGCGCAGGGCTTCGCGCAGCGGCAGGCCCAGGTGCAGGTGGGCGTAGAGCACGCTCATGATCCCCGCCCGGTCCGCGCCCGACTTGCAGTGCATCACGGCCGGGAACGGGGCGCGCTCGAACAGGGCGCGCGCCGCGGAGACCTGGGCGGCGGAGGGCGCCTCGCGCGAGCTGACGGGGAAGTCGATCAGCGTCAGGCCCAGGCGCGCGCAGGCGTCGCGCTCCAGCACGTAGAAGCTGGTCTCGAACCCGCCGCCGCGCAGGTTGATGACGCTGCGGATCCCGTTGTCGCGCCACCAGCGCAGCTGGAAGGGCCAAGGCTGGTTGGTGCGCACCAGGTCGCGGTCGATCCAGTGGGCGTTCTGGAAGCCCAGGCGCAGGTAGGCGTGGTCCTTCCACAGGTGGTCGGCGTAGGCGCGCAGGCGCCCCGAGCGGGTGTCCAGGTCGAAGCGCGGCACGGCGAGGAGCGTCCTAGCGCGCTCCGGGCGCGGGGGGGAGGTCGCGTAGGCGAGGCGGCTTGACGCCCCCGCCGCCCGGCCGCACCACCGGGCCGTGACCGCCGCCGACTCCGCCGCGGCCGAGCCCTCCGCCCGCGCGGTGGCGCTGCGGCTCTACCGAGAGCACCTGCGGCCGCAGTGGCGCGCGTTGGCGCTGGCGCTGCTGCTGGCGGTGCTCGCGGGCGCGCTGACGTCCGTGCTGATCTGGATGCTCAATCCCACGATCAAACGCATCTTCGAGCAGCGGCGCGCCGACAGCCTGGTGCTGATCCCCGCAGTGATCGTGGGGCTGGGGCTGGCGCGCGCGGCCTGCCAGGTCGGGCAGGCCTACCTCGTCAACCGCGTCGGGCACCGCATGGTGGGCGACATGCAGGTGCGCCTGTTCGGCGGCCTTGTGCGCGCGGACCTCGCGCGGCTGCGCTCGGAACACTCCGGCGCCTACCTGTCGTCGGTGCTCTACGACGCGGGGCTGATCCGCGAGGGGGCGACCACCGGCGTGATCAACTACGTGCAGGCGGCGGTCACCGTGGCCGGCGCGCTCGTGGTGATGGTGACGCAGGACTGGGTGCTGTCGCTGATCGTGCTGGCGGCGGCGCCGTTCGCCTCGGGCCTGATGCGGCGCTTCGGCCGGCGCACGCGCAAGGCGGCGCGCGGCGCGATGAGCGAGACCAGCGCCCTCTCGACCGCCGTGATGGAGAGCCTCGACGGCATCAAGCTCGTCAAGATCGACGGCCGCGAGGCGCTGGAGGAGCAGCGGGTGGCCGAGGTGGTGGCGCGGCGCCAGCGCCACATCGTCAAGGGCGCCAACGCCCGCGCCGCCGCCGCGCCCGCCACCGAGGCGCTGATGACGGTCGTGCTGGCGGCGGTGTTCGCCTACGGCGGCTGGCGCTCGGTGCACCACCAGATCGGGCTGAACCAGCTGGTGGCCTTCTTCGGAGCCCTGCTGACGCTGTCGCAGAACCTGCGCCAAGTGGCCAACCTGCAGTCCGTCATCGCCGAGGGGCTGACCGCCGCCGGCCGCCTGTTCGCCGCGCTCGACGTCGCGCCCGAGGTGGCCGACCGGCCGGGCGCCCATCCCCTCGCGGCCGGCCCGGCGCGCGTGCGCTTTGAGCGGGTCGGCTTCGGCTACGCCCCGGGGACGGCGGCCCTGCAGGACGTGACGCTGGAGGTGCGGCCCGGCGAGACGGTGGCCCTGGTGGGCCCCTCCGGCGGCGGCAAGTCGACGCTGCTCAACCTGATCCCCCGCTTCTACGACGTCACCGCCGGCGCGGTGACCGTGGACGGGCAGGACGTGCGCGACGTCACCCTGCAGTCCCTGCGCCGCCGGGTGGCCCTGGTCACGCAGGAGCCGTTCCTGTTCGACGAGACGGTGCGCGCCAACATCGCCGGCGCCCGGCCCGACGCCACGGACGCCGAGGTGGAGGCCGCCGCCCGCCAGGCCGCCGCCCACGACTTCATCACCGCCCTGCCGCAGGGCTACGACACCCCCGTCGGCGAGGCCGGCGCACGCCTCTCCGGCGGCCAGCGCCAGCGCATCGCCATCGCCCGCGCCTTCCTGAAGGACGCCCCCGTGCTGCTGCTCGACGAGGCCACCAGCGCCCTGGACACGGAGAGCGAAGCCCTGGTGCAGGCGGCGCTGGAGCGGCTCACGGCCGGGCGCACGACCCTGATGATCGCCCACCGCCTCTCCACCGTGCGAGGCGCCGACCGCATCTACGTGGTCGACGCCGGCCGCGTGGTGGAGGAGGGGACGCACGCCTCCCTGGTGGCCCGCGGCGGCCTCTACGCCCGCCTCGCCCGCGCCCAGAACCTGGATGTGGCCGCGTGACCCCGCCGCGCACCCGTCCGTGAGGCCGCTGCGCCACCCGGCCGTGCAGGCGGTGCTGTCGCGCGTGCTGGCCGGCTACCTCCGCTTCTCCCTCTCCACCCTCCGCTGGCGCTCGGAGGGGCGGGAGCGGGCGGAGGGCGTGTGGGACGCGGGGGGCGGCGTGATCGTCTGCTTCCAGCACGGCCGCATCGCGCTCTCGCCCGCCTGCTGGCCGCTCGACCGGGCGCAGGAGCCGCGGGCGCTGATCTCGCTTTCGGCCGACGGCGGCTTCGTGGCGGCGGCCGTGGCGCGGCTGGGCTTCCCCGCCATCCGCGGCTCGGCCGCCAAGGCCGCCGACCCGGCCCGGGGACGCGCCAAGGCCAAGGGCGGCGCCGCCGCCTTCCGCGAGACCCTGCGCTGGATCCGGGGCGGCGGCGGCGTCGCCATCACGCCCGACGGCCCCCGCGGGCCGCCCGGGAGCATGACGGACGGGCCGCCGCTGCTGGCGCGCGCCTCCGCAGCGCCCGTGCTGCTGGTGGGCCTCGCCTGCCGCCCCTGCCTAAGGCTGGGGAGTTGGGACCGCCACGCCGTCCCCCTGCCGTTCGGCCGCGGCCTGATCGTGTGGGACGGCCCCTTCCTCGCCGGCCGCGACGCCGATCCCGAGCGCCTGCGGGAGGACTGGCGGGCGCGCCTGCAGGCCGTCACCGACCGGGCGGAGGCCGCGGTGTGACGCCCGCGCTCCTCGCCTGGCGCGCACTGGGGAGCGCCGCCTGGCCCGTCCTGCCCCTCGTGCTGCGACGTCGAGCGCGGGCCGGCAAGGAAGATGGGGCGCGCCTCGGCGAGCGCCTGGGGCGGGACGCCTCCGAGCGGCCGCCGGGCCGGCTGATCCACCTGCACGGCGCGAGCGTGGGCGAGGGCCTGTCGCTGCTGCCGCTGGTCGAGGCCCTGCGCGGGCTCGCGCCGGACACGACCCTGCTCGTCACCACGGGCACGGTCACGTCCGCCGAGCTGCTGGCCCGGCGCCTGCCGTCCGGCGTGCTCCACCGCTACGCGCCGGTGGACGCCGCGCCCGCGGTGCGGCGTTTCCTGGCCCGCTGGCGGCCCGACGCGGCCGTGTCCGTGGAGAGCGAGGTCTGGCCGACCCTGCTCCCCCTGGCGCGCCGCGCGGGCGCGGCGACGGCGCTGGTCTCCGCGCGCCTGTCGGACGGCGCCTTGCGCGGCTGGCGGCGCGCGCCGGCGGCGGCGCGCGAGCTGTTCGGCGGTTACGACCTCGTGCTCGCGCAGGACGACGCCACGGCCGCCGCCCTGTCCCGCTTGGGCGCGCGCGACGACGGCCGGCTGAACCTGAAGCTCGCGGGCGCGCCGCTTC
>CAXTCO010000205.1:0-4738 GCA_964242255.1 uncultured Caulobacteraceae bacterium | reverse complement strand
ACCTGCTGGAGGGCGGGGCCGACCTGCGCGTGGTGCAGACCTTCCTCGGCCACGCCGACATCGCCACCACCCAGATCTACACCCACGTCACCGCCGAGCGCCTGCGCGACACGGTGGAGCGCGCCCACCCGCTGGCGCGGCGCGGATGAGGCCGGCTTGTTCGCCGCCTGGGACAGCTTACGCTCAAGCGGTCGTGAATGTGGTGTCCCGCCGAACGCTGATCGCCTTCCGGCGCCTGCATCCGGACGCCGAAGCGCCGCTGACGGCGTGGTTCAACGCCGCTCGCGCAGCGCACTGAACGTCGCCGCACGACACCAAGGCCGCCTACGGATCCGCCGATCTCGTGGGCGACAACCGAGTCGTCTTCAACGTCGGCGGCGACAAGTACCGTCCCGTCGTCCGCGGCTCTCACGTCTACAGGCAGGTGCTCATCCAGTTCGTGGGCACGCATGCGGAGCATGAGGGCGTCGATGTGACGACCGTATAGCGCCGGAGTCCGTGACGCCGCCCGTCCTCCCTATCCACACGCAAGCCGAGCGCGAGGCCGCCCTGGCCGCCTACGAGGCGTTCTTTGATCGCCAACCTGCGCCGGGATCGGCGGAGGCCGACGCCTTCGAACTCCTCGGCTTGGTGATCATGGGGCGCAAGCGCGAGCTCAGCCTGGGCGACATCCGCGCGCTGCACCGGCAGTGGGGCATCCCGCGGAGAGCCTGATCGGTGAGTCGAGCGCGCTTGAACGGTGAACCGGTTGACGACGCGAGGGCCGCGCGGGCTAGTCGTCCTCCATGGCCAAGACCCCGCGCGCCTTCTTCAAGCCCCTGGCGCTCGGCGCGCCGCAGCCCTGGCGTGAGCCGCCGGCGCGGGTGGAGCGGTGCATCCACTTCGTGCCGCCGCACCTGGAGAAGGTGCGCGCCAAGCTCGGCGACACGCTCAGGCAGGTGGACGTGGTGCTCGGCAACCTGGAGGACGCCATCCCCGCCGACGCCAAGGAGGCCGCGCGCGAGGGCTTCATCGCCATGGCCGGCGAGCACGACTACGCGGCCGCGGGCGTCGGCCTGTGGACGCGCATCAACGCCCTGAACAGCCCCTGGCACCTGGACGACGTGACGCAGATCGTCGCCCGCGCCGGCCACAAGCTGGACGTGATGATGGCGCCCAAGGTCGAGGGGCCTTGGGACATCCACTACCTGGACCAGCTGCTGGCCGGGCTGGAGGCCAAGCACGGCCTCACGCGCCCGATCGGCCTGCACGCCATCCTGGAGACCGCCGAGGGCGTGAACAACGTGGAGGCGATCGCCGGCGCCAGCCCCCGCATGCAGGGGATCAGCCTGGGCCCCGCCGACCTCGCCGCCAGCCGCGCCATGAAGACCACGCGCGTCGGCGGCGGCCATCCCGGCTACCGTGTCCTGTCCGACCCGGGGGCCGAGGGCGAGGCGCGCCCGTCGGTGCAGCAGGACCTGTGGCACTACACCCTGGCGCGCATGGTGGACGCCTGCGCGGCGCACGGGATCAAGGCCTTCTACGGCCCCTTCGGCGACATCGCGGACCTGGACGCCTGCGAGCAGCAGTTCCGCAACGCCTTCCTGCTCGGCTGCGCGGGCGCCTGGACGCTGCACCCCGGCCAGGTTCCCGTCGCCAAGCGCGTGTTCAGCCCCGAGCCGGGCGAGGTCGCCTTCGCCCGCCGCATCCTGGACGCCGTGCCGGACGGGGCGGGCGTGGCCATGCTCGACGGCAAGATGCAGGACGACGCCACCTGGAAGCAGGCCCGCGTGCTGGTCGACGCCGCCCGCGCCATCGCCGCGCGGGATGAGAACTATCGCGCGCTCTACGGCTTCTGATAGCGCTCCCACTTGCCTTTTGCCGCACCGCAGCATAGAAGGGTGTCGTCGCGCTCCGGCGCGGCGGCCCTTCCTGGGCGTTTCCTCCCTCGACTTACGGCCGCGCCTTCACCGGCGCGGCCTTTTTTTCGTGCGCCGCCGCCGCGGACGGTCAGCCGAGGACGGTGAACACCGCCACGGCGAGGGCGAGGTCGAGCACCCGCAGGGCGAGCCTCACAGCCGTCCGCGGACCAGCAGCCCCGCCTCCGGCCGCCGGTCGTCCGCGCCGGACCATTCGGCGGAGAGATAGGCGGTGCGGGCGCGGCGCAGGGCGGCCTCGCCCTCGCGCAGGCCGCGGCGCGCGCCGGCCTGCCCCAGCAGCTGCGCGTCGGCGGGGCCGGACGCCGCAGGCCGGGTCGCCGTCTGCGAGGCTGCGGTCGGGGCGGAGAGGCGGAGCGGTTCGGAACGGGACATGTCGGACGTCCGGAGCGGCGGTTGGTGAACGCCGCAGCAACCTTTGCGCCACCGGGCGGCCGCCGATCCCACGACCGGCGCGGGCTCAGCCCTTCGTCGCCAGGCGCGCCAGCTGAGCCTGCATGAGCGCCATCTGCTGCTTGAGGTCGGAGAGCTCGTCGGGCCTGGCGGACTCCGACGCGGGCGCCGGCTCGACGGGCTTGGAGGGCGTCGCGGCGGCGACGGTGGGGGCCCACAGGCGCATGGCGTCGCCGAACATGGCCATGTTGGCCTTCACTTGGTCCTCGAAAAGTTTCAGGGCCGGGTTGGCGCCCGCTGCGGCGGTCATGGTCTTGGCGGCCTGGGCGCGGAAGTCCTCCTGGCCCTTCGCAAAAGCGTCCAGGCTCATCTCCAGGTAGGAGGGCACCAGGCCCTGCATCTGGTCGCCGTACATGCGGATCAGCTGGCGCAGGAACTGGATCGGCAACAGCGTCTCGCCGCGCTGCTCCTCCTCGAAGATGATCTGCGCCAAGACCTGGCGGGTGATGTCGTCGTTGGTGCGCGCGTCGTAGACGACGAAGTCACGGCCCGCGCGGACCATCTCGGCCAAGTGGTCGAGCGTCACGTAGGCGGACGACCCGGTGTTGTAGAGCCGCCGGTTGGCGTACTTCTTGATCACCAACGGTCCGGCCGCCTCGGCGCCGTGCGGGCGGGCCATGTCTTCGGGCATGGAGAACTCTCGCCGGGAGGAAGCGCGCCCGTTCGCATCCGCACTCTAGCTCGCACCTGCGAAAGCGCCAGCGCCTCTTAACGATGTGCGGCGGCGGGACTAACCTAGGCGAGAGGGCGCCCGGCTCCCCCGCCGACGACGCCGTTCCGACAGGGATCCCGCCATGCCCGCCCCAGCCCCCCGCTCGCCCGACGACGTCGTGATCGTCTCCGCCGCCCGCACGCCCGTGGGCGGCTTCAACGGCGCCCTCGCCTCCGTGCCGGCGCACGAGCTGGGCGCCGTGGCCATCTCCGCCGCCCTGGAGCGCGCCGGCGTCAGGGCTGAGGAGGTCGACGAGGTGGTCATGGGCCAGGTGCTGCAGGCCGGCGAGGGCCAGGGCCCTGCGCGCCAAGCCTCCATCAAGGCGGGCGTTCCCGATTCGGCGCCCGCCTGGAGCCTGAACCAGCTGTGCGGCTCCGGCCTGCGGGCGGTGGCCCTCGCCTACCAGCAGATCAAGGGCGGCGACGCGAAGATCGTGGTCGCCGGCGGGCAGGAGAGCATGTCCAGAGCGCCCCACGCCGCCCACCTGCGCGACGGCAAGAAGATGGGCGACCTCGCCTTCGTCGACACCATGATCAAGGACGGCCTGTGGGACGCCTTCCACGGCTACCACATGGGCCAGACCGCCGAGAACATCGCCGAGCAGTGGCGGATCACCCGCCAGGACCAGGACCGCTTCGCCGTGGAATCGCAGAACCGGGCGGAGGAGGCCAGCAAGTCCGGCCGCTTCAAGGACGAGATCGCACCGGTCACCGTGAAGGGCCGCAAGGGCGACACGGTGGTCGACACCGACGAGCACATCCGCGCGGGCGCCACCTACGAGGCCATGGCGGGACTGAAGCCCGCCTTCGACAAGGCGGGCTCCGTCACGGCCGCCAACGCCAGCGGCCTGAACGACGGCGCGGCGGCCCTGGTGCTGATGACGGCCGGCGAGGCGGAGGCGCGCGGGATCAAGCCGCTGGCGCGCATCGCCGGCTGGTCCAACGCGGGCGTGCCGCCGCAGATCATGGGCACCGGCCCCATCCCCGCCAGCAGGAAGGCGCTGGAGAAGGCGGGCTGGACCGTCGGCGACCTCGACCTCGTGGAGTCCAACGAAGCCTTCGCCGCCCAGAGCCTGTGCGTGCTGAAGGAGCTGGGGCTCGACCCGGCCAAGGTGAACGTGAACGGCGGGGCGATCGCCATCGGCCACCCCATCGGCGCCTCCGGCGCACGCATCCTCACCACGCTGCTCCACGAGATGGCGAAGCGCGACGCCAAGAAGGGCCTCGCCACCCTGTGCGTCGGAGGGGGCATGGGCGTGGCCATGTGCGTCGAGCGCGACTGACGCGCGCCGCGCCCCGCCCTTGCCGCTGCAGCGCACACGAAGGTAGCGCAGGCGGGCGGGACGCACGGGAGAGCGGGATGTCGGGCAGGGTGGCGCTGGTGACCGGGGGCACGCGGGGCATCGGCCGCGCGGTCGTGGAGCGGCTCGTCGCCGACGGCTTCAAGGTCGCCGCCGGCTACAGCGGCAACGACGAGGCCGCGCAGGCCTGCGCCAAGGAGTTCGGCGTCGAGATCGTCAAGGGCAACGTCGGCGAGTTCACCGACGCCACCCGCGCGGTCCAGGAGGTCGAGGGCAAGCTCGGCCCCATAGAGGTGTTGGTCAACAACGCCGGCATCACCCGCGACGCCATGCTGCACAAGATGACGCCCGAGCAGT
>CAXTCO010000204.1:0-4753 GCA_964242255.1 uncultured Caulobacteraceae bacterium | reverse complement strand
AGCAGCTCTTGTTCGTCATAGCCCTGTGTTCGACGCGCCGCAGGCCGTTGAACACTTACTGCGGGACGCCCCGCGTCCCGACGCCTCCGCGTCGGCCGTCGCGCGCAGGGCGGGTCAAGGCCGCAGCGAAGCGGAGCCTGCGCAGCAGGTCGCCTTGACGCGCCCGAGCACGGTGGCGCTTCCGCTTGTTGGAAGAGGGCCGACTTCGGCTTCCGACCCGTTGCGGACCCCAGCGTCCTACTCCGCCGCCGCCTCCACCAACCCTGGGCCTCCGCTCGTGCGGCCGCGAGTGCCTCGCACGGAGAGGTATAAAGACCAGAACGATGGAATTCTGCCCAATGGCTATAGGCATCGAGGCCCGGGGATGCAGGCGCCCAACGCTCCTCCCATTCTACGAACCTGAGAGGCCGCTGCTTTGGATGACGGCTAGCACGCGCGTGCCGTCGCCAGCGGTGAACTGCCGTTCGGCAGCTTCGAAGTTGAATATCGTTTGCGAGGTCATCGCCAGATGACGTCCGTCTAGGGCTGCAATACCTTGACCGGCTTCCCGAACGTCTGCTTCCGGCGACCGTTCACGCCGAGCGGTAGAGCTTCGTCAGCACGAACTCGCGGTGGCCCAGCGCCTCCGCGGCCGTGGGGCGGCCGTTGGCGGTGCGCACGATCATGTCGATCAGGCTCTCGCCGGCCCCGTCGATGGTCTGCTCGCGGCGGAGCACGCCCGAGACGTCGACGTCGACGTGCTCGCCCATGGTGCGGATCGTCTTCGGGTTCCCGCTGACCTTGATCACCGGCATGATCGGGTTGCCGATCACGTTGCCCTGGCCTGTCGGGAAGATGTGAAGCACGTAGCCGGCCGCCGCCTGCAGGGTGCAGCACTCCGCCGCCGCCGAGGAGGTGTCCATGAAGTAGAGGCCCGGACCCTTGGCGGGCGTCTCGGCCGGCTCCAGCACGTCGATGTAGCGGACCGACCTGCCGATCTTCTCCAGGTTGCCGAGCGCCTTCTCCTCGATGGTGGTCAGGCCGCCGGCGATGTTGCCCTTGGTGGGTTGGCTGTCGCTGAGGTCGTTCGTCTTGTGCGCCTCGATCACGTCGCGCTGGTAGGCGCTCCAGGTGCGCATGAACTTGTCGGCGACCTCCGGGCTGGCGGCGCGGGCGGCGGCCAGGTGCTCAGCCCCCGTGATCTCGCTGGTTTCGCCGAAGCAGCCGGTCAGGCCGGCGGGGATCAGCTTGTCGTACATGTCGCCCACGGTGGGGCAGGAGGCGAGGCCCGTGGTGGTGTCGCTCTCGCCGCACTTGGTGGCGATCCACAGCTCGGTGAGCGGGACGGGCTCGCGCAGCTGCTCGCCGGCCCAGTGGACGTACTCCTTGGCCTTGTAGGAGGCGGCCGCGACCGTGGCGATGTCGCCGTTCCCCTCGATGGAGAAGCCGCACACGGGCTTGCCCGTCTTGGCGATCCCGTCGACGACGCGCTGCGTCCACTGCGGCTCGATGCCGATCACCACGCAGGCGGCGACATTGGGGTTGGCGCCCGTGCCGATCAGCGTGCGGAAGGTCAGCTCCAGGTCCTCGCCGAACTGCAGCCGGCCGTAGGCGTGGGGCAGCGCGACCGTGCCCTTGATGTGCGCGGCCACCGCCTCGCAGGCGGCGTTGGAGATGTCGTCGAGCGGCAGGATCACCACGTGGTTGCGCACGCCGACGCGGCCGTCGGCGCGGCGCCACGCCATGACGGTCTTGCCCGCATGGCGCGCGGCGGCGGCGGCGAAGCGCTCGGCGTCCCTGGGATCGAGGGCGGTCATGCGGGCCTCACCAGCGCTTGGTCTTCATGTTGTGCGTGTGCACGTGGTCGCCGCGGGCGGCGGGGGCGACCATGCGGCCGACGGTCTCGCCGTACTTGGTCACGTCCTGCCCGTCCTGCAGGTCGGCCAGGGCGACCTTGTGGCCGATGGGCGTGTCGTGTTGCGCGACGACGCGGAAGTCGCTGTCGTCCTCCAGGTGCACGCCCAGGAGCTCCTGGCCGGCGGCGACCCCTTCGACGACCACCACGCCGACGTTGTCGGCCTTGTCGTGCACCAGGAGGTGGGGAGGGGTCGCCGCCATGCCCGGCGTCATAGGCCCGGGCGGCGGCCGCGTCAGCCCTCGAACCAGGCGGTGAAGGCGTCGCGCTGGGCGGGCGTCATGTGCAGGCCCAGCTTGGAGCGGCGCCACAGCACGTCCTCCGCCCGGTTCGCCCACTCCTCCCGGCGCATCCACTCCGCCTCGCGTTCGGTGAGGCCCGCGCCGAAGTCGCGTCCCATGCCGTCCCAGGAGGCCGCCCCGTCAAGCATCCGTTCCGTGCGCGAGCCATAGGCCGTCGCCAGGCGGCGCACCTGTCCGGCGGGCAGCCACGGCCGCGCGCGCGCCAGCTCGCGCTTGAAGCGGGCGAGGTCGCCCCCCGGCAGGTCGCCGCCCGGCAGCTTCGCGCGCTCCGTCCAGGCCGGGCGCGGGTCGCCGAGGGCGCGGCCGAGGTCGCGCAGGGCGTGCTCCGCCAGGCGGCGGAAGGTGGTGAGCTTGCCGCCGAAGATCGACAGCAGGGGCGCGGCGCCCTCAGGCGCGTCCAGGTCGAACACGTAGTCGCGCGTCACCGCCGACGCGTCCGCCTGCCCGCTGTCCGCCAGCGGGCGCACGCCCGAATAGCTCCACACCACGTCTTCAGGCGCGACGCGCCGAGTGAAGTAGTCGCCCAGGAGGCCGCAGAGGTACGCCGTCTCGTCCGGCGCGATGGCCACGGCGGCGGGGTCGCCCTCGTAGGGGACGTCGGTGGTGCCCACGAGGGTGAAGGCGTCCTGGTAGGGGAGGGTGAACACCACCCGCCCGTCGCTCCCCTGCAGGGTGTAGCACTGCGGCCCCTCGTAGAGCCGGGGCGCCACGACGTGGCTGCCCTTGACCAGCCGCACGCGGTGGCCGCCCGGCGCGTTGGAGCCGGTGGAGCGCAGCACCCCGTCCACCCACGGGCCCGCGGCGTTGACCACGGCGCGCGCCGCCACCTCCTCTCGCGCGCCGCCCTCGCCCTCGAACGCCACGCGCCACAAGCCCCGCCCGTCCGGGGCCCCCTCGCGGCGCGCGCCCGTGCAGCGGGTGCGGGTGAGCACGCGGGCGCCGCGCTCGCGGGCGTCCACGGCCAGGAGCGCCACCAGCCGCGCGTCGTCCACCCAGCAGTCGGAATACTCGAAGCCGCGCCGGAAGGCGTCCTTCAGGGGCGCGCCCGCCGGGTCGCGGCGCAGGTCCACCGTGCGCGTGCCCGGGAGCGAGCGGCGCCCGCCGATGTGGTCGTAGAGGAACAGCCCCGCCCGCAGCATCCAGGCCGGCCGCAGCCCGTCGTGGTGCGGCAGCACGAAACGCAGCGGCGTCACCAGGTGCGGCGCCGCCGCCAGCAGCACCTCGCGCTCGCGCAGGCTCTCGCGCACCAGCCGGAACTCGTACTGCTCCAGGTATCGCAGGCCGCCGTGGATCAGCTTGGACGAGCGCGAGGAGGTCGCCCCCGCCAGGTCGCCCGCCTCCAGCAGCAGCGTGCGCCAGCCGCGCCCGGCGGCGTCGCGGGCGATCCCGGCGCCGTTGACGCCGCCGCCGATCACCACAAGGTCCAGCGGCGCGGGCGAGGCGGGGGCGGCGGATGTCACGGGCCGCATCCTACCACGTCCCGCCCCGCGGGAGCGTCAGGGTGAATCCTCGCGCGTGGGGCGAGCGCGGCTCTCACGGTTCGGGCGTGCGGTGAAGCGCATTTGCGCAAGGCCCCCCGCGCGTTACGGACGCTGCGGAGACATGCGGCCACCCTGGTCGCCGGGCTGGGAAGGCGTTCGGAGATGACGAGGACGACGGGACTGGCGGCCGGCGCGGCCGCGCTCCTCCTGGCCGGCGTGGGCGCCGCGCGCGCCGGCGCGCCGATGGTCATGGGCGCCGGCCCCGCCGACGCGCGGCCGGGCGACTGCTATGAGAAGGTGCACGTGGAGGAGGTGTGGCAGACCACGCCGGAGCGCCAGCTCGTCGCCCCCGAGCACGTCGAGCACCGGCTGATCCCCGCGGAGTACGCGTGGCGCGACCGCCAGGTCGTGGTCCGCCCGGCGCGCGAGGAGCACTACACCGTGCCGCCGACCTACCGCGCCGAGATCGTGACGGAGGTGGTGCGGCCCGCCACCTTCCGCACCGAGATCATTCCCGCCGTCTACGAGGCCGCGCCCCGCCAGGTGCTGGTGCGCGAGGCGCGCTCCGTGTGGAAGCCCGCCTACGCCCCGCCCGTTTACGGGAACTGCGCGCCCCAGGGCTGCGCCGGCGGCTACGCGCAGCCCGGCTACGGCTACGGCCAGCCCGGCTGGAACGGCCGGACGCAGGTGACCCCCACCGGCGAGATCCTGTGCCTGGTGTTCGAGCCGGCCGTCTACCGCACCGTGGTGGAGCAGGTGCTGCGCGAGCCCGAGCGCGCGGTCCAGGTCCCCGTGCCGGCGGAGACCCGCCAGGTGGCGCGCCAGGTGATCGACCGCCCGGCCTACGACGCGGTGCACGAGATCCCGGCCGAGTACGGCGTGCAGCCCGAGCAGGTGCTGGTGCGCCCGGCGCGCGACGAGGCCTACACCGTGCCCGCCGTCTACCGCACGGTGGAGGGCCGCCGCCTGGTGTCGCCCGCCCGCTACGAGTGGCGCCACAGCGCCTGCAAGGCGCCGCCGCCGCCGCCGCCCGCGCCGCTCCCGCCGGTCGTGATCCGCGGGCCGCTGCCGTGCGG
>CAXTCO010000203.1:0-4758 GCA_964242255.1 uncultured Caulobacteraceae bacterium | reverse complement strand
GGGGGGCGGCGGCCGGCGGGCCGGGCGGGTGCGCTTCTCCGCAAGGATGCGCGCGGTCTCGGCCGGGTCGGGCGGGCGGCGGGGCACGCCGCTATATGACACGGCGTGAGCGAAGCCGTCCCGCCCTCCGCGACCCAGAGCGCCCTCGATCCCCCCGCCGCCGACGCCGGTCCCGACCCCGCGCGGGTGCGCGCCCGCCTGCTGGCCTGGTACGACGCGGAGGCGCGCACCCTGCCTTGGCGCGTCGGGCCGGCGGCGCGGGCGGCGGGCGTGCGGCCGGACCCCTACCGCGTGTGGCTGTCGGAGGTGATGCTGCAGCAGACCACCGTGCCCCACGCCACGCCCTACTTCCACCGCTTCACCAAGCGTTGGCCGGCGGTGGAGGCGCTGGCGTCCGCGCCGGACGCGGAGGTCATGGGGGAGTGGGCGGGCCTCGGCTACTACGCCCGCGCGCGCAACCTGCTGAAGGCGGCGCGGGCCGTGGCCGGGGAGCACGGCGGCGCCTTCCCGGACACGGAGGCGGGGCTGCGCGCCTTGCCGGGCTTCGGCCCCTACACGGCTGCGGCGGTGGCGGCGATCGCCTTCGACCGCCCGGCCGTGGTGGTGGACGGCAACGTGGAGCGCGTCGTCTCGCGCCTGTGGGCGGTGGAGGCGCCGCTCCCGGCCGCCCGCCCCGAGCTGCGGCGGCTGGCGGGACGGCTCGCGGACGAGGGCCGCCCGGGCGACTGGGCGCAGGCGACCATGGACCTGGGCGCCACCGTGTGCCGGCCGCGCTCGCCCCTGTGCGGCCGCTGCCCGGTGGCGCGGGACTGCGCCGGCCGGGCCTCCGGCGCGCCCGAGCGACTCCCGCGCAAGGCGGCCAAGGCGGCGCGCGCCCGCCGCTACGGCGCGGTCTACGTGGCGACGCGCGGCGGCGACGTGGCCCTGGTGCGCCGCCCCGAGCGCGGCCTCCTGGGCGGCATGCCCGGCCTGCCGACGGGCGCCTGGACCGCGGCCCCGCCGGCGCCGGGAGACGGGGCGCCCGCGTCCGCGGAGTGGCGTGCAGCGGGTGAGATCGAGCACGTCTTCACCCACTTCCCGCTCACCCTGTCGGTGTTCCGGGCGGAGGCCGACGTGCCCGGCGCGGAGCGGACCCCCCTCGCCGTGGCCGCGCGCATCCTGCCCACCGTGTTCCGCAAGGCCCTGGCGGCCGCGCTCGGCCGGCTGGTCTAGCGGGCCGCCGCAGACGCGGTCGCGCGCCTGGTCCCTGCCCAGCCGTCAGGCCGCCTCGCCCTCGCCTAGGTAGCGGCGGCGCAGGTGCGCCATGTAGCTGTCGATCTCCAGCGGCCTGCCCGTCACCTCCGCCATGAGGTCGTCGGTGCGCAGCAGGGCGCCCTTGGCGTGCACGTGGGTCCGCAGCCAGCCGAGCAGCGGCGTGAAGTCGCCTTGTGCGAGGCCCGGCCGGACGGCGGGTTCGGCGGCGGTGGCGGCTTCGAACAGTTGCGCCGCCGCGACCGCGCCCAGGGTGTAGGTGGGGAAGTAGCCGAAAAAGCCCATCGGCCAGTGGATGTCCTGAAGGCAGCCGCGGGCGTCGTCGGGAACGTCTAGGCGCAGCAGCGCCTTCATCCCCGCGTCGAAGGCGCCCGGCAGGTCCGCCACCGCGAGGTCGCCGTTCACCATGGCGCGCTCCAGGTCGTAGCGCAGCAGGATGTGCATCGGATAGGTGCACTCGTCGGCGCCGACGCGGATCAAGCCGGGCTCCACGTGCGTGAACAGGCGCAGCAGCGACTCCGGCGTGAGCGCCGCCGCCGCGGGGCCGTAGGCGTCGCGGAGCACGGGCGCGAGGTGCTGCAGGAACTCAGGGCTGCGGCCGGCCTGCATCTCCATCAGCAGCGACTGGCTTTCGTGCAGCGTCAGGTTCCACGTGTCGCCCACCGGCTGCCAGAGCCAGGCCGCGGGCCGGCCCTGCTCGTACAGGGCGTGGCCGGTCTCGTGCAGCACGGGCATGAGCGAGTAGGTGAAGTCGTCGTCTGCGTAGCGCGTGGTGATGCGCACGTCGCCGCCCACGCAGGAGCAGAACGGGTGCAGGCTGGTGTCGAGCCGGCCTTGCCGGAAGTCGTAGCCCAAGGTGCGCATCAGGCGCTCGGCGACGGCGCGTTGCGCCTCGATCGGGACCGGGCCGCCGACGGACGGGACGGGTCCCTGCGACGCCTGCCGCTCGCGCGCGGCGTCGATCACGTCCGGCAGCGCGTTTCGGAGCGGGTGGAAGATCCGGTCGACGCGCGCTTGGGTGAGGCCGGCCTCGAACTGGTCGAGCAGGGCGTCGTATGGCGTGAGGCCGAGCGCCGCCCCCTTGGCCTCGCCCGTCGCGCGGGTCAGGCGCACCAACTCGGCCAAGTGGGGCCGCAGCTGCGCGAAGTCGCTGCACCGCCGGGCCGCGCCCCAGGCGTGCTCCGCGGCGGAGGTGGCTCTGGACAGGGCCTCCACGAGGTCGCCCGGCACGGCGGCGGCGTGGGCGTGCGCGCGGCGCATCTCCCTCAGGTTTGCGGCGCGCCAGGAGTCGAGCGTCTCCTCCTCCGCCGCGGCGAGCAGGTCGGCGGTGGCCGGCGCGACCAGGAGCTCGTGGGACAGGTGGCTGACGACGGCGAGCTGCTCGGCGCGTCCCGCCGCCGCGCCGGGCGGCATGAGGGTCCGGGCGTCCCACTCGAGATGGCGCACGACCTCGCGCAGGGCGCGCACCCGGGTGAACAGACGCTCGAGCTTCTGGTACGGTGTCATCGGCGGGGCCTGTAGCACCCGTGCATCGGGAGGTCTGCCCCGCCGCGTCAGCCAGGGCGGCGCCGGCCCGTCGCCAGCTGCGACCCGCAAGCCGCCCACGCGCTCCGGCCGGTCGTCCCGAGCGCCGGTCCCTAATCGCCGACGGAGAAGTCGATGGGGATGCGCAGGCGGGCCTCCACGGGCCGGCCGTCGGCGGTGAGCGGGCGGAACCGGCAGAAGCGCGCCAAGCCGAGGGCGGCGCGGCCGAAGCCCTGGCCCTGCGGCGTCTCGCCCACCACGCGGCAGTCCTTCACGCGCCCGTCCTTCAGGCCCAGGCACGAGAGCACCGCGCGGCCGGGCGTCCCCGCCTTGAAGGCGGCCAGCGGGTAGGCGCGCTCCACCTCCTCCGGCCCGAACCAGCTCACCCAGTCGGGGTCGAGCAGGGCCGGTCCGCCCGGGCCGCCGGGGCCGGACCCCGTGCCCGTCCCCTCGCCCGTGGCCGCGCCCGCGCCCGCGCCGGTGACGGGGGAGGCGAGGGCGGGGCCGACGGGCGCGGTGATCGTCGGCGCGGGCGTGGGCGGCACGGCCGCATCGACGGGCGGCGGCGGCTTGACCGGCTGCGGCGGGACGACCTGCGGCTTGGCGACGGGCGTGGACGGCGCGGCCTTCTTCGGCGCGGAGGCGGGCGATCCCCCCGCCCGGTGGGCGCCCACCGGAGCGGGCGGCACGCGCGGGAAGGGCGTGGGCGGCGCCATGTCGAAGGCGGGCGCCGGCGCGTCCGGCGGCGGCGCGGACCGCCAGGCCAGCAGCACCGCCAGGAGCAGCAGCGCGTGCACCGCCAGGGCGAACCCCACGGCCCCGGCGCGCTGGACGCGTCGGGCGCGGGCGGGGCGGGCGGCGGACGTCATCCGACGGGAGATGGGCGTCCCCCGCCGCGCCGCCACCACCCTTCTTCGCTCCTCGACGGGAGGCGGCGCGCGGGGCCGGCGCGCGCGGCGGTGAGGGATCGCGCCTACGCCAGCCCGGCGCGGACCTGGGCGCGCAGGGTGTCGATGGGGGCCAGGCCGCGGTCGGTCTTCAGGTGCCAGAAGGTCCAGCCGTTGCAGGCGGGGGCCTCGCCCAGGAGGGCGCCGAGCTTGTGGATGGAGCCGGTGCGGCCCTCCGCGTCCAGGCTGCCGTCGGCGCGCACCCGGGCGCTCCTGCGGCCCTTGGGGCACCACAGGCGGTCGCCGGGGCGCAGCAGGCCGGCCTCCACCACCTGGCCGAAGGGCACGCGGGGCTCGGCCTTCTTCGAGCCGGTGACGGCCAAGTCCTCCGGCGCGCAGGGGACCACGGCGGCGATGCGGGCGGCGGCGGCCTGCGCATGCTCGGCCTCCCGCTCGATCCCGACGAAGCGGCGGCCCAGGCGCTTGGCGGCCGCGCCGGTCGTGCCCGTGCCGAAGAAGGGGTCCAGCACCACGTCCCCCGGCCGCGTGGAGGCCAGCAGAACGCGGTGCAGCAGCGCCTCGGGCTTCTGCGTGGGATGCGCTTTCTTGCCGTCGGAGCCCTTGAGCCGCTCCTCCCCGGCGCAGATCGGCAGCGTCCAGTCGCTGCGCATCTGCGTGTCGTCGTTGAACACCTTGAGGGCGTCGTAGTTGAAGGTGTGGCGCTTCTGGTCCTTGGACTTGGTGGCCCAGATCAGCGTCTCGTGGGCGTTGGCCAAGCGCGTGCCCTTGAAGTTGGGCATGGGGTTGGTCTTGCGCCACACAACGTCGTTGAGCAGCCAGAAGCCGAGGTCCTGCATCGCGGCGCCGACGCGGAACACGTTGTGGTAGCTGCCGATGGTCCAGATCGCGCCGTCGTCCTTGAGCACCCGGCGGCACTCGCCCAGCCAGGCGCGGGTGAAGCGGTCGTAGTCGGCGAAGCTGTCGAAGCGGTCCCAGTCGTCGTCCACGGCGTCGACGCGGCTGTTGTCGGGCCGGTGCAGCTCGCCGCCGAGCTGCAGGTTGTAGGGCGGGTCGGCGAACACGAGGTCGACCGACC
>CAXTCO010000202.1:0-4778 GCA_964242255.1 uncultured Caulobacteraceae bacterium | reverse complement strand
TCGTGCAGGCGCGAGGGGGCCAGCGCCAGGGTCTTGTCCTCGCCGGGGCCGATCAGGGCGTCCGCGAAGGCGCCCTCCCAGTCGGGCGACAGGGTGATGATGGGCAGGGCGCCGTCGTCCGCCCGGTTGGCGAAGCACAGCTGGCGGCCCAGGCGCGAGCGCACGTGCTCCACCAGCGCGGTGACGCCCGCCGAGTGCGGGGCCGCCTCGCCGATGCCCTCCAGGATGGTGGGCAGGTCGCGGATGGAGACGCGCTCCTTCAAGAGGCCCTGCAGCACGCGGTGGACGGTGGTGGCGGGGGTGACGGAGGGGATCAGGTCGTCGGCCAGCTTCTTCTGCTCGGCGGGGAGGTCCTTGAGGAGCTTCTGCACCTCGGCGTAGCCGAGGAGGTCGCTCATGCTGTCCTTGAGGATCTCCGTCAGATGGGTGGTCAGCACGGTGGCGGGGTCCACCACCGTGTAGCCCCGGAAGCTCGCCTCCTCGCGCAGCGCCTCCTCGATCCAGGTGGCGGGCAGGCCGAAGGCGGGCTCGCGGCCGTGCTCGCCGGGCAGCTCCACCTGGCCGCCGGTGGGGTTCATGGCCATCAGCGAGCCGACGCGCACCTCGCCCGTCCCCGCCTCCATCTCCTTGACCAGGATGCGGTAGCCCATGTTGGGCAGGCGCATGTTGTCCAGGATGCGCACCTGCGGCGTCACGAAGCCGAACTCCGTCGCCAGGGTGCGGCGCAGCGCCTTGATCTGGTCGGTGAGCTTGCGGCCGCTGACGTCGTTGATGAGCGGCAGGAGGCCGTAGCCGAGCTCGATCTTCACCTCGTCTATGGCGAGGGTGGCGCTGATCGGCTCCTCCTCCGGCGGGGCCTTGGCGGCCTCGGCGGCGGCGGCCTCGGCCTCCGTCGGCGGCGGAGCCCGGCGGGCGACGCGCCAGGCCAGCGCGCCGGCGCCCAGGGCGATGACGGCGAAGGGGACCAGCGGCAGGCCGGGCACGATCCCGATCACGCCGGCGGCGGCGGACACCATGCCGAGGCTCACCGGGTTGCCGGCGAGCTGGGTGACGAGCGCCTTGTCCGCCGAGCCCTCCACACCCGCCTTGGACACGAGGAAGCCCGCGGCGATGGAGATGATCAGCGCCGGCACCTGGCTGACCAGGCCCTCGCCGATGGTCAGCACGGTGTAGCTGCCGGCCGCGGTGGCCATGCTCACGTGGTGCTGCACCACGCCGATCAGCATGCCGCCGACGAGGTTGATGCCGGTGATGATCAGCCCGGCCATGGCGTCGCCGCGCACGAACTTGCTGGCGCCGTCCATGGCGCCGAAGAAGGTCGACTCCTGCTCCAGCTCCTTCCTGCGGACGCGGGCGACCTTCTCGTCGATGGCGCCGGAGCTGAGCTCGGCGTCGATGGCCATCTGCTTGCCGGGCATGGAGTCCAGCGTGAAGCGCGCGGCCACCTCGGCGATGCGGGTGGAGCCCTTGGTGATGACCACGAAGTTCACCACCACCAGGATGGCGAACACGATCACCCCGATGACGAAGTTGCCCCCCATCATCAGCTTGCCGAACGCCTGGATCACATGGCCGGCGGGGTCGCCGCCCTCGTGGCCGTGGCTCAGGATCAGGCGCGTGGAGGCGATGTTCAGCCCCAGCCGGTAGAGCGTGCACACGAGGAGCACCGTGGGGAAGGCGGTGAAGTCCAGTGGCCGCTTGATCAGCAGCGCCGTCATCAGGATCAGCACCGCGGCGGTGATGGAGATCGCCAGCAGGAAGTCGATCAAGAGCGCCGGCACCGGCAGCACCAGCAGCAGCACGACGCCGATGACGCCGACCGCCAGACCCACCTCGCCGCGCGGGGCGGAGGCGAGCAGCGCGCGCAGGTCGGGCAGAGCGCGCGACGCGGAGGGTGCGGCGGCGTCAGCCATGAGCGACGCCCTGGCGCGTGTTGTCGCCGCCCGCCTGACGGCATGCGGGGCTAAGTCCCCCGTGCGCCGACGCGGCGTAAGGTCGGGGAACCGAGGCCCGAGCCGATCCATGCCGATCCAGAGCTTCAAGACCAAAAGCCTGCAGGCTTTGCTGGACTCGCCCGACGTCAAGCCGCGGGGCGCACCCCCGACCCTTGCGCGCGCGCTTCGAAGCCGGCTCGCCTCGCTGGACAGCGCCGAGTCCCTCGCGGACCTGCGTGCTCCGCCGGGCATGAGGTTGGAGGCGCTGCGGGGCGACCGGCGCGGCCAGCACTCTGTTCGCGTGAACGATCAGTTTCGGGTACGCTTCACAGGGACGCCCCAGGGCCTCGAGAGCGTCGAGTTCACCGACTATCACTGACGAGCGCGCGTCATGGCCAAGAAGTCCTGGAACGATCCTCTCCACCCCGCCGAGCACCTGACGCAGGATTGGCTCGAGCACCTGGGCATGGACGCCCAGGCCGTCGCCGACGCGTTGCAGCTCCCCATCGGGACGGTGCAGGCGTTCCTGGGCGAGGAGGCCGCCGTATCCGCCGACCTGGCGCTTCGGCTCGAGAAGGCGTTCGGCAGCAGCGCCAAGTACTGGCTCGGCCTGCAGAACCGCTACGACCTGGACGTGGCGCGTGCCCGCGGCGTGCCCGATCTGCTGCGCGTGCCGGGCCTGCTCGCCGCGGAGTGAGGCCGCCCTACGCCGCATAGGCCCCCGCGCCAGCCACGCCCGCCGTCGGCGGGGGCACCGGCACGCCCGCCGCGACGTATTCGTTCAGCTTGTTGCGGAGCGTGCGGATCGAGATGCCCAGGATCACCGCGGCGTGGGTGCGGTTGCCGAAGGTGTGGCTGAGGGTGTCGAGGATCAGCGCCTGCTCCACCTGCGCCACGGTCTGGCCGACGAGGCCGGCGGTCGAAGCCGCCACCGCGGCGCTCGCCGTCTGCGCGGCGCGCACGGCCACCTGGGCGCCCGCGTCCACCGCCAGGGGCGCGCCGTCGGGCAGACGCACGGCGTCCGGCTCGATCTCCGCGCCCGGGGAGAGCAGCACGGCGCGGTGGATGGCGTTCTCCAGCTCGCGAACGTTGCCGGGCCAGCGGTGCTGGGCCAGGCGCACGCGCGTCTCCGCCGAGATCGGCTTGACGGGCAGGCCGTTGGCCGCGGCGTACTTCTTGGCGAAGTGGTCGGCCAGGGCGAACACGTCGATCGGCCGCTCGCGCAACGCCGGCAGGCGCAGGTTCACCACGTTGAGGCGATAGAGCAGGTCTTCGCGGAACACGCCCGACTTCACCGCGTCGGCTAGGTCGCGGTTCGAGGTGGCCAGGATGCGGATGTTCACGGGCACCGGCTTTGAGCCGCCCACCCGGTCGATCACCCGCTCCTGGATGGCGCGCAGCAGCTTGGCCTGCAGCCGCACGTCCATCTCGCTGATCTCGTCGAGGAGGAGCGTGCCGCCGTCCGCCTCCTCGAACTTGCCGATGCGGCGGTGCAGCGCGCCGGTGAAGGCGCCCTTCTCGTGGCCGAAGAGCTCGCTTTCCAAGAGGTTCTCGGGGATGGCGGCGCAGTTGACGGAGATGAAGGGCTTCTCCGCCCGCCGCGATTTGCGGTGGACGTAGCGGGCCATCACCTCCTTGCCGACGCCGCTCTCGCCGGTGATCAGGATGGAGGCCTCGCTCGCCGCCACCTGGTCGGCCAGCTTGATCACCGCCTCCATGCACGGGTCGCGCGCCACCAGGGGCCGCTCGTCGTCGCTGACGGCGGCCAGCACGGCGGCGATCAGCTCGGCCTCGGGGGGGAGGGGGATGAACTCGCGGGCGCCGGCGCGGATGGCGTCGGCGGCGCGGCGGGGGTCGGCGCCCACGCCGCAGGCCACCACGGGCACGCGCATGCGCTCCGCCTCGTTGGCGGCGATCAGGCCCGTGATGTCGAGCTCGTAATCGACCATCAGGAGGTCCGCGCCCTGGCCCGAGCGCAGGGCGTGGGTGGCCTGGGCGATCGTCTCCACGTGGCTGACGCGCGCGCCCGCGTTCATGGCCATCTTCACGGCGGAGGCGAGCTGGCCGGAGAGCCGGCCGACGACCAGGAGCCTCATGCGGCGTCTCCGTCCTTGATGATCTCGGTCATGGTCACGCCCAGGCGCTCGTCGACGACGACGACCTCGCCGCGGGCGACCAGGCGGTTGTTCACGTAGATGTCGATGGCCTCGCCCACCTTGCGGTCGAGCTCAAGCACCGAGCCGGCGCCCAGCTTCAGGAGCTGCGCCACCGTCAGGGAGGCCTTGCCCAGCACGGCCGAGATGTTGACCGGCACGTCGAACACGGGGGCGAGGTCGGCGGCCGCCTTGGCCTGCGCCTCGGCGGGGTCGGGCGCAGAGGCGCCCCCGAAGTCCTGCAGGTGGAGGTCGCTCATGCGGCGGCGCTTTCGGGCGAGGGGACGAGGGGCGGCTCGGCGTGCAGGCCCTCCGCGGCGAGGGCGGCGGCCAGGGACGCCTCCAGGCGGGCGGAGGCGGCGGCGGGGTCGAACACGGCGCGGCCGTCGCCCCAGTCGAACGCGAAGGCCGCGCCGCCGAGGCCGGGCTCGGCCTTCACGACCACCGCCCCCGCGTGGCCCACGGCCTCCGCCGTGCGCTCCAAGGCCGCCGCCATGCGCTCGGCGGCGGCGGGCGCGCAGCGGACCAACAGGCGCGGCTGCGCCTCCACCTCGCGCGCCAGCGCCTCCAGGGCGGCCTGGGCGGGCGCTTCGGGGAAGCGCTCCAGGGCGGCGCCGGCGAGGGCGCGGCCGCAGGCGAGCGCCAGCTCGGCGCAGGCGATGCGGTGCTCGTGCGCCAGCCCGCGCAGGGC
>CAXTCO010000201.1:0-4799 GCA_964242255.1 uncultured Caulobacteraceae bacterium | reverse complement strand
AGCTCGTTCTTGTCGGAGAAGGCGATGGCGTGGACCAGGAAGTCGATGGTCCCGAACGCCTCCTTCACCGCCGCGAACGCCGCGTCCATGCTGGCGTCGTCCGTCACCTCGCAGGGCACGAAGGTCTTCACGCCCAGCGCCTCGCCCAGCGGGCGCACGCGGCGCTCCATGGCGTCGATGTAGGTCCAGGCCATCTCCGCGCCCTGGGCCGCCAGCTGGGCGGCGATGGCGTAGGCGATGGAGTTGTGGTTGGCCACGCCCATCACCACCCCGCGCTTGCCGCGCATCAGGTCGCCGGTCGGCAGGGGCATCTCGTCGGCCATGGGCGCTCCGCGGCTCCGGGGGGTCGGAGGGCGTGTCTAGCCGGTTTGTGTCAGGGCCGCGACCTCTGCGGCCGCCCGTCAGCCGCCCGTCGCGGCGGGCGCGGGCGCGCCGGGCTGCGGCGGCGCCCAGTCCATCACCGGCCCGTCCTCCGCCCTCAGGCCGGCGGACTTCAGGGCGTCCTCCAGGGCGGCGTCGACCTTGTCGATGTCGGCGGTGAAGGCCAGCTCCACGGGGGCGGCGAGGCGGTCGGCGGCGTTGCGGAAGCCGGCCAGCTGAAGGTGCGCCGCCTCGCCCGCCTTGAGCGCGCACAGGGCGACGAAGGTCTTGCCGTCCGCCAGCAGCCGCCACGTCGGCCGGCAGTCGGGCGCCCCCGCGCCGGCGACGCGCGGCGCGCTGTCCGGGCGCATGGGCTGGTCGAAGGCCACGGTCAGCACCAGCACGCCGAAGGCGGGCGTGGAGCCCGCGGCGGGGAAGGTGCGCACCACCTTGGGCGGCTCGCGCGAGCCGATCACCGTCACCTCCGGCGTCGACTGGACGGCCGCGTCCGGCTCGGCGGCCTGGGCGGACGCCAGGGCCAGCAGCAGGGCGAGGAGCGGCATGGCGCTCAGCCTCGCCCGGCTTCAGGGCGTGACGAAGGCGAAGCGGTCGTGCTCCGGATGCAGGCAGCTCTTGTCGGCGGGGGCGGAGGGGTCCTGCAGGAAGGCGCGCGTGATCTTGCGGGCGCACACGCTGTCCGACGTGACCCCGTGCGTCTCGTTGGGGATCAGCACGAACCGTCCGCGGCTGAAGCGCTTGGCGGCCGCCTCGGCCAGCGGCGGCGGACACCCCGGATCGAACTGCGCCGAGAGGAACAGGGCGGGGACGTCGGAGACCACCGGCTTCTGCTCGACCGGATCGGCGGGGCCGACCGGCCAGGACCGGCACACGTCGAAGTATCGCTGGAAGCTCTTCACCGAAAGGCGCGCCACGGGGTCGTCGGCCACGCCTTCCGCCACCTTGTCGCGGCTCTCGAAGGGGAACTCCTCCTTGCAGAGGTGCGTCAGGTGCTGGCCCTCCACGTACGGGCTGCGGTCGGCGATCTGCACATCCCACGAGGCGTAGTCGCCGCGGCTGAGGGCGTAGACGTCACGCGGCAGGCTCTTGGCGCCGTCGCCGTCGTACACCTCGTCCATCAGGTAGCCGCCGAGGTCGTCCGCCGTGTAGGTGTGCTTGGCCGTCACGATCGGGCCCTGGTCCAGGAGCCGCCGCGACAGAGCGTTCAGCCTGGCCGCAGGGTCGGGGTAGGCGGCGCGGCACTTGCGATCGGCCGCGCAGGCCTTGAAGACGGCGGCGACGGCGCTGGAGATCATCTGCGGCCCGCCCTGCGCCCACATGGCTTCGGGCGGCCACACGGAGTCGAGCACGGCGACGCGCACGCCCTGCGGCGCGTGCGTCAGCACCGCGAAGCCGATGCGCGTGCCGTAGCTCACGCCGAAAAGGTCGAACGCCTTCAGGTGGAGCGCGTGACGCAGGTCCTGAACGTCGAGGGCCACCTCCTTGGCGTTGTAGCGCGAAAGGTCGGCGCCGCTCGCGGACCAGCGGCGTCCGCACGCCTCCAGGGAGGCGGCGTCGTCGTCGGAGATCGGTCCGGCGTCGTTGAGGGCCACGGTCCCGCAGTCCAGGACGGGTGCGGAGAGGCGCGCGCCCCGCTGATCGAAGAACACCCAGTCCTGATCCTGCGCGATCAGCTCCGTTCCCATGGGGGAGCGCAGCTTGCGGGCGAGGCCCTGGATCGCGCCGTCCCCCGGTCCGCCGTGCAGGCTGATCACCGGCGGCAGGCCCGGCCGGGGGTGCAGCGCCTTCACCACGGCCACGGGCATGGAGACGCGCCGGCCGGTGTGTCCGCCGCGGGTCTCGTCCACGGTGAGCATGCCGCACTCCACGCGCCAGGGCTGGCCGCCGAGGTCGCCGGTGCAGGGGGTCGCCTGATAGGCGGGGGCTGCGGCCGCGGCGCGCCCGGCGGCGGCGAGCGGTGCGCCTAAGGTCAGCAGGGCGGCGAGGATCAGGAGCGGGCGCGGCATCTTCCGCTCCCTCGCAAGGGTGTGGGGGCGGCGCAAGCCTACTCCGCGCGGGCGAGCACCAGGGTGGCGTTGGTGCCGCCGAAGCCGAAGCTGTTGCTCATCACGGTGGACAGGCCCGCGCCGTCGCGGCGCTCGCGCAGGATGGGCAGGCCCTCGAACGCCGGGTCGAGCGCGTCGATGTGCGCGCTCTCGCAGGCGAAGTCCCCGCCCATCATCAGCAGGCTGTAGATCGCCTCCTGCACCCCCGCCGCGCCCAGGCTGTGGCCGGTGAGCGACTTAGTGGAGGAGATCAGCGGCGCGTCCGCGGGCCAGACCTCGCGCACGGCCTCCATCTCCTTGCTGTCGCCCACCGGCGTGGAGGTGCCGTGGGTGTTCAGGTAGTCGATGCGCCGCCCGCCCGCCTGCTCCATGGCCAGGCGCATGCAGCGCACGGCGCCCTCGCCGGAGGGGGCCACCATGTCGAAGCCGTCGCTGGTGGCGGCGTAGCCCACCACCTCGCCGTAGATCTTCGCGCCGCGGGCGCGGGCCCGCTCCCACTCCTCCAGCACCACCATGCCGGCGCCGCCGGCGATGACGAAGCCGTCACGGTCCTTGTCGTAGGCGCGGGAGGCGACGGCCGGGCGGTCGTTGAAGCCGCTCGACATGGCCCCCATGGCGTCGAACAGGACGGACAGGGTCCAGTCCAGCTCTTCGCACCCGCCGGCGAACACCACGTCCTGCTTGCCCAGCTGGATCTGCTCGGCGCCTGCGCCGATGCAGTGGGCGCTGGTCGCGCAGGCGGAGCTGATCGAGTAGTTCACGCCGCGGATCTTGAACCAGGTGGCGAGCACGGCGCTCGGGCCCGAGCACATCGCCTTTGGCACCGCGAAGGGGCCGACGCGCTTGGGCCCCTTGGTGCGGGCCGTCTCCGCCGCCGCCACGATGGCGCTGGTGGAGGGCCCGCCCTCGCCGGCGATGATCCCCGTGCGCTCGTGGCTCACCTCGTCGGGGCCGAGCCCGGCGTCGGCGATCGCCTGCTCCATGGCGATGTGCGCGTAGGCGAGGCCGGGCGAGAGGAACCGCGCGGCGCGCCGGTCCGTCATCGCCTGCCAGTCGAGGGGCGCGCCCTCCTTGACGGGCGGGGCGTGCACCTGGCTGCGGAAGCCCAGCTCCGCATAGGCCGGCGCGGCGACCACGCCCGAGCGGGCCTCGCGCAGGGAGGCCGTCACCTCGGCCGCGGAGGAGCCGAGGGGGGAGACGACGCCCAGGCCGGTGATCGCGACGCGACGCATGGACCTTAAGCCTCGGAGTCGGACCCGATGCCGACGCCCTGCAGCGCCTCGGGGCTGAACAGGCCGACCTTCAGGTCCTTGGCGGTGTAGATCACCTGGCCGTCGGCCTCGAGCGTGCCGTCGCCGATGCCCAGGATCAGGCGCCGCAGGATCAGCCGCTTGATGTCGATCTTGTAGGTGACGCGCTTGACCGTCGGCCGCACCTGGCCGCGGAACTTCACTTCGCCCACGCCCAGCGCGCGCCCGCGGCCGGGGGCGCCTGACCAGCCGATGAAGAAGCCCACCAGTTGCCACATGGCGTCCAGCCCCAGGCAGCCCGGCATCACCGGGTCGCCGAAGAAGTGGCACAGGAAGAACCACTGGTCCTCCGTGATGTCGAGCTCGGCCTTCATGAAGCCCCGGCCGTAGGCGCCGCCGTCCTTCGTGATCTCCACGATGCGGTCCATCATCAGCATCGGCGGCGCGGGCAGCTGGGCGTTGCCCGGGCCGAACATCTCGCCGCGGCTGCACGCCAGCAGGTCGTCGCGCGAGTAGCCCGGCTGCGGCGCGGGGAAGGCGTCGGTGGCCACGCGGGGCAGGACGTCGGTCATTCGCTCGCGGTTTCGAGACGGGCCCTGGAGAGGCGAGACCCTGCAGCCCCCCGGGTTACACGAGGGCGCGGGGGGGCTCAACCGGGCGGCGCGCGGCCGGCTAGCGGCACAGGGCGTCCGGCTCCACGCCCCAGACCTCGCCGGCGCGCACCCAGCCGGACGCCTTGTCCACGCTGACGCGGCACCAGCTGTGGTCGCACCGGTCGAGCCGGGCCGTGGCGCGCGAGGCCAGAACGGCGGCGATCCGCGCGGTCTCGCTGGGGCGGGCGTGCAGGGGCAGGTCGCGGGCGGCGGTGCGCATCACGGTGCGGCTCTCGGCCACCGTGCGCCTGCGCACCCAGCCGAGGCCGCCGTCGGGGTCGCACACGCGCCGCCACTCGTCGGTCTCGGCCACCACCTGCAGGGGCAGGCCCTTGGCGCGGTACGTCCACAGCATGCGGTGGTCGTCGCCGGGGCCGCCGCGGGCGTTGACCTCCTTGTAGCGGGTCGAGACGTAGCGCGGCACGGGCAGGCCGGAGGGCGTCGCGGCCGCCGCCGGGGCCGCCGCCCTGGCC
>CAXTCO010000200.1:0-4814 GCA_964242255.1 uncultured Caulobacteraceae bacterium | reverse complement strand
TCCAGGTCCGGCGCGTCCTCCAGCATCTCCAGCGCCAGGGTGCCCTGGCCGGCCATGACGTCGAAGTCGTTGAACGGGTGGATGAAGACGAGGCCGCGCGCCTCGCACAGCGTCCGGGCGTGGGCGTCGGCGTCGTCGTAGGTCTCGCCCTTCAGCACCACCTCGGCGCCGAAGTCGCGGGTGTGCTCCACCTTCACCGTGGGGGTGGCGCGGGGCATGACGATGACCACCGGCACGCCCAGCTGGGCGCCGTGGTAGGCGAGGCCCTGGGCGTGGTTGCCGGCGCTGGCGGCGATCACGCCGCGCCGCTTCTCCTCGTCGGTGAGCTGCAGGAGCTTGTTGAGGGCCCCCCGCTCCTTGAAGGAGGCGGTGAACTGCAGGTTCTCGAACTTGACCCACACCTGCGCGCCCGTGATGGCCGACAAGGTGCGCGAGCGGCGGGTGGGCGTGCGCTCCACGCGGCCGGCGAGGCGTGCGGCGGCGGCGCGGACGTCGTCGGGCGTGAGCGTGCTGCGCGCGGACATGGGCGCGCCGTCTAGCGCGCCCGCCGCCCGCGCGCCACGTCCGGCGGCCAAGCTCGGCTCACGCCGGGGGCGCGCGGAGGAACGGCCGCCGTGCGGCGCGCGTTGGCGGGCTGAACACCTGTGGAGATCCGCCGCCGTGAACCGTCCGCGCGCCGCCGTCCGCGTCCTCGCCCGCCCCGCCGTCGACGCCCGGTGGGCTCTGCTGGCCGCCGCCGCCGCCTCGGCCGCCCTGGCGCTCCTGGTCCGCTGAAGGAGGCCGCGCCATGAGCGATCCGCACATCGACATCTCCTCCGCCGACGCCAGCGGCGCCGGGAACGGGGTGGAGACCACCGGCAACAACGCCGCCCAGGGCCGCAGCGGCGCCCACACCTTCAAGGTGCTGATCGCCTCGCTGGCGCTGGTGGTGGTGGTGCTGTTCGGGCTCTACGCCTTGAACCACCACGCGCTCTCCACCAACCAGGGCGCGGGGGGCCAGTCGGGCACCAACAACCCTGCGGCGGCGGCCGAATTCCACCAGGCCCCGCCCAGCCCGAAGCAGGCGCCCCCCGGCATGCCCTCCACCGAGCCGGCGGGCGGCGGCGAGAGCCGGGCCGCGAACACCGCCGGCTGATCCCGCCGCGAGCCTGATCGGAGGGGCGCGCCTGTCCGCCGGCGCGCCCTTCGCCCCGTCAGATCACCGAGCGTCCGCGCACCGCGCGCACGATGAAGCTGACCACCAGCAGCACCAGGAAGACCAGGAACAGGATCTTGGCGATGGAGGCGGCCAGCCCGCTCAGCGCCGCGAATCCCAGATAGGCCGCCACCAACGCGACCACGGCGAAGACGATCGCCCAACCCAGCATGACACCCTCCCGCATGTGCGCCGGTGTCGGACCGGCGTTTCGCGGACACAACACCGGTCCAAGCTCGGCCGTTCCGTCGCCCGGCGGCGCTGCAACCCTGCGCGCAGGTCGGTGTTGGACCAGGGCCGGGCCCGTCCGCCGGCCTCCCCTCCGAGAGACGCCGCCCGTGATCCGAACCTTCGCCCTCGCCGCCGCCGGCGCCCTGTCCGCCGCGGCCGTCGCGCAGGCCCAGCCGACGCCGGCCGACTACGTCGCGCGGGCGGGCGCGTCGGACACGTTCGAGATCCAGGAGGCGCGGCTGGCTCAGCGCCGCTCGCACGATCCCCGCGTGCTCGCCTTCGCGCGCGACATGGTCCGCGACCACACCAGGTCCACGGCCATGGTGGTCGCGGCCGCCACGCGGTCCATGGGCCACGCTCCGTCGCCGGCCATGCTGGAGGCCCACCAGCGGGACGACCTGCGCGACCTGCGCTCGGCCGCCCCGCGCGACTTCGACCGCGTGTACGCGACCCAGCAGGCGGCGGCGCACAAGGACGCCCTCGACCTCCACCGCGACTACGCCGCGAACGGGACCGACCCGCAGCTGCGCCGCGCTGCGGCGGCGATCCGGCCGGTGGTCGAGCGCCACCTCGCCATGGCCGACCGCCTCGCCGACCGCCTCAACTGACGCGCGGCGGCCCGCCTCAGCGCGACGCCGCCACCTGCGCCGTGTCGTCGGTCCTGTCGCGCTCGATCAACGTGCCGGCCGGATCGACGACGACGGAGGCCGGGCGTCGGGAGGTGGTCACGGAGACGCTCTGCGCGCCGCTGTGCAGGCGCACGCGCCACGTCCCGTCCATGGGGCGGCCGAGGGGTGACTTGAACGGCCGGGCCGACCAGGCGAGGTCCACGGGCTCGTCCATCGGCGCCTGGCGCTCACGGCCGCCGCCGTCGGCGTAGAGCTTGCGGGCGGTGACGGTGAAGGTGGTGCGCCACCTCCCGTCCGGCAGGCGCGAGGCGCGGGCGCCCGACGCGTTCAGCCGGTAGAGCGCGATCCGCTCCCACAGGTCGGTGATGAGTTGCTGGCGCACCGGGTCGGGCCCGGCCTCCTCGCGCAGGACGCGCACCAGGTCGGTGGAGCGGGCGAACGGCGGCCCGTTGAAGCGGTGGGCGTCGAGGAAGCGGCGCAGCGCCCCGTTCACCGTCGACTCGCCCAGCACCGCCTGAAGCCGGTACATGACCAGCGAACCCTTGGAGTAGTGGATGTAGGGCTGGTTCTCCACGCGCTCGAGCGGCAGCTCGTCGCGCGTCTCCGCGGCGCGGCCGCGCAGGTAGCGGTCGAGCTCGTAGCCGAGGAAGCGGGAGACGCCCACGTCTCCGTAGAGGCGCCGCATGACCATCATGGCGGTGTACTGCGCCAGGGTCTCCGTCAGGGCGGCGGCGCCCTGCTGGTCCGCGGGCGTCTCCTGGTGGCCCCACCACTGGTGCGCCAGTTCGTGGGCGGTGACGTAGGCGACCATGTCGAGCGCCCCCGACCGGCGCGGGTCGGCGGGGATCCTCCAGGCGAAGCCGATCCCCTCCGAGTAGGGGACGGTGTTCGGCAGGCTGACCGCGAACGACGCGTAGTCGGGGAACTCGACGATGCGGACCTGTCGGAACTGGTAGGGGCCGAAGGCGGCGGTGTCGTAGGCCAGCCCCGCCTTGAGCGTCTGGAGCATCCGGTCCACGTTCCACGGGTGGTGCGGGTCGTAGGCGACCTCCAGGTCCACGTCGCCCCAGCGGTCACGCCGCTCCGCGTAGCGCGCCGACTGCACCGCCAGGAAGGGCAGCACCGGCGCCTCCGAGCGGAAGCGGGCGGTGCGCCGCCCGTCCGCCGTCACGTCCATCACCTTGTAGCCGGGAGCGACCGGCGTCTGGTCGGCGTCGGTCGAGACCGTGACGTCGGTGGAGGCGAAGTCTGCGTCGCGGCGCAGGAGGTTGAAGCGGGCGGCGGCCCCGTCCTCCAGCGGCGGCGGACGCAGGTCGAAGGGCTTCAGGCCGTAGCGGCGGCGCTTGGCGCGGTCCTGCAGGAGGTCGCCGCGGCCGATCCCCAGCACGGGCGCGAGCTGGCGGTCGAACACGAAGCTGCCGTTCGGCACGATGCTGGTCTGGGCGCCGGAGTTGGGGAAGCCGCGCCGCCGCAGGCGCGTGGCGAAGGAGACGCGGCGCGTCTCGCCCGGCGCCAGGGGCGTGTCGAAGGCGAACACCCGGTCGTCGAAGCGCTCGTAGGTGCGCGACGGGCGCGCGCCTTCCACCGAGAGGGCCAGCACCTGCAGCCGGGGGTCGGTGCGCAGGTGCAGCTCGCGGATCGGGCCGGGCGTGTCGTTGCGGATCAGGTAGCTGCCGCGGGTGTCGGCGCGGCGCTCGCGGGGGCGCAGCTCCACGTTGAGCGAGACGGCGGTGATCTTAGGCTGCGGCAGGTCCACGTCGTGGCCGAGGGCGCGCTCCATGTCCGCCAGCCGCCGGTCCTCCGACGCGGCGCTGCGGTGCACGTTGAGCACGTCCGTGTTCCAGAAGCACCAGCCGCCCACGCCCGCGGCGAGGGCGGCGCAGGCCGCCAGCGCTGCCGCGCCGGGCCCTCGCAGCCGGTCGGGCAGGCGGCGCAGGCGCGGGCGCAGCTCCGCCTGCGCGCCGCGCCGCCACAGGCCGTAGCTGAGCACGGCCAGCGCCACGGCCACGGCGCTCCAGTAGGCGCGGAACCACCAGGCCGCGGCGCCGCCCACGGCGTTCCCGTCCATGTCCGACAAGGGCTCGGCGGGCGTGGCGCCGTAGAGGAGGAGGTCGGAGTCCCAGCCCAGCGCGGGCGCCGCCGTTAGCGCCGTGAACACCCCCAGCATCAGCAGCCAGCCGACGAACTTGTGCGGCGCCACCGTCTGCAGGAACACGGCCAGGATCGCGAGCTGGAGGGCGGTGACCGTCTCGGGGGCGACGTACCAAGCCAGGTACTCGCCCCAGTCGGCGGACGCCCCGCCCTTGACCGCCTGCACCGCCGCGCCGGCGAGCGCGCCCGTCAAGGTGAGGGCCAGCAGCACGACGGCCACGGCCGCCATCTTGGGGAAGGCGAAAGACCAGTCCGGCGCCGGCGTGGAGCCGACGATGTCCTCCACCCGCCGCTCACGGTCTCGCCACACGAGCTCTCCGGCGTAGATCACCGCCACGATCAGCGGGATCACGCTGAAGCTCTCCCGCAGCCCCTGCACGATCCAGCGCGTGACGGGGTGGACGGCGACGCCGTAGCTCGCGCCGTCCGTCAGCCACAGGCGCAGCCCCGCGTTCACCAGCCCGACGAGCAGCAGCATGGCGAAGCCGGGCGAGCGCAGCACCAGGGCCGCCTCGAAGCGCGTGCGCAGCCCGAACTGCGCCAGCCGGGCGCGGACGTCGTGGCGCGCAACGGCGACGGGGCCGCCGGCCGCGGGGGCGGGCCCGACC
>CAXTCO010000199.1:0-4867 GCA_964242255.1 uncultured Caulobacteraceae bacterium | reverse complement strand
GGATCACGCGGCCTCGGCCTCCGGCGCGGCGTCCACCGCCTCGGTCGCCACGGGGGAGAGCGCCGCGCGACCGCCGGCGTAAGCCTCCAGCCCGAGCGCCGTCATGATCGCCCTCAACTCCTGCCGCGCCGCCACGTGGCTCAGCGACACCGCCACGGGCCGTACGGTCGACGACAGGTCGGCCACGGTCAGGCCGAAGGGGAACAGCTCGCGGTAGATCACCCGGTCGCGCAGTCCCGGCCCGACGCGGAAGCCCACGCGCTTCGACAAGGCCTCGATGCGTTCGTCGAGGCGCTTGCGGTTGCGCGCCTCGGTCGTGGCGAGGCGGTTGCGCAGCACCAGCCAGTCCACCGACGCCCGGTCGTGCACCATGCGCAGCTTGCGCGCCTCCCACACCGCCTCGGCGTAGAGCGAGGGCTTCGTGAGGTCGAGCGTCACCGGATCCACCTGGCCCAGCATGTCGAAGTCGACGAAGCTGTCGTTCAGCGGCGTGACGATCTGGTCCGCCTTGGCGTGCGCGGCGCGGCTGGTGGGCGTGTCGGCGCCGGGGGTGTCGACGATGACGAAGTCGCTCGTCCCGCGCGCCCGGGCCAACGCCTCGGCCACGCGCGGCGCCAGCTCGTCGAGCTTGATGCGCGCCACGCCCTTGCTGTCCTCGCCCAGCCAGTCCTCCGCCGGCACGGGCAGGTCGACGCCGTTGGCTGCGGCCCACGCGCGGCGGTTGGCGAAGAAGCGGCCCAGGCTCTGCTGGCGCAGGTCGAGGTCGAGCGTGGTCACCCGCTGGCCCGCCTGCAGCAGGGCGCAGGCGAGGTGCATGGCGACGGTGGACTTGCCCGCCCCGCCCTTCTCGTTGCCGACGACGATCACGCGTGCGGCCATGGCGGAACTCCCGGTGCGACTCAGAGCGCGGTGCTCAGCGGTGAGGATCGCGCGCGGCCCGGCGGCGTCAACGCCGGCCGCCGCGCCGCCTGTGGAGCGCTCACCACGCCCCCAGCTCACGAAGCTTGATGGCGAGGTCGACGGGCAGGTGCTCGCCTGAGGCGCCATTACCGTCGTGGAGGTCGGGCGGCGCCTTGTCGGCCTCCAGGTAGCGCCAGCCCTGGAACGGGCGTCGCGGCGTGGGGGCGACACGCACGACGTCGGGCGAGACCACCATGCGGCACCGGCTGGCGCGCCCCTCCCCGTGCGTCTCCACGCGCAGGATCGCCTGGCGCGCGCAGATCACGCCCTTGATCACGCGGAAGATGGAGCCGCCGTCCTCCACCTCCGCCGCTCGCTTGGGAGTCACGCGGGTGTGGACGATCCACTCGGGCTCGACGTGCGTGCGGGCGCGCCGCCAGGCCAGCAGTTCGTCCAACGAGTCGACGCCCACAACGAGCTTGATGATGTGCAGCGGCATGGCCGGCAGATAGGCCGCCGCGTCTGTGACGGGAACGCGGCGATGGGGCGCGGGGCGGTCGCCGCCCGCAGCCCTCAGCGCGTCGCGTAGCGCTTCGCGCCGGCGGCGAAGTAGTCGTCGCCCGCCTGGGCCGCCTGCCCCATCATCCGGCGGCGCCGGGCGGAGTCGGAGAGGGCGGCGGCGTCGTCGGGGTTGGTGAGGAAGCCCATCTCCATCAGCACGGCGGGCACGTCGGGTGCGAACAGCACCACGTACCCCGCATCCCGATGCCCCCGGTGCAGCAGCGGGGCGTCGCGTCCTACGCGGTCGAGCAGCAGGTCGGCGAAGGCGGCGGACTGGTTGCGTGTCTCGCGTTGGGTGAGGTCCAGGAGGATCTGCTTCACCGTGGGGTCGCCGCCGGGCGTGCGCCAGTCGATGAAGTAGCGGTCTCGGCCGAACACGCCCTTGGTGACGCGGCGGCCGCCCTGGTCGGACAAGGTGTAGGCGCTCACGCCGTGCAGACCGGGCTCCGCCCCCGTGTCGGCGTGCAGGGAGAGGAACAGGTCGGCGTTGGCCCGGCGCGCGATCCGCACGCGGCCCTCGAGCGGCACGAAGCTGTCGCCGTCGCGCGTCAGCACCACCTTGTAGCGGCCGGTGCGCCGAAGCGCGTCACGGAGCGCCTTGGCGGCCGCCAGCGTCACGTCCTTCTCGCGCAAGCCCGAGCCGTAGGAGCCCGGGTCCTTGCCTCCGTGACCCGCGTCGATCACCACGACCTTGGGTCCGGTCTCCGGCGCATCGAGGATGACGGGTGCGGCCCTGACCGACGCCGTGGTGGCGCGCCCCAAGTCCGCTGGGCCCGCGCCGGCGACCGACGCGTCGTCGCGGCTCTCCACGTCGACCACGTAGCGGAACACGTCCACGCCGTCGGCCGGGGGCAGCAGGAAGCGCCGCGTCACGGCGCCGGGGCGCGACAGCTCCAGGCTGAGCCGCGCGCCGCCCGGCCCGTCCGACACGCTCCAGCGGCGCACGAAGCCGGCGCCCTCCCCCGCCAGGCCGTCGGGCGCGGAGGCGTGGGCCAGGGTCAGCTCGACGTGCTCGGAGGGGGTCGGACCGGCGACCTTCCCCGCCGTGTCATGGTCGAGCTCGATCACTACGCGGGTGCGGAGCGCGTCGCCGCCCACCCGCACCTTGAGCACGCCGCCGTCCGGCCCGACGCGGGCCGCCGCCGCCGCCCCCGCCAGGCCGGCCGCGGCCAGCGCGAGAAGCCCGCCGCCGACGATCCAGCGGCGGGCGCTTGCGATTCGTGCTCCGCGCCGACGCTGCGCCACGCGACCTCCGTCACCCCTGGAACGTCCTAACGGGGGCCGCGTAGAGAAAGGCTTAAGCCCGCCGCGGACGTGCGGCCCTCGCCGCCCTCCCCATCGGCCCCACATGCGGCGGGACGGCGGCGCTTGCTCAGCACCCCCGTCCTGGTGCAGTGTCGCAGCTGCGCCGTTCCGGCTCCGCTCCGCCCGATCTTCGAGGCGCGGGCTCGGCCGACCCCGGCGCGACCTCGTTCAGCGACGCGCCGCGCGGTCCCGCGCGGACCGGCGCTCTTCTTCCCCGGCCGCGCGCGACCCCGCAGACGGCCCGCATCGGAAACTCACCCATGGGCCGCGCCGCCCTCCTCCGCACCCCCTCGACCACCGCGGCGCCACAGCGCCGGGTCGAGCGCGGCGGCGTGCGCGCCCCTCGGCCCCCGGGCGACACGCCCGTGCGCGGCCACGGAAACCCACATGTCCAAGCACATGCTGATCGACGCCTCCCACCCGGAGGAGACCCGCGTCGCCGTCGTCGACGGACGCTCGATATCTGAACTCGACTTCGAGATCGCCGCCCGCCGCCAGCTGCGCGGCAACGTCTACCTCGCCAAGGTGACCCGGGTGGAGCCCTCGCTCCAGGCCGCCTTCGTGGAATACGGCGGCAACCGCCACGGCTTCCTCGCCTTCAACGAGATCCACCCCGACTACTTCCAGATCCCCGCCGCCGACCGCGAGGCCCTGCGCCGGGAGGCCGAGCAGGACGCCCGCGAGGCGGAGGCGGACGACGAGGAGGACGCCGACGAGGCGCTGGAGCGCCGCCGCGCGCGCATGCTCCGCAAGTACAAGATCCAGGACGTGATCCGCCGCCGGCAGATCCTCTTGGTGCAGGTCGTCAAGGAGGAGCGCGGCAACAAGGGCGCGGCCCTCACCACCTACCTGTCCCTGGCGGGCCGCTACTGCGTGCTGATGCCCAACACGGCGCGGGGCGGCGGCATCAGCCGCAAGATCACCCAGGCGGGCGACCGCAAGCGGCTCAAAAGCGCGGTGAGCAGCCTGGAGCTGCCGCAGGGCATGGGCCTGATCATCCGCACCGCCGGCGCCTCGCGCACCAAGGCGGAGATCGCCCGCGACTACGACTACCTGCTGCGCCTGTGGGAGAGCATCCGCGAATCGACGCTGAAGTCGGTCGCCCCCGCCCTGATCTATGCGGAGGACGGCCTGGTGAGGCGCGCGGTGCGCGACATGTTCGACAAGGACTTCGAGAGCGTCCAGGTCGAGGGCTACGACGGCTACAAGGAAGCGCGCGACTTCATGCGCATGCTGATGCCGAGCCAGGCGGCCAAGGTCCACCACTACACCGACTCGATCCCCATGTTCTCGCGCTTCGGCGTGGAGCAGGAGATCGCGCAGATCCACTCGCCCGTCGTGCCCCTGCGCTCGGGCGGATACCTCGTGATCAACCAGACCGAGGCGCTGGTCGCCATCGACGTGAACTCGGGCAAGGCCACGCGCGAGCGCAACATCGAGCAGACCGCGCTCAAGACCAACCTCGAAGCGGCCGAGGAGGCGGCGCGCCAGTTGCGCCTGCGCGACCTGGCCGGCCTGATCGTGATCGACTTCATCGACATGGACGAGGGCAAGAACGACAAGGCCGTCGAGAAAGTCTTGAAGGACGCCCTGCGCGACGACCGCGCCCGCGTGCAGATGGGCCGCATCAGCCAGTTCGGCCTGATGGAGATCAGCCGCCAGCGCCGCCGCATGGGCGTGCTGGAGGGCTCCACCGTCGTCTGCCCGCACTGCCACGGGGCCGGGCGGGTGCGCACGCACGAGTCCGCGGCCCTGTCGGCGCTCCGCGAAGGGGAGATGGAGGCGGTGCGCCACGGCGCCGGCGCGGTGAACCTGGCCCTGTGCACGGGCGTGGGCCTGTACGTGCTGAACGAGAAGCGCGAGTTCCTGCACCGGCTGTTCGAGGAGCACGGCGTGCAGGTCACGGTGGTGTTCGACGACGAGCTGATCCCCGGCGAGCATGAGATCGAGCGCACCGCCTCGCGGGTGGGCGACGCGCGCCCGGCCGCCCGGGTGCAGGCCCCCGCCTTCGCCGCCGAGCCGCAGGACGGCTTCGCCGACGCCGACGAGGCGGTCGCCGAAGGGGACGAGGCCGCGCCGGAGGCCGCCGGAACGGCCGGCC
>CAXTCO010000198.1:0-4875 GCA_964242255.1 uncultured Caulobacteraceae bacterium | reverse complement strand
CCCACCTTCACCGCGTCCGCCCCCGCGTCGATCAGCGCGCGCGCGCCGTCGTAGGTGGCGACGTTGCCCGCCACGATCTGCACGCGGTTGGTCTCGCGCTTGAGGCGCTCCACGGCGCGGGAGACATGGACGCTGTGGCCGTGGGCGGTGTCGATCACCACCACGTCGACACCCGCCTCGACCAGCGCCATGGAGCGCTCGTAGCCGCTGTCGCCCACGGTGGAGGCGCCGCCCACGCGCAGGCGGCCCCGCTCGTCCTTGGCTGCGAGGGGATAGGCTTCCGCCTTGTCCATGTCCTTGACGGTGATCAGGCCCGTGGCGCGGCCGCCGTCGTCCACGACGATCAGCCGCTCGATCTTGCGACGCTGCAGCAGCGCGCGGGCCTCGGCCTGGCTGACGCCCTCGCGCACCACGGCGAGGTCGTTGCGCGTCATCAGGGCGGAGGCCGGCACGGCCGGGTCTTCGGCGAAGCGGACGTCGCGGTTGGTCAGGATGCCGACCACCCGGCGCGTGTCGGGGTCCACCACCGGAAGGCCGGACACGTGGCGGCGCGCCTTGATCTCGCGCACCTCGGCCAGCGTCGTGTCGGGGTGGATGGTGATGGGGTTGATCACCATCCCGCTCTCGAAGCGCTTCACCTCGCGCACCTGGTCGGCCTGCTCGGCGACCGACAGGTTGCGGTGGATCACGCCCAGGCCGCCCGCCTGCGCCATGGCGACGGCCAGCCGGCTCTCCGTCACCGTGTCCATGGCGGACGAGATGAGCGGGATGTTGAGTTTCACGTCGCGCGTCAGGCGCGTGGCCGTGTCCGCCTGGGCGGGCATGACCTCGGACGCGCCGGGCTCGAGCAAAACGTCGTCGAAGGTGAGGCCTTCGCGAATCTCCATGGGGAGGCTCCGTTTTGCGAGCCGCGTTTACCGGTCCGCAGAAGCCCGCGCCAGTCTTGTTCTCAGGCCCGGAAAGCCGCATCTAGCGGCGGTTTGTCTCCATAGGGCGGGCATCCGTCGCGGACGGCGGTCTCGCAACGGCGATGACCTTGCCCTGATCGGCGATGACGACCTGGTCGAGCTCTCCCGACGCCAATCCGTTCAGCAAGCGCGCGCATTGCGCCTTGAACTCTCGTGGGATCACGACGGGGCTGGTCACCGAGGAAGGAGTGGTCTCGTACACACCGGCCGTCGACACGACGCCGTGGAATGGAGGACTAATTCTCGTTCAACCCGTACGGCTCCCGAGTGTGCAGGCGCATCTTCCAGGTGGTCTCCAGCGCGACCACGTCTTCGACCGCGAGATCGGGAGAGGTCCGCTCGAGGATGGAGAAGCGCAGGTCTGCGGGTTCCGATCCGCGCAGTCCCTTGTTCCCGCCGTGCCCCGTCCGCTCGTATTCACGCCATCGCCCAAGCAGGTTCTCCCGCCCAGCGGCCGACCCCACGTAGCCGGCCCGCCGTCGGACGTCGTAGATGAAGTAGACGCCCCGCCAATCCTGCAGTCGCTCCTGCAAGCAGGGCTCATCAACGCCAGGTCGGCCCAGGACAGGTCGATGTCGCGCCAGGGCGGCGGGGCGCGCGCGAACCGGCTCACCGCGTCGACGGCCTCGACATGGAAGCGATCCTCACGCTCATCCACCCATTGCGTCCAGGTTACTTCGCGACCCGGCCAGCGGATCACGAGCCGTCCTTTCAGGTCCGCCAGCAACGGTGTGAGCCCGAGGTCGTAGAAAGCGGCCTTGTCGGCGAAGAAGTCCGGCCCGACCATGCCGAGGTCGCGCAGCTGCGCGTTCAACGGGTCGCTCCAGTAGGTCTCCAGGTCGAGCACCCGGCGCCCGCCTACCTCGTAGACGCCGATGAAGGTCGCCAGCCCCGGCGCGTCGCCGTGGAAGGCGATCACCCGCGCGGCCTGCGCGAGCATCGCGTCCGCCCGACGCTCCTGGTACGACTGGTAGGCGTTGAAGAGGTCGGGGCGGCGCTCGATCAGGTCGACGAAGCTGCGACGGAGCCGCGGCTCCGTCGGCGTATGGCGCAGAGCCAGCGTCCTGGGTCCGGTGAGGCCGTTCCGCTCCAGCAGCTCCCACAACGTGGGCAGCCGCGTCCTCATCGCTTCAGCCCCGTGGCGACCAGGTAGACCTCGCTCGACTCCGCCCGGCTCGCGCCCGGCTTGAAGTGACGCACGGAGGCGTAGTCGGCCTTGAGCCGCTGCAGCAGGCCGCCCTCCGCGCCGCCCTGGAAGCTCTTGGCGACGAAGGCTCCGCCCGGGCGGAGGCTGGCGCGGGCGAAGTCGGCGGCGGCCTCGATCAGGTTGACGATGCGCAGGTGGTCGGTCTCACGGTGGCCGCTGGTGTTGGGGGCCATGTCGGAGAGCACCACGTCAGGCGGGGCGCCGAGGTCGGCGAGCAGACGGGCCGGCGTCGCAGGGTCGGTGAAGTCGCCCTCGATCATCTGCGCCCCGGCGATGGGGTCCACGGGCAGGAGGTCGACGCCGACCACCGCGCCGACGCCGGCCTTCTGCGCCACCTGCACCCAGCCGCCGGGCGCGCAGCCCAGGTCGATCACGCGCGCGCCGCGGCGCAGCAGGTGGAAGCGGGCGTCGATCTCCAGCAGCTTGAAGGCGGCGCGCGAGCGCCAGCCCTCCGCCTTGGCGCGCTGCACGTAGGGGTCGTTGAGCTGGCGCTCCAGCCAGCGCTGCGACGAGAGCGTGCGGTCGGACGCCGTCTTCACCCGCGTGTGGCCGACGCCGCGGCCGGACGCCGCCCCGCCCGCGGGCGGGCGCACCATGCGGCGGCGCGGTTCGTTCTCGCTCATGGCGCGGCCCCTGCGCGGCCCCGGCCGCCGCGCCATCGCCGCCGGCCGCCGAAGCCGCCGCCGCGGCGCTCGGCCATCAGCGACATGAGCAGGCCCTCGCGCAGGCCCCGGTCGGCCACGCGCACGCGGGCGCAGGGCCACAGCTCCTGCACCCCGTCGAGGATGGCGGCGCCCGCGAGCACCAGGTCGGCGCGGTCCGGCCCGATGCAGGGCTCGGCCGCCCTGCCCTCGCGCGTCATGGCGAGCAGGCGGTCGGCGGCGGCGCGGCAGTCGGCGTGGGTCAGGCGCAGGCCGTCGACCCGCGCGCGCTCGTAGCGCTTCAGCCCCAGGTGCAGGCCCGCGAGGCTGGTGATGGCGCCCGAGGTGCCGAGCAGCTGGCTCCTCCCCTCGTGGAAGCGCGGCTTGAGGGCGTCGGCGCCGCCGAAGCGCGCCACCTCGCCCTTCACGTGGTCCACCATGGCGCGGAACCAGGCGGCCTCGGCGGGAACGGGCTCGGGAAAGCGCTCGGCCAGGGTCACCACGCCCAGCGGCACGGACAGCCAGGCCACGGCGTGCGGGCGGCCGTCGCGGCGCGAACGGGCGAGGTCGATCCACGACAGCTCCGTGGAGCCCCCGCCCACGTCCACCACCAGGGCCGCCTCCGCCTCCGGGTCGAGCAGGGCCGAGCAGCCGGCGACGGAGAGCCGCGCCTCCTCCTCCGGTGCGATCACCCGCAGGCGCAGGCCCGTGGCCGCCTGCACGCGCTCCACGAACTCGGCCCCGTTGGCGGCGACGCGGCACGCCTGGGTGGCGACGGCGTCCACCTTCACGGTGCGGCGGCGGCGCAGCTTGTCGGCGCAGACGGACAGGGCGGCGACGGCGCGGTCCATGGCCGGTTCGCCCAGGCGGCCGGTGTGCGACAGGCCCTCGCCCAGGCGCACGATGCGCGAGAACGCCTCCACCACGCGGAAGCCCGCGCCCTGCGCCCCGCCGTCGTCCGGCGTGGCGATCAACAGGCGGCAGTTGTTGGTGCCGAGGTCGAGCGCGCCGTAGCACACGGGCGGGCGGCCGCCGCCCCAGCGTTCGGTGACGCGCACGCCCGGCGCGTCGGGCCGCGACTCGGACTGCGCCATGGCGTCCGCCTCCCCGGGCGGACGGCGCCCGCGGCGGCGCGCCGCAGGTCCCGCATCGCACCCCTTGCCCGCCTGAGTAGCAGCCCGCCCGGCGGTTGCGAAGACGGCGCCTCGCGCGCAGGCGCCCGGCCCGGTGCGACAGGCTGTTCATCGACGGGTCACCCGCCGCCCGTCATGCTGCCTTCATGGAACCCAGGACCGCGCGATTCCTGATCGGCCAGGTGGTCAAGCACCGGCTGTTCCCCTTCCGGGGCGTCATCTTCGACGTGGACCCGAGCTTCGCCAACACGGAGGAGTGGTGGCGCGCCATCCCCGAGGAGATCCGCCCGGACAAGGACCAGCCCTACTACCACCTGCTCGCCGAGAACGCGGAGGGCGCCTACACCGCCTACGTCTCCGAGCAGAACCTGCTGCCGGACGCGCAAGGGCCGGTGGGCCATCCCCAGGCCGACGTGCTGTTCGCCGGCTTCGTGGACGGGCGCTACCGCCGCCGGGCGCACGTCGCCCACTGAGTTCTGGGACGGGCTGACCCGGAGCGGCGCGGGCGTGCTAGTCTGAGCGCATGAGCGCCGACGGACACCTGCCGCTTCCCCCCGAAGGCGTCGCGGCCGACTGGACCAAGCCCCAGGACTGGGCCCGCTACACGGAGCAGGAGCACCGCACCTGGGTCACGCTCTACGAGCGGCAGGCGCAGGTGCTGCCCGGCCGCGCGTGCGACGCCTTCCTGAAGGGCCTGGACGCCCTGGACCTGCACGGCGCGGGAATCCCCGACTTCGAGGCGCTGTCCGAGAAGCTGCGCGCCCTCACGGGCTGGAGCGTGGTGGCGGTGCCGGGGCTGGTGCCCGACGACGTCTTCTTCGACCACCTGGCCAACCGGCGCTTCCCAGCGGGCGACTTCATCCGCCGGGCGGACCAGCTCGACTACCTGCAGGAGCCGGACGTCTTCCACGACGTGTTCGGCCACG
>CAXTCO010000197.1:0-4887 GCA_964242255.1 uncultured Caulobacteraceae bacterium | reverse complement strand
GCACGTCGCGGGCGATGTTGGTGAGCTGGAAGGCGAGGCCCAGGTCCTGCGCGCGGCGCAGGGTCGCCCCGTCGCCGGGGGCGACTCCCATGACGGCCGCCATCATCACGCCGACCACGCCCGCCACGCGCCAGCCGTAGAGCAGCACGGCGTCCAGGTCTTCGTAGACGCGGGGCTCCACGTCCATGGCGAAGCCCGCGAGGTGCTCGAAGGGCCAGCGCTCCGCCACACCGAAGTCGCGCGCGACGAGGCGCAGGCCCTCGAAGGCCGGGTCGTCCGTCGGCGCGCCGGCGAGGGCGGCGCGGGTCAGGCGCTCCAGCTCGGCGACGCGGGCGCGGCGGTCGTGGACGGTGAGCGCCTCGCGGCCGCGGCCCAGCTCCTGGCCGTCCACCACGTCGTCGCACCGCCGGCACCAGGCGTAGAGCAGGTGCGCGCCCGCGCGGGTGCGGGCGTCGAACAGGCGCGAGGCGGCGGCGAAGCTCTGCGAGCCGGCGCCGATGGTCTGCGCGGAAAGGGCGAGCAGGTCGCGGGAGGCGAGGACGGCGGTGGGCGGGTTCAAGCCGCGATCCACCTCATCGGGCGGCGGCCGCGCTTGACGCCCGTCGGCGTCGCTCGGTGAGGAGCGCCGTCGTCACTCCGCCGCGATCCGCTCGGCCGCGATCCCGGGCGCGTCGCCGGCCGGCCGCGCCGGCCGCCCCTGAGCGTCGGCGATCATCAGCCCCGCCGTCGCCTTGGCCGAGCCCACCACGCCCGGCACGCCCGCCCCCGGGTGCGTGCCCGCGCCGACGAGGTAGAGCCCGCCGATCCGGTCGTCGCGGTTGTGTGCGCGGAACCAGGCGCTCTGCGTCAGGATCGGCTCCAGGGAGAAGGCCGAGCCCTGGAAGGCGCCCAGCTCGTCGCGGAAGTCGAAGGGGGTGAAGATGCGGCTGGTGACGAGGTTCTCCCGCAGCCCCGGCATGAGCTTCTCCTCCAGGTAGGCGAGGATGCGGTCGCGGTAGAGCGGGCCCTCGTGCGCCCAGTCGAGATCCGCGCGGCCCAGGTGCGGCACGGGGGAGAGCACGTAGAAGCCGTCGCAGCCGGCGGGCGCCAGGTCGGGGTCGCTGGCGGTGGGGCGGTGCAGGTACAGGCTGAAGTCCTGCGCCAGCTCGGGGCCGTTGAAGATCTCGCCGATCAGCTCCTTGTAACGCGGGCCGAACACCACGGTGTGGTGGGCCACGTTCTCGTATTTCACCTTCGTGCCGAAGTAGATAACGAACAGCGACATGGACCAGCGCTTCTTGGCCAGCCTGCGCGCCGTCCCCTGCGCCAGCGGCTCGTCGCGCAGCATCTTGGCGTAGGTGGTGTGCACGTCGCCGTTGGAGGCGACCATGTCGAAGCCTTGCGCCGCGCCGTCCATCAGGCGCACGCCCGTGGCGCGGCCGCCTGCGGTGGCGATGGCGTCCACCGGCGCGTTCAGGCGCACGACGCCGCCGAGGTCGGTGAACAGGCGCAGGAGGCCGCGCACCAGCGCCCCCGTGCCGCCCTTGGGAAACCACACGCCGCCCCGGCGCTCCAGGGCGTGGATCAGGGCGTAGATCGACGAGGTGGAGAACGGGTCGCCCCCCACCAGCAGGGAGTGGAAGCTGAACGCTTGGCGCAGATGCGGCTCGCGGATGAACTCGGCCACCTTGTCGTGCACCGTGCGCCACGCCTGCAGCTTCACCAGGTCCGGCGCCGCCTTGAGCATGGAGCCCCAGTCGAGAAAGGGGACGGCGCCCAGCTTCTCGTAGCCCTCGCGGTAGAGCTCCCGGCTGTAGCTGAGGAAGCGGCGGTAGCCGGCCACGTCCCGCGGCTCCAGCGCCTCGATCTGGCGGTCGAGCTCGGCTTGGTCGTCCACGTAGTCGAAGGAGACGCCGTCCGACCACAGCAGGCGGTAGAAGGGGCTCACCGGCAGCAGGGTCACATAGTCGGCCAGCTTGCGGCCGGTCAGGGCGAACAGCTCCTCCAGGCAGGCCGGGTCGGTGATCACGGTCGGGCCGGCGTCGAAGGTGAAGCCGTCCTGCTCGTAGACGTAGGCGCGGCCGCCGGGCTTGTCCCGCGCCTCGTAGAGCGTCGTGGCGATCCCCGCCGACTGCAGGCGGCAGGCCAGGGCTATGCCGCCGAAGCCAGCCCCGATCACGGCGGCGGTCCTGCGGGCGGGCACGGTCATGCCGTGTCGCCTAGCATCGCCCGCTCGCTCATGCACGCCAGCGCGCGGCCGATGGGCACGGGCGGCTTGCCGGTGAGGATGCGCAGCTTGTCCGCCGTGGTCAGCCGCGCGGCGTAGAAGCGCGCGATCAGCGGCGCGGGCAGGCGGTAGAAGCGCTCCAGCACGCGGTAGCGGCCGTCGGGCTCGGCCGCCTTGAACAGCATGCGGTCCACCAGCCGGAAGAAGCTGCGCGCCTCCCACGCCTGGACGGAGGCGGCGCGGATCTCGGCGGCGACGGAGGCGGTGGTCAGCTCCGGCAGGGCGGCGACGCGCAGCGCCGTGTGCGCCGCGTCGGGCAGGGAGTAGCCGGTGGTGGGGTGGAACAGGGCGGCGCGCAGCCCCGCGCGCGCCACGCCCTCGCCGAGGGCCGCGCGCCAGAAGGCGTGGATGTCGCCCGCCAGCGCGATGGGCAGCACGCCGTGCTCCCGGCGCACCACTTCGCCGCGCCAGCCCTGGGCGGCGGCGTAGGCCAGGGCCTCGGCGGCGAGGTCGGCCCGGTCCAGCGCCGGGCCGTCGGCGTAGCGGGTGTCCTCCACCAGCACCCGCGTGGGGGTGAAGGGCAGGGCGTAGAGGAAGCGGTAGCCGTCGGCCTGGGGCACGGTGGCGTCCATGATCAGCGGCTCGGCGAGGCCGTGCGGGGACGCGCACTCGATCTCCACGCCGACGAACTTCTGCCAGCCGAGCTTCAGCCGTCCGAGCGCGGTGTCGCCCGCCGGCCCCCGCGCGTCGACCACGCAGGGCGCGGTGATGCGCCGCCCGTCCGCCAGCCCGATCCCCGACGGGGACAGCTCCACGACCTCGACCCCGGTCAGCACGTCGGCGGGCGGCAGGGCGGCCGCCACGGCGGCGTGCAGGCGCGCGTCGACGGCCGACACGTAGGCGTTGGACAGGCGCCGTCGGTGCGCGGGGAAGCGCACCTCGTAGCCCGGCCAGCGGTGGGCGGTCAGCGGCGCGACCAGGCCGCGCGCCTCGGGCGAGAGGTCGCTCTCGAAGAAGCTCCAGGTGTGGCCCGCGCCGACGGTTGCGGCCCGTTCCGCGATCACCACGCGCAGGTCCGGCCGCGCCCGCTTCAGCGCCAGCGCCAGCAGGCCGGCGGCCAGGCCGCCGCCCGCCAGCGCCACGTCCGCCCTCAGGGGATCGTCGAGGGGAGCGGCCGGCGTCACGGCGGCAGACTAGCCCGCTCCGCGCCCGGGTGCCGAACCTTTTGCGGCCTTCGCCGCGGCAGGGCCGCGAGCCGGGCGCGGCGAGCCGGCGGCCGGAAGCCGTGCCCGGCCGTTAACCATCTTCCGCTGCGGAACGTCTCAGGACGTTCCGTCCATGTTCTTGACAGGTTCTCTCCCGGTGAGGCAGGGTGGGATCGGCTGGACGGGGAGGTCGGCATGGCCGCGCGCGTGACCACCGTGGCGTTCGAAGGCGTGGAGGCGCGCCGTGTCGAGGTCGAGGTGCAGACGGCGGGCGGCCACGCCGCCTTCATCGTCGTCGGCCTGGGCGACAAGGCCGTGGCCGAGAGCCGCGAGCGGGTGCGCGCCGCCTTCGCGTCCATGGGCTTGGCGCTGCCGCCCAAGCGGCTGATCGTGAACCTGGCCCCCGCCGACCTGCCCAAGGAGGGCAGCCACTACGACCTGCCGATCGCCCTGGCGCTGATGGCGTCCATGGGCGTCCTGCCGCCGGACGCGCCGGCCGGCTGGCTGGCGGTGGGCGAGCTGGGGCTCGACGGCCAGATCGCGCCCACGGCCGGCGTGCTGCCCGCCGCGGTGGCCGCGGGCGGCTGGGGCCTCGGCCTGATCTGCCCGGAGGCGGGCGGGGCGGAGGCGGCCTGGGCGGCCGAGACGCGGGTGCTGGCCCCGCGCTCGCTGATCGCGGTGATGAACCACCTGCGCGGCGTGCAGCTCTTGGGCGCGCCGCAGCCCGGGCCGGTGACGCAGGGACCGCCCGGCCCCGACCTGCGCGAAGTGAAAGGGCAGGAGCAGGCCAAGCGCGCCCTGGAGATCGCCGCGGCGGGCGGCCACAACCTCCTGTTCGTCGGCCCGCCCGGCTCGGGCAAGTCGATGATGGCGCAGCGGCTGCCGGGCTTGCTCCCGCCGCTCTCCGCCCGCGAGCTCCTGGAGACCTCCATGGTGTGGTCGGTGGCGGGGCTGATCGCCAAGGGCGCCCTGAACCGCGACCGGCCGTTCCGCAGCCCGCACCACTCCGCCTCCATGGCGGCGCTGACGGGCGGCGGCTCGCGCGCCAAGCCGGGAGAGATCTCGCTCGCCCACAACGGGGTCCTGTTCCTGGACGAGCTTCCGGAGTTCCAGCCGGCGGCGCTGGACTCGCTGCGGGCGCCTCTGGAGACGGGCGAGGTGATGGTGGCGCGGGCCAACGCCCACGTGCGCTATCCGGCGCGGGTGCAGCTGGTCGCGGCCATGAACCCTTGCCGCTGCGGCCTGGGCGGCCCGGGCAAGGGCGCTTGCGGCAAGGCCCCGCGCTGCCAGGCGAGCTACCAGGGCCGCGTCTCCGGGCCGCTGCTCGACCGCATGGACCTGCAGGTGGAGGTCCCGCCCGTCACCGCCGCCGACCTCGCCCTGCCCGCGCCCGCGGAGGGCACGCGCGAGGCCGCCGCCCGCGCCCTGGCCGCGCGTGAGGTGCAGGAGGCCCGCGCGGCCGAACTAGGGCTCGAC
>CAXTCO010000196.1:0-4906 GCA_964242255.1 uncultured Caulobacteraceae bacterium | reverse complement strand
GGACGAGCCCCGCCGGGGCGGCGCCGGGCAGGCGCGCCGCGACCTGCAGCGCCACCGCCGCCAAGGACAGGGCGGCCAGGGCGAAGGCCGCGGCGGCGGCGGGAGAGCGGGAGGGCGCGGGCGCGCCGACGGGCGTCATGGGCGCTGCATAACCCTTCCCGCCTCCGCGCGCGCGGCCCAGACTGGCCGGAACGAGGACGCGACAGGGAACGCCATGGCCGTCGAGGACGCCGACTACGTGATCGTGGGCGCGGGCAGCGCCGGCTGCGTGCTGGCCGCCCGCCTGTCGGAGGACCCCGCCGTGCGCGTGGTGCTGCTGGAGGCCGGCGGCGACGACCGGCCCACGCGCAACCCCGGCCAGTTCCTCTCCAACCTGATGATCCATGTGCCGGTGGGCTACGCCGACACGCTGAAGGACCCCAAGGTGAACTGGCTCTACCGCACGGAGCCGGACGCCTCGACGGGCGGCCGCACCCACGCCTGGCCGCGGGGCAAGGTTCTGGGCGGCTCCTCCTCCATCAACGCCATGCTGTACGTGCGCGGCCAGCCGGAGGACTACGACGGCTGGCGCCAGCTGGGGGCGGCGGGCTGGGCGTGGGGCGACGTGCTGCCCTACTTCCGCCGCTCCCAGCACCAGACGCGCGCCTCCCTGCGGGGCGAGGCCCACGGCGAGGGCGGCCCCCTGCACGTGGAGGACATGGAGGGCCACGCCGTCACCGAGCGCGCGGTCGACGCGTGCGTGGAGGCCGGCCTGCCCCGCCGCGACGACCTGAACGGCGCGGACCAGGAGGGCGTCGGCTGGTTCCAGGTGACCCAGCGCGGCGGCTGGCGCTGCTCGGCGGCGGCGGCCTACCTGCACCCGGCCATGCGCCGGCCGAACCTGCGCGTGGTCACGGGCGCCCTCGCCTCGCGCGTGCTGTGGGAGGGCCGGCGCGCCGTGGGCGTGGAGTTCCGGCGCGGCGGCGGCGAGGCGCAGACGGTGCGCGCCCGCGCCGAGGTGCTGCTGTGCGGCGGCGCGGTGAACTCGCCGCAGCTGCTGCAGCTCTCCGGCGTCGGCCCCGGCGCGCTCCTGCGGGAGCACGGCATCGCCGTGGTCGCCGACCGGGCGCAGGTCGGGGAGGGCCTGCAGGACCACTACGTCGTGGGCGCCCGCTTCCGGCTGAAGCCCGGGCAGGTGTCGGTCAACGAGCAGACGCACGGCTGGCGCTTCGCCCGCGAGCTCCTGCGCTACGCCCTGCGCCGGCGGGGGCTGCTGACGTTGTCGGCGTCGCACGTGGGCGCCTTCGCCAGGTCGCGGCCGGACGTCGCCACGCCGGACATCCAGTTCCACATCCTGCCCGCCACCATCGACCTTAAGAAGATGGCCGCCGCGCACAAGATGGTGCTGGAGACCGAGCCGGGCCTGACGCTCGCCCCCTGCCAGCTGCGGCCCGAGTCGCGGGGCGCGGTGCGGATCGCCTCCGCCGACCCGGCGCGCCACCCGGCGATCACGGCCAACTACCTGGCCGACGCCTTGGACCAGGAGGTGGTGGTCGCCGCCCTGCGCTGGGCGCGGCGGATCGCGGCGCAGCCGGCGCTGGCGGCGGTGATCGCCCACGAGATGAACCCCGGCCCGAAGGTCGCCACCGACGAGGCCCTGCTCGCCTTCGCCCGCGCCACGGGCACGACCATCTACCACCCCGTGGGCACGTGCCGCATGGGGAGCGACCCGGCCGCGGTGCTCGACCCCGAGCTGCGCGTGGCCGGCGTGGAGGGCCTGCGCGTGGTGGACGCCTCCGTGATGCCGCGCCTCGTCAGCGGCAACACCAACGCCCCCGTCATCATGATCGCCGAGCGGGCGGCCGACCTGATCCGCGGCCGGCCGGCCGCGGCGGCGCTCGCCGCCTGACGCCGCAGGCGGCGTTTGCGGGAGCATCCGGAACGGCTGGTGAAGCTTGCCCGCCCCGGGCAGGATGCGTCATGCCTCCCAGCCCCCATCGCGTGACGGCTCCCAAGCTGTCGGTGTCGCACGCCCAGTCGACGTCCGTGACGACCGGCGTCTCCCTTCCGCCACCCCCACACGCGCTGACGTTCCAGGAGGGGCTTCAGTATTGCGGGCCTTACATCGGCGGACTTCTGGCTCTGCTGGGCGCCTTGAGAGCGGCTCACATCGCGCTTCGAGGAATCCGGAGCGCCGCCAGGAGCGTGAGCGGACAGATCGCCACGACAGAAAAGATCGCCGCGGGACAGGTCGAGCTGCAGAGGGAGATGGGCGCGCGGAGCTCCCGCGCCGCCGTGGTGTCCTCAAGCCGCCAACGCTGGATCGACGGTCTTCGGGAGGACGTGTCGTCGTTGATCGCGGTGAGCTACCAAGTCGCACATATAGGCCGCGACGGAGGAGCTTACTGGGCCGCAAAGGACAAGAACGGATTGGCCAAGGCTCTCGAAGATGCAGACGAGAAACGAACGTTCCTGCGTTACCGTGTCGAACTCCGGCTCAATCCGAAAGAAGATCCGCACGACGAGCTGCTCAAAGCGATCGAGGCGATGATCGAGGCGAGCAGAAATGGAAAGGCCGAAGGCGCCCGCAAGGTCACCGATCTTTTGAAGCCCATCCTGAAGGAGGAGTGGGAGCGTGTGAAGCGCGAAGCGGGCGGAACGGAGCCGCTCAGCCATCCCGCGTTCGGCGCCGGTTGAGGGCGCGCTCAGCTCTTCAGGCGCCATCCCGAGCGCAGCAGGGCGTAGGTCAGCCCCGACAGACCCAGCGCCAGGGCGGCGGTGTAGGCGAAGCCGATGAGCAGCGAGCCGTCCGCGTGGCCGATGAAGCCGGCGCGGAAGCCGTCGATCATGTAGAAGAAAGGATTGAAGCGCGAGGCCGTGCGGAACGGCTCGGGCAGGAAGCTGACGCTGTAGAAGGTGCCCGACAGGAAGGTCATGGGCATGACGATGAAGTTGGTCACCGCCGCCAGGTGGTCGAACTTCTCGCTCCACAGGCCGGTGAGCAGCCCCACCAGCGCCATCACCACCGAGGCGGCGAAGGCGAACCACACCAGCGCCAGCGGCTGGACGATGCCGAAGTGCGAGAAAGGCCAGACGCTGGCGGCCGTCACCAGCCCCACCAGCACGCCGCGCGTCATGGCGCCGAAGGTGAAGGCGGCCATCAGCTCGCCGGGCGAAAGCGGGGGCGTCAGGAAGTCGGGCGCCGTGCCCATCAGCTTGGCCTGGATCAGCGAGCTGCTGGCGTTGGCGAAGCTGTTGTTCAGCACCGCCATCATGATCAGGCCGGGGCCGACGAACTGGGCGAAGCTCACGCCCTCCACCACGCGCCGGCCGCCCATCGCGACCACGAACACCATCATGTAGAGCAGGGTGGTGACCACGGGCGCGGCCACCGTCTGCATGCCCACCTTCCAGAACCGCCGCACCTCCTTGCCGTAGAGGGTCCGGAGCCCCGTCCAGTTCACCCCCCCGTCGAACTGGCGCACGCGCGGCGGCGAGGCGGCGGCCGGTTCGGAGCGGACGGCGGAGAGGTCGGCGGGGGAGACGGCGGTCATCGCCGCGGCATGTGCGCCCGCGCGGGGCGCGCCGCAACCGTGCGGACCCGCGCGCCGCCTTGCGCCCGTACGACGGGGAAGGGTATCGCCGCGCATGCCCGCGCTCCCGGACGTGCTGATCGCGCCCTCCATCCTGTCCGCCGACTTCGCGCGGCTGGGCGAGGAGGTGCGCGCCGTGGACGCGGCGGGCGCCGACCGCCTCCACCTGGACGTGATGGACGGCCGCTTCGTGCCCAACGTCACCTTCGGCCCGCCCGTCATCAAGGCGCTGCGCCCGTTCTCGGCCAAGCCCTTCGACGTGCACCTGATGATCGTGGAGCCCGACGCCCTGCTGGACGCGTTCCGCGAGGCGGGCGCCGACGTGATCACCGTCCATCCCGAGGCCGGCCCGCACCTGGACCGCACCTGCCGCCGCATCCGCGAGCTCGGCGCCAAGTCGGGCGTGGCGCTGAACCCGTCCACGCCGGTGCAGGTGGTGGAGTACATGCTCGACGACGTGGACCAGCTGCTGGTGATGAGCGTGAACCCCGGCTTCGGCGGCCAAACCTTCCTGAACAGCCAGCTGAAGAAGATCGAGGCGCTGCGGCGCATGGTCGACGCCAGCGGCCTGGACGTGCTGATCGAGATCGACGGCGGGGTGACCCCGCAGACCGCCCGCCTGTGCCGCGAGGCCGGCGCCCACGCCCTGGTGGCCGGCTCCTCCGTCTTCCGGGGCGGGCCCGAGGCCTACGCGGGCGCCATCGCCGCGCTCCGGAGCTGAGCTTGGCGGGGACGGCGCGCCCGGGCTCCGCAGGGAGCGGGGCCGCCGCCGCGCTCGGCCCCTTGCTGCGCGTCGGCGAGGCCGTGCGCCGCCGCCTCGCCGACGAGTGGCGCACCACGCCGTTCCACGAGGCGCTGATCGCCTCGCCCCGCGCGACGGGCGTCGCCGCCCGGCCGCGCGACCTGCGGCCTCCCCGTGCGGAGCTCGGGCGCGCGGTGCTGGCCGGCCGCTTCCCCCTCGCCGGGCAGGCGCTCGACACGGGAGCGGGCGGCGACCCCTGGGCGGTGGCCGGCCCCGGCCGCCGCTTCGCCGTGGCCCTGCACCGCTTCGAGTGGCTGCCTTCGCTGCTGGCGGAGGGCGACGCCGGAGCGCGCGAGGGGCTGCGGCTCGTGCTCGCCTGGCGGCGGCTGTTCGACCGGCCGCGCGCCTTCGGCTGGGGCGCGGAGGTGGTGGAGCGGCGCGTGTTCAACCTGGCGTGCGCGCTCGGGCCGCTGACGGCCGCGGCCTCCGAGCGCGAGGGGGCGGCGCTTTGCCGGTCGCTCGGGCGGCAGGCGCGGCACCTGCTGGGCTTCTCGGCCTGTCCGCCGCCCCCCTCGGCCACGCTCTGGCGCGC
>CAXTCO010000195.1:0-4910 GCA_964242255.1 uncultured Caulobacteraceae bacterium | reverse complement strand
CGACGCGGCCGCGAAGCGCGCCGACGCCCGCGTGCCAGGGCCAGCCCTCCACCGCGACGTTGGCCTTCACCGCCAGCGGGACGCCGTCGAGCCGCGACAGCGCCGCCCCGCGCCGCCAGCGCTCGGCGCTGGCGTGGGCCGCCGCGCGCGCGCCCTCGGCGTCCACGTGGTTGAAGGCGCCGAGGGCGCCGTCCAGCCCCTTGATGCGCGACAGGTAGGCCTCGCACGCCTCCACAGGCGTGACCGCGCGGTCGGCGAAAAGGGCGGAGAGGCCGCGGACGCCCGCGGCGATGAGGGGGTTGGTGAAGCTCACCCGCCCCATGATGCACAGCCGCGCCGCCGCGTCGATGTCGCGTGCGGGCTTCCGGCGGGCGCGGGAAGCGGGCTAGAGCGGGCGTCGGACGGGCGGAGGCGCGGATGGCGGCGAGCGGCGGGCTCTCGACGGTGCAGGCCGTCGTTCTGTCCCTGGTGCAGGGGGTGACGGAGCTGTTCCCCGTGTCCTCCCTCGGGCACGCAGTGCTGCTGCCGCGCCTCCTGGGTTGGGGGCTGGACCAGGACTCGCCGGGCTTCCTGCCCTACCTCGTGGTGATGCACACCGGCACGGCGCTGGCGCTGCTGCTCTACTTCCAGCGCGACTGGCGCACCTTCGCCGCGGCGGCCGTGCTGAACCGCGGGCCGCGGGCCGCGGCGGAGCGGGCGGTGTTCTGGCGGCTGATGGTCGCGACGCTGCCGGCGATCGTGGCGGCCCTGGTGCTCTACAAGCCGATCCGCGCCCTGTTCGGCAGCCCGGCGGTGGCGGCCGGCTTCCTGGTGGTGAACGGCTTCATGCTGTTCCTGGCCGAGCGCATGAAGCGGCGGCGGCTGGCCACCAAGCGGCTGGAGGGGCTCACCTGGGCGGACGCGGCGATCATCGGCGCGTGGCAGTGCCTGGCGCTGATCCCCGGCCTGTCGCGTTCGGGCGCGACCATGGTGGGCGGCCTGGGGCGCGGGCTCGACCACGAGGACGCGGCGCGCTTCTCCTTCCTGGCGGGCACGCCGATCATCCTCGCGGCCACCGTGCACGAAGCGCCCAAGCTCCTGCACATGCACGGCGGCTTCTCGTCCCTGGCGGTGCTGTCGGGCGTGCTGGCGGGGGTCGCCGCCTTCGCGAGCACCTGGGGGCTGATGCGCTGGTTCGGCCAAGGGGAGTTCAAGGCGCTCGACCCCTTCGCCTGGTGGTGCTGGGGCTTCGGCGGGATCAGCCTGGCGCTGATCCTGACGCACCTGCGCTGACCGGGATGGACGACGGGGCGCTCCGGCCGCCTGCGGAGAGCGCCTGCCTGCCGCCGGAGGCCGTGCGCGCCTACGACGTGCGCGGCCGCGTCGGCGAGCACTTCGAGGTGCGCCACGCGCGGCGCCTCGGCCTGGCGTACGCCGCCCTGGCGCGCGGACGGGGGCTGCGCCGCATCGCCGTGGGCCGCGACGGCCGGCTGACCTCGCCCGCCCTGGAGGCGGAGCTGGTGGACGGCCTCGTCGCCGGCGGCATGGAGGTGACGCGCCTCGGCCTCGGCCCCACGCCCATGACCGCCTTCGCCGTGCGCCGGCTGGAGCTGGACGGGGCCGTGCAGGTCACCGCCAGCCACAACCCGCCCGACGAGAACGGCTTCAAGCTGATGCTGGGCGACCAGCGCATCCACGGCGAGGCCCTGCGCGAGCTGGCGCGCTCGACGGGCGGGCCCGCGCCGGGAGGCTCCGTCCGGGACGTCGACGTGCGCGACCTCTACGTCGAGCGGCTGGCGCAGGCGGCGGACGGCGCCCCTGCGCTCACCGTCGCGTGGGACAGCGGCGGCGGGGCCACGGGCGAGATGGTGGAGCGGCTGGTGCGCCGCCTGCCCGGCCGCCATGTGCTCCTGTCCACGACGGTGGACGGCCGCTTCCCCGACCACCACCCCGACCCGGCGGTGGAGGCCAACCTCGCGCAGCTGCGGGCGGCGGTGCGGCGCGAGGGCTGCGACGTGGGCCTCGCCTTCGACGGCGACGGCGACCGCATCGGCGTGGTGGACGAGACGGGCGCCGTGGTGTGGGCCGACCAGCTGCTGTTGTTCCTGGCCGGCGGCCTCCTGCTGCAGCACCCCGGAGCGACGGTGGTGGCCGACGTGAAGAGCTCCGGCGTGCTGTTCGACGGGGTGGAGCGCCTGGGCGGCCGGGCGCAGGTCTCCGCCTCCGGCTACGTGCTGGTGCGCGAGACCATGGCGCGCACGGGCGCGCGGCTGGGCGGCGAACTCTCGGGCCACGTCTTCTTCAGCGACTACGGCGACGGCACGGACGACGCCCTCTACGCCGCCGTCCGCGTGCTGTTGGAGATGGCGCGCCGCGGCGCCCCCCTCTCCGCCTTCCGCGAGAGCCTGCCTCCGGTGACGGCCACCCCGGAGATGCGCCTGCCCTGCCCTGAGGCGCGCAAGGCCGCCGTGGTGCGGGAGGTGGCGGCGCGCACGGCCGGGCGCGGCGGCGACTACGACCCGCAACTGGGCCTGCGCGTGCGCGGGCCCGACGGCTGGTGGCTGCTGCGCGCCTCCGGCACCGAGCCCAAACTCACCGCCCGCTGCGAGGCGCCCGACCCGGCGGCGCTGGAGCGGCTGGTGGCCGACCTCCGCAGCGAGCTGGCGGCGAGCGGGATCGCGATCGGCTGACGCCATGGCCCGCGTCCGCTCCCCCCGGCTGCAGGACCTCGCCTGGCGGGCGGAGGCGCTGGGCTTCGACGCCCTGTCGTTCCTGCTGCGCCGCCTGCCCTTGCGCCTCGTGTCGGCGTTCGGCGGCGGGCTGTTCCGGCTCATCGGCCCGCTGGCGCGCAAGGCGCACCGCACCGCCTCCGACAACCTGCGCCTCGCCTTCCCGGAGCTCACGGCGGCGGAGCACACGCGCCTGCTCCGCGAGCAGTGGGACAACCTGGGCCGCACCCTGTTCGAGTTCCCGCTCACCGACCGGCTGACGCCGGCGGGCGGCCGGGTGGAGGTGGTCGGGCGCGAGCGGCTCGTGGCCCTGGCGAAGGCGGGCGAGCCGGCGGTGCTGATCGGCGGCCACTTCGCCAACTGGGAGCCGATGGCCGCGGCGATCGTCGACGCGGGCGTGCGATGCCGGGTCACCTACCGCGCCGCCAACAACCCCTACATCGACCGCCGCATCATCGCCGGCCGAGCCCGCTACGGCGTGGAGCTGTTCGGCCCCAAGGGGCAGGAGGGGAGCCGGGAGGTGCTGCGCTCGCTGGAGGCGGGCTACGCGGTGGCCCTGCTCAACGATCAGAAGTTCAACGGCGGCGTGCTGTCGCCCCTTTTCGGCGTTCCCGCCCACACCGCCGCAGGCCCGACGCGCCTGGCGCTGCGCTTCGGGGGGCGGCTGCACCCGATGTCGTGCCGCAGGCTGCCGGGCGCGCGCTTCCGCGTGGTCGTGCACGAGCCGATCACGCTGACCCGGACCGGCTCGCGCGAGGCCGACCTGCGCGCGGGGGTGGAGGCGGTGAACGCCTGGGTGGAGGGCGTGGTGCGCGAACGCCCCGCCGAGTGGTTCTGGACGCACCGGCGCTGGCCCGCGGAGGCCTACGCCGCCCTGCGTCAGCTCTCCAGCACGAAGGCGCGCAAGGCGGCGCCCCGGTCCTCCGCCCGGCGCGGCGGCCCGTCGTAGGAAGGGTCGGCGCGCCGCCGGCGGTCTGGGCCGAAATAGCCGGGCGCGCGCACGAAGGGGCGGGGCCGCTGGATCGCCGCCTCCATGCGGCCCAGCAGCGCCGCGGCCGTGAGCGGCTTCAGAACGAACTCGTTCACGCCGGCGTCGCGCGCCGCCTCCACCCGCGCGCGCTCCGCGTGGCCGGTCATCATGACGATCGGCAGGTGCGGGTCGGGGCTGTCGGGCGCGGTGCGGATCGCCTGGGTGAAGGCCACGCCGTCGACCGGAGCCATGTTCAGGTCCACGACGGCGAGGTCCGCCTGCGCGCGCCGCAGCATCGCCAGCGCCTCCCCGCCGTGCTCCGCCTGGCGCGCGTCGCGCACGCCCAGCGCCTGGGCGAGCTCCAGCACGATGGCGCGCATGTGCCGGTTGTCGTCGACGATCAACAGCCGCAGCGCTCCCCAACCGGTCGACACCCCGAGCTCCGGGTCAGGCGGCGAGCGGCGCGGGAGGCCGCGCGCCGATCATCAGCGAGGGGTCCATGTGCCGGCCACGCCAGGTCATGCGCCAGCACAGGTGCGGGCCGGTGGCCCGCCCCCTCATGCCCACGGCGCCGATCGGCTGGCCCTGCACCACCCGGTCGCCCGCCCGCACGAGCTGGCGCGACTGGTGGAGGTACATGCTGACGAGGCCCTGGCCGTGGTCGATCAGCGTCAGCCCGCCCTCGAAGTGCAGGTCGGGCTCGGCCATGACCACCAGGCCCGACCCGGGCGCGCGGATGGGCGCACCCTCCGGCGCGGCCAGGTCCACGCCGTAGTGGGGCGTCTTGGGCACGCCGTTCAGGATGCGCTGCGGCCCGAAGGCGGAGCTGCGCACGGCGTCGGGCAAGGGCGTCACGAAGCCCGTGGCGAAGCCCTCGCCGTCGTCGCGCGAGGCCAGGGCGGCGGTCTTGCGCTTCAGCTCGGCGGTGATGCGCGCCAGCAGCACGGGGTCGGAGGGCGCCACCTGGTCGGCGGGCAGGCCGTCGATGCGCTGCACCGAATAGCCCACCGCCGCCACGTCGAAACCCTGCGCGGCCCAGCCGCCGGGCGTCTCCACAGCCACCGTCGTGCGCGCGGGGGCGTCCCGGTCCCAGCCGAGCACGGCCAGGCCGTCGGGGCCGGCGCGGGTCTCGACGGCCTCGTCCAGGCGCAGGCGCGCGCCCGGCCGGGCGCGCACCATCATCCAGCCGCCCTGGCGCAGGTCGCACGTGCAGGCGAACGGCGCAGGAGCGG
>CAXTCO010000194.1:0-4918 GCA_964242255.1 uncultured Caulobacteraceae bacterium | reverse complement strand
GCGTGGCCGAGGAAGGTCTGCACCACGCGCAGGTCGGCCCCGCCCTCCAGCAGGTGCGTGGCGAAGGCGTGGCGCAGCACGTGGGGGCTGACGCGCGCGGGGTCGATCCCGGCGTCGGCGGCCGTCTCGTCCAGCATCTGGGCGAAGCGGCGGGGCGTCAGCCGGCCTGACGCGCCGCGGGAGGGGAACAGCCACGGGCTCTCGCGCCGGCCGCGGCGCACAGCCTCGGCGCGCGCCGGCAGCCAAGCGCGCACCGCCTCCCGCGCCGCGCCGTTCAGGGGGGCGAGCCGCTCCTTGCCGCCCTTGCCGCGCACCACCAGGAAGGCCGGGTCGCGGGCCACCGCCGCCAGGGTCAGCGCCGTCAGCTCGCTCACGCGCAGGCCGGCGGCGTAGAGCAGCTCCAGGGCGCAGCGCAGGCGCAGGCCGTCCGCCGTAGGCGCTCCGGGCGGCGACCCGTCCGGCTCCGCGCCGCGCGCGAGGGCGGCGAGGAGCAGCCGCTCCATCTCCCCCTGCGAGACGATCTTCGGCAGCGGGCGCCCGCGCCGGGGCGCCTCCAGCCGGCGCGAGGCGTCGCCCGCCGTCCAGCCCTCCGCCAGGGTGAAGCGGGAGAACTGGCGCAGCGCCGCGCGCCGCCGCGCCGCCGTGGCCGGCGAGAGGCCGCGCCGCCCCAGCTCGGCCATGTACGCCTCCAGCGCCTCCGGCGAGGCGTCCAGGAGGTCGCCGCCGCGGGCGCGCAGGAAGGCGCGGGCGTCCTCCAGGTCGCGGGCGTAGGCCTTGAGGGTGTGCGGCGAGGCGGCCCGCTCGGCCGCCATCATCTCCAGGAAGGCCTCGACCTGCGCGCCGCTCATGCGGACCAGGGTGGCGGCGGCGGATGAAGACGGGGTGAGCGCCGGGCGCGCGCCGCGTCGCGCGCCCGCGGGTTCTCGCCTACACTGAGGGGATGTCCCCGGCGCCCGCCGCTCCCGACCGCACCGTCGCCCTGGTGGGCCTGATGGGCAGCGGCAAGTCCACCGTGGGGCGCCGGCTGGCCGCCGCCCTGGGCCGGCCCTTCGCCGACTCGGACGCGGAGATCGAGGTGGCCGCCGGGCGCAGCGTGTCCGACATCTTCGCCGAGCTGGGCGAGCCCGCCTTCCGCGACGGCGAGCGCCGCGTGATCGCGCGCCTGCTCGCCGGGCCGCCGGGCGTGCTGGCCACGGGCGGAGGCGCCTTCGCCCAGGCCGACACGCGCGCCCTGCTGCTGCAGCGGGCGACGGTGGTCTGGCTCAGGTGCGACCTCGCCGTGCTGGCCCGGCGCGTGGCGCGCAAGGACACGCGACCCCTGCTGCGCGGCCGCGACCCGCTGGAGGTGCTGGGCGCCCAGGCGCAGGCGCGCCACCCCCTCTACGCAGAGGCGCACCACGTGGTGGAGACCTCCGACCTGCCCCACGCCGCCGCCGTGGACGCCGTGCTCAAGGCGGTGGCCGCCGCGCGCGAGGCCGCGTGAGCGCGGCGCCCGCCGTCCTCACCGTGCCGGTGGCCCTTGGCGAACGCGCCTACGAGGTCCGCGTCGGTCCCGGCCTGCTGGCGACGGCGGGCGAAGCGGTGCGCGCCCTGTTCCCGCGCCCGCCCCGCCTGGCGGTGGTGGCCGACGCGGCGGCGGCGGCCCTGCACGGCCCCGCGCTCCTGGCCTCCCTGCGCGATGCGGGGCTGCAGGCGTCGGTGGTCGAGGTCCCGCCCGGCGAGGGCTCCAAGAGCTGGGCGCAGCTGGCGCGCGTGGTGGACGCCCTGCTGGCGCTGGAGCTCGACCGCGGCGACGCGGTGGCGGCGTTCGGCGGCGGCGTCACGGGCGACCTGGCGGGCTTCGCCGCGGCCGTGTTCAAGCGGGGGATCGCCTACGTGCAGGTCCCCACCACGCTGTTGGCGCAGGTGGACAGCTCCGTGGGCGGCAAGACGGCCATAGACACGCCGCGCGGCAAGAACCTGGTGGGCGCCTTCCACCAGCCGCGCCTCGTGCTGGCCGACACCGACACGCTGGCCACCCTGCCGCCGCGCGAGGTGCGCGCCGGCTATGCGGAGGTGCTGAAGCACGGCCTCCTGGGCGACCGCGCCTACTTCGAGCGCCTGGAGCGCGAGGGCGCGGCGGTGCTGGCCCGCGAGCCTGCGGCGCTGGCCTGGGCGGTGGCGGGCTCGGTGCGGCTCAAGGCGGCCGTGGTGGCGCGCGACGAGCGCGAGGGCGGGGCGCGCGCGCTGCTCAACCTCGGCCACACCTTCGGCCACGCCTTCGAGGCGGAGGCGGGCCCCGGCACGCCCTGGGAGGGCGGGCTGGTGCATGGCGAGGCGGTGGGTCTCGGCTGCGCCCTGGCCTTCCGCTTCTCCGCCGCCCTGGGCCTGTGCCCGCCGGACGAGGCCGCCCGCGCCGTGCGCGCGGTGGCCGCCGCGGGCCTGCCGGTGCGCATGGAGGAAGTCGTCGGCGCGCCCTTCTCCGCGGAGCGCCTCGCCGCCCACATGGCGCAGGACAAGAAGACGGAGCGCGGCGCCCTGACCTTCGTGCTGGCCCGCCGGATCGGGGAGGCGTTCGTCGCGAAGGGCGTGGAGCGCGAGTCGGTGTTGGCGTTCCTGCGCGGGGAGGGGGCCGTCTGAGACGGCGGCGGTGTGCGCCTGCGTTCCATATCCCCGCGCTTCGAAGCAGGGTTGCCTTCCCTCTTGTCCCTCTCCCTCCCGCCGCTGGGTCCCGGCCTGCGCCGTGACGACGCAGGAGAGGCTTGAGGCTGGAGCCGAGGGAGGCCGACCTGCACGACGTGCACGACGTGCACGGCTATCATGCGTCCATGAGCGACGTCACCACACCTCTTCTGCTCGTCGGCGCGGGCCGGCTCGGGGGCGCCCTCGCGGCGGGGTGGCGCAGGGCGGGGGTGCTCGCGGCGGCCGACCTCTTGGTGCGCGACCCTTCGCCGGGCGAGGACGCCCGGGCGGCCGTGGCGGCCGGCGCGATCCTCGACCCTTCGCCGGTGGCGACGGCCGCGGCGCGCACGGTGCTTTTCGCCGTGAAGCCGCAGGGCTGGGCGGCCAAGGCGCGCGAGCTGGCGCCGCTCCTCGCGCCGGACGCGGTGGTGGTGTCCGTGCTGGCGGGGGTCCGGGCGGGTGACCTCGCCGCGGCGTTCGGCGGCCGGCGCACGGCGCGGGTGATGCCCACCACGGCGGTGGCCATCGCGCGGGGCGTGGCGGGCGTCTACGCCTCCGACCCCGCGGCCCGCGCCCGCGCCCACGTCCTCTTCGACCCCATCGCCACGGCTGTAGACGTGGACGACGAGGCGTTGATGGACGCGGTGGTCGGCGTCTCGGGCTCGGCCCCGGCCTACCTCTACGCCTTCACGGAGGCCCTGGCGGCGGCGGGCGAGAGCCTGGGGCTGGACGCCTCCGCCTCCGCCCGGCTCGCCCGCGCCACGGTGGAGAGCGCCGCCGCCCTGATGGCCGAGCGGCCCGACGCCGCGCCCGCGGAGCTGCGCGCGCAGGTCACCTCCCCGCGGGGCGCGACGGAGGCGGCGCTGGACGTGCTGCTGCAGCCGGACGCCCTGCCGGTGCTCCTGCGCCGCGCCGCCGCCGCCGCCGCCCACCGCTCGCGCGAACTGGCGGGCGAGGGCGCAACCGGCGGCGCGTGACGGGGGTTGTCGCGCCATGGCCCGCACGCCCCGTCGTCCCCCGCCCGGTTCCCGCCCGCCCGACACGGGGAGCGGCGTCCGCGGCGCGCCGGGTTCCCGGCGGCGCGGTGCGCCGCCGCGGGGCGTGCAGGGCGAGCCCGCCGTCGCCTCCGACCTGATCGACGTGGAGGCGCCGCCCGAGGGCGGCTCCGCCGTGGACACCGGCGCCTACGTGATTCCAGCGGAGACGGCGGGTGCGGCCGCCGTCTCCGCCGACCTCGTGGACGTGGAGGCGCCGCCGCGAGGCGGAAGCGCCGTCGACACGGCCGCCTACGCCGCGCCGGGCCGGACCGGCGGCCGCGGGCGCAAGCCGGCCGCCGCACCTCGACCACAGATCGACGTCAAGGCTTCGCCTCCCCCGCCCGAGCCGGTGCGGGCAGAAACGCGAGCCGACCCGTCGGACGGCGAGGTTGGCGGCGCCCCGCCATCCGCCGGTCCTGAGTTCGGCGGTGGCCCGGCCCGCGCCGCCTCGGGGGCCGAGGACCTGCTGCCGCGGGCGGTGGAGGCGGCGCTCCGGCTCGCCGCCGACCGGCCGTGGCCGCAGGTGACCTTGCGCGACGTGGCGCGGGAGGCGGGCGTGCCGTTCGCGGCGCTCTACGCCTCCACCCCGGGTCGCCGCGCCCTGCTGCTGGCGCTCTCCGCCCGGCTCGACCGCGGGGCGCTGGAGCGGATCGAGGGCGAAAGCGCGCCCGAGGCCCGCGACCGCCTGTTCGAGGCCTTCATGTCGCGCCTGGAGACCATGGCGGCGCACCGCGACGCCCTGCTGGCCATCGGCCGGGCGGAGGGCGTCAGGCTCGCCTCCGCCCTGCCGCGAACGGCCCGCGCCCTCGCGGAGGGCTCCGGCGTCGACACCTCCGGCCCTCGCGGGGCGCTGCGGCTGGCGGCGCTCACGGCGGTGTGGGCGCGCACGCTGCAGGTGTGGCGCGACGACGAGGGCGCGCTGAACCGCACCATGGCGGAGATCGACAGGCAGCTGACCCTGGCCGACAAGCGCCTGGGCCGCGTCGGCGCGGGTTTCTGATCCCCGCCGCGCCGGGCGGCCTTGTCCGGCGGGGGGTGGACGCCGCCCGCTCAGCCCTGACCGAGCACCCCCTCGCGCGCTTCGTCGGGCGAGGCGCCCTCCTCGTGGATCGCGCCCCACAGGGCGAAGAACACCAGCGGCCACCACGACCGCCGCCGCGCCGGGTCGGCGAAGGCGGCCCGCACGGCGTCCGGGTCGCACACGGCGCGCACGCCGGGGC
>CAXTCO010000193.1:0-4949 GCA_964242255.1 uncultured Caulobacteraceae bacterium | reverse complement strand
CCTCCCCCCGCGCCGGCGAGGCGCCGGCGGCCGAAGGCGGTCGCGTGTTCGCCTCGCCCCTGGCGCGCCGCCTCGCCGCGCAGAAGGGCGTGGACATCTCGACAGTCGCAGGCTCCGGGCCGCGCGGCCGCGTGGTCGCCGCCGATGTGGAGGCCGCGCGGCCTGGAAGCGCATCGACGGGCGATGCCGGAACCCGCGCTCCAGCCGAACGGAGCGCGCCGACGGCCGACGGCGCCGGCCCTCAGCCGACCCCGCTCAAGACGCTGGCGCAGCTCGGGATCCCGGACGGCGGCTACGACCTCGTCCCGCTCGACGGCATGCGCAGGACGATCGCGCGGAGGATGACGGAGAGCTTCCGCGACATCCCGCATTTCCCGCTGACGATCGACCTGGAGATCGACCGCCTGCTTGACGCGCGCACGCGCATCAACAAGGCGCTGGAGAAATCGGGCGCCAAGGTCAGCGTCAACGACATGGTGATCAAGGCTTGCGCCGCGGCCCTCAAGGCGGAGCCCGAGGCCAACGCCAGCTACACGCCCGACGGGCTTGCGATGCACCACCACGCCGACATCGCCGTCGCGGTGGCCGTGGACGGCGGCCTGATCACGCCCATCGTCCGTGCGGCGGAGACCAAGTCGCTCGCGCAGATCGCAGTCGAGATGAAGGACCTCGCCGAACGGGCGCGCGCCAAGAGGCTGAAGCCCGAGGAGTTCCAGGGCGGCACCTTCAGCCTCTCCAACCTCGGCATGATGGGCGTCCGGAGCTTCGCCTCCATCCTGAACGCGCCGCAGGGCTGCATCCTGTCGGTCGGCGCGGGCGAGAAGCGGCCTGTCGTGCGCGGCGAGGCCCTGGCGATCGCGACCGTGATGACCGTGACGTTGACCTGCGACCACCGCGTGGTGGACGGCGCCATCGGCGCGCGCTGGCTGGCCGCCTTCAAGACCTTCGTCGAGGACCCGATCACGCTCTTGGCGTGAGGAGCGCCGGCATGGACTACGACCTGATCGTCATCGGCGCCGGGCCCGGCGGCTACACCGCCGCCATCCGGGCCGCACAGCTCGGCCTGAAGACCGCCATCGTGGAGCGCGAGCTCCTGGGCGGCGTCTGCCTCAACTGGGGCTGCATCCCCACCAAGGCGCTGTTGAAGTCGGGCGAGGTCTACGCGCAGCTGGACCATCTGGTCGACTACGGCCTGTCCGCCGAGAAGCCGGCGTTCGACTTCGCCCGCGTGATCGCCCGCTCGCGCGGCGTGGCCAAGCAGCTGAACGCGGGCGTGACGTTCCTGATGAAGAAGAACAAGATCGACGTGCTCATGGGCGAGGCGACGCTGCAGAAAGGCTCGCCGGCGCCCAAGGTGACCGTCGGCGGCAAGGCGCTGCAGGCCAAGGCGGTGATCCTGGCCACCGGCGCGCGCGCCAAGGAGATCCCGGCCATCGGCCTCGTGGGCGACGGTGACCGGGTGTGGACCTACCGCCACGCCATGACGCCCGCCGCCTGCCCCAAGTCGCTGGTGGTGGTGGGCTCGGGCGCCATCGGGATCGAGTTCGGCTGCTTCTACCGCGCGCTCGGCGCCGAGGTGACGGTGGTGGAGGCGCTCAACCGCATCCTGCCCATCGAGGACGCCGAGATCAGCGCCGCCGCGCAGAAGGCGTTCGAGAAGCGCGGGCTCAAGTTCCGCACCGGGGCCAAGGTGACCAAGCTCGCCAAGGACGGCGCAGGCGTCACCCTCTCCCTAGAAGGCGGCGGCAGGTCGGAGACGCTCACAGCCGAGCGCGCCATCGTGGCGGTGGGCATCGACGGCAACGTGGAGAACCTCGGGCTGGAGGCGCTGGGCGTGCGCGTCGAGCGCGGCCACGTGGTCACGGACGCCCATGCGCGCACCAACGTCCCAGGCCTCTACGCCATCGGCGACGTGGCGGGCGCGCCCTGGCTCGCCCACAAGGCCAGCCACGAGGGCGTGCACGCCGTGGAGGTGATCGCCGGCCACACGCCCGCGCCGCTCGCCGCCCCCATCCCCGGCTGCACCTACAGTCAGCCGCAAGTGGCCAGCGTCGGGATGACCGAGGAGCAGGCCCGCGGGCAGGGGCGCGAGCTCAAGGTCGGCCGCTTCAAGTTCAGCGCCAACGGCAAGGCCATCGCCGCCGGTGAGACGGAGGGCTTTGTCAAGACGGTGTTCGATGCGGGCACCGGCCAGCTCCTCGGCGCGCACATGTTCGGCGGCGAGGTCACGGAGATGATCCAGGGCTTCGCCCTGGCCATGACCCTGGAGGCCACCGAGGCCGAGATCATGGCCACCGTCTTCCCCCACCCGACGATGAGCGAGGCCATGCACGAGGCCAGCCTTGACGCTTACGGGATGGCCGTCAACGCGTGACCCTGGCGGCGGAACGGCGCCTCGGACCGCGGCCCTGGGCGCTGTTCCTCGCAGAAGGCGGCCGTTCTGACGAGGCCCGGGCGCCCTCGTGAACGGGAGCGCCCGGGCACGCGATCAATCCTTGCGGATCTTCTCGCCCAGGAGGCGGGCCACTTCTTCGGTCGCCTTCAGGCACGCGTCGGAATGCATCGTCATCTGGATGATGCCGTGGGGCAGATCCGGGTAGTGGGCGTAGGTCAGGTCGTTTCCCGCCTCGCCGAGCTTCTTGGCGTAGGCGTGGCCCACGTCGCGGAGCATGTCGAAACCGCAGGTCACGAGCAGTGCAGGTGGAAGATCGGCGAAGTTGGTGGCGTTCAGAGGCGTGATGTACGGTTGGCTGTAGTCCTCGCCTTCCTTCAGCAGATACCATACGAAGAGCAGAACGCCGGCGGTGTCGACATAGCCGCCCGAGATGTTCTCGACGCCGGCGCGCGTGTCGAAGGGCATCTTCGCTTCAGGATATAGCGGCATCTGCATCTTCAGGCGCGGCCCACCTTCGTCCCGCAGCTTCTGCGAGATGACGCAGGTCATGTTGCCGCCGGCCGAGTCGCCTCCCAGCGCCACCCGCTCAGGGTCGACGCCGCGCTCCGCGGCGTTCTCGATCAGCCAGCGGACGACGAACTCGCCCTCTTCGATCTGGGTCGGCCACTGGTATTCCGGTGCGAGCTTGTAATCGACGGAGTAGACTTGGACCTGCGCGACCTCGCAGAAGCGGCGCATCGCCGTCTCGAACTGGTCCAGCGACCCCACGATGAAGCCGCCCCCATGCAGATACACCAGCGCGGGCAGGGGATCGCCGCCCTGGCTAGGATGATAGACCCGCATGGGAATGGTTCCGTGCGGTCCTCTGACGTTGAGCGGCTCCACGCGGCCGACCGGCGGCGGATCCTTGTCGATGAACGCGTCGTGCTTGCGCCGCTGCACCCACACCGGCTCGTGAGCGCCGAGAACAGGGCCTGTCTTCATCCACTCTGCGATCTGCGGGTCTTTGACCCCGCTTTCGACACTCTCCGGAATCGTCTCGGCGTCGTAGATCGGCATGGTCTCTGCTCCTCAAGATCAAAGCGCTGTATGGAACCGCCGCTGGGAGTGCGGCTGCTGTGAGTCCGAGTGACGGTCTCGTTGTGAAGGACCGCACCTCGCACCGGACCCGTCAGGGAAATAGAGAAACAGCAAGTCCGTTCCTCCATTCCTGGATATAATAGATGCATTCCGACAAGGTGGATCTCATGATCGACATCGACGCGATCCGCTGTTTCCTGGCCGTCGTCGAACTTGGCGGCTTCACATTGGCGGCGGAACGGCTCGGCGTATCGCAATCCGCCGTCAGCAAGCAGGTGAGGCGATTGGAGGACGCAGGCCGACGACGCCTCCTCTCCCGGCAAGGTCAGGCTGTCCGGCTGACTCCGGAGGGAGAAGCCTTCCTTCCCTACGCTCTCGATGTCGAACGAAGCTACGTCGACATGACGACGGTGCTGCAGGAGGCGCCGCTCACGGGCGTGATAAGGCTCGGCATCGCCGAAGACATGGCCGGTTCGGAACTCCCCTACATGCTCGGGGCGTTCCGAAAACGACACCCGGGCGTGCGGCTCGTCATAGAGACGGGCTTGAGCGGCCTGCTCTCGGATCGGCTCGCGAAGGGCGACTTCGATCTTGTCATGGGCAAGCGGCCGAGCCTCAGACAGGAGGCGCGGATCGTCGCGTCCGAGCCCCTGCAGTGGGCCATGGCGCCCGCATTTCCCCACGTGTGCCTCGAACGCCCTCTGCCCCTGGCGCTGCATCCCGAACCCGGCGTCACGACGGCGCTCGTCATCGCGGCCCTGCGCACCGCGCAGATCGACGCGAGGGTGGTCGTGTCCAGCCCCAGCATCACGGGCCTTCGCGCGGGCGTCCTGGCAGGTCTCGCGGTGGGCGCGTTCGGGCGGGCCTTCATGCCGCCCGGCCTTGTCGCCGTCCCCGAAGACGTGGGTCTGCCCGCCTTGCCACCCCTGGAATACGGCATCGAGCGTCGCCCTGGCGGCGTCTCGCAAGCTGCGGAGACCCTGGCCGTCGAACTGGCGACCGTGGATCAGACCAGAGGCGCCCGTCCCCACCAGCACCGAGGCTGACGGGCCGAACGGCGAAGCGGCCGCGGGAAGCGTCGGCGGGGACACCTCCGCTCCCAGGTCACGCCAGGCGACGCGCGCCCTCCTCTCCATCGCGCGGTTCCGCCGCTTCGGGCGCGTCCGCACGTGCGGGTTGATCCCGCCCTCGCGAAGCGCGATCTAGGGTGGACATGGCGCTCGTCATCGACACCACGCGCGGGCTGCGCCATCCGGAGAAGGCGCGTCGACCGGACACGCCCGTGCTGCGCAAGCCCGAGTGGCTGCGCGTGCGCGCGCCCGGCTCCGGCCAGTACGCCGCCACGCGCGAGATCGTGCGCCGCGAAGGCCTGCACACCGTCTGCGAGGAGGCGGCCTGCCCCAACATCGGCGAGTGCTGGTCGCAGCGCCACGCCACCATGATGATCATGGGCGACACCTGCACGCGCGCCTGC
>CAXTCO010000192.1:0-4968 GCA_964242255.1 uncultured Caulobacteraceae bacterium | reverse complement strand
GCGACGCCGCGCAGGCGGCCGTGCGCGCCCAGTGCGCCGGCGACCGCGCCCGCGAGTGCCGCGCCGGCGTCGATGCGGACGCCTGCCTGCAGTCCGCCTTCCCGAAGCTGACCCCCGACTGCCAGTCCGCCGTCACGGCGCTGCGCCAGGCGCGGAGGGCGCAGGGCGGCGGCTGACGCTGCGGCCCGTGTCCGGGCTCCGGCCGAAGACGGCTCAGCGCTTCAGCCGCAGCCCCACGCGCACGAGGCGGGGTGCGTCGTAGCTGTAGGTTCCGTCCACGGCCTCCGCCGTCTGCACGCCGGCGTCCAGCAGGTTGTCCACGGCCGCGAAGAGCGACAGCCCCGGCCGCCATTCCCACTCCAGGCGCGCGTCGACGGTGGTGGCCGGGCGCAGGCGCAGGGTGTTCAGGTCGTCCTCGTAGCGCACGCTCTCGTGGCGGACGTCCAGCGCCGCCTCCCACCGCGGAGCGAGCCGCATCCGCGCCTCCGCCGTGACGGTCAGGCGCGGGGTGAGGGCGGGGCGCTTGCCCTGCAGCTGCGGATCGAGCCGGTCGGCGTCCACGCGTGAGTCCGTCCAGGCGACGCCGGCGCTCAGGTGCGCCCGGTCGGCCAGGAGACGCAGGTCGCCGTCGGCCTCCAGCCCTGTGGCGTCCACGGAGCCCGCGTTCCGCCGCTGGCGCAGCACGCCGCCGGCCGGCACGAAGCCGGCGAGGGGGAAGGTGGCGGGCCCGAAGCCTTCCGTCACGTTCAGCACCGCGTCCTCCAGCCGGTTGCGGAACACGGTGGCCGCCCCCGTGAGCGGGCCGCGCGCGTAGTCGAGGCCCACCTCCGCCCCGTAAAGGCGCTCCGGCACGAGGCCGGGGTTCGATTCGGTGACGTTGTTCCCGACGCGGAACGGGCGGTGCAGCTCGTTCAGGGTGGCGGGGCGGAAGCCGGCGTAGGCGGCGGCGCGGAAGGCCAGGCCCGCGGCGCCGAGGTCGGACAGGTCGCGCCGGGCGCCCAGGCGCGCGGTGGGCTCCACGCCGTCCTGGTCGGCGGGGCGGTTGTCCAGCACGGTCGCGCCCGTGGCGATCAGGCGCTCGACGCGCTCGCCGTCCGTGTCGCTCCAGCGGTCCACGCGGGCGCCGGCGGCGAGGAGCCAGGGGCCGGCCTGGTCGGACGCCTCGACGTAGGCGCCCGCCGTCAGCGTCTGGCCGCCCGCCTTGCGGGTGCGGGTGAAGCCGGCGGCGGCGGCCGTGAAGGAGGTCATCTCGCGCGTCTCGCCCGTCGCGCCGCGCACGTCCGTCCCGACCTCCAGGCTGGCCGGGCCCAGGAGCTTGCGCCAAGCGGCGTTCACGCCCCAGCCGACGGCGGGCGTCGCCTCCTGCACGTTGGCCGGCGTGGAGGTGTTGCGCGCGTTGGAGGCGGCGGCGGTGGAGTTGTAGAGGTCCGACGCCGAGGCCCAGGCCTGCAGCCTGTACCCCGCGCGGGCGGCCGTGGGCGTCTGCGCGAGCGTCAGCGAGAGCTGCTGGCCGGAGGCGCGCGAGCCGGACCCGACGTAGCCGGCGCCCCTGTCCTCCTCGTATCCCGCCACCCGGGCGGCCAGCACGGCCGAGCCCACGTCCTGCTCCAGCCGGCCGGCGGAGGCCCAGGCGTGCAGGTCCAGCGGCCGGTCGGCCGCGCCGCGGCCGGCGCGCACGGGGATCCATCCGCCGCTCTCCTGGCCGGAGGCGAAGCCCAGCACGCGCGTCGGTCCGTCGCCGCCCGCACCGCCGACCAGCGTCTCCTGCCGGTAGTTCAGCGAGCCGGCGGAGGCCGACCCGGCCACGCCGTCCAGGTCGCCGCGGCTGTCGAGCTGCACCACGCCCGTGAGCGCCCCCGCGCCGTAGGGGCCCGCGCCGGCCCCGCGGACGATCTTGGCCGCGCCGACCGTCTCGGAGGGCAGGGCGCTCCAGACCACCCAGCCGCCGAAGGGGTCGTTCTGCGGCGCCCCGTCCAGGGTCACCAATGCGCGGCTCGCCCCGGAGCCGGCGATGGCCCGCAGGCCGGCGCCCTGGGTGGTGGGGTTGGCGCCCAGGGTGGAGGTGCGGCGGAACAGGGAGAAGCCGGGCACTGTCTTCAGCGCGCCGTCCAGCGTCGTCGCGTCCGCCAGCGCCTGCGGGTCGACGCGCACCACGGAGAAGGCGCTCTCCCCGGCCGGGTCGGGCAGCCGGGCGGCGTGCACCACCACCTCGTCGGCGGCCGGAGCGGGGGCGTCGACGGGGGGGTAGGCCGGGAACATGCCCGCCCAGGATGGACCCCGCCGAAGCGCCGGCCTAGGGCGCGGGCGACACACCCGCCCTCATGCATGTCCCGCCGGCGACAAAGGCCGCGCGCGTGAACGTGAAGACGCCCCGCGGCCGAAGCCGCGGGGCGGGAAGATCGCCGACGGCGCGGAGAGAGGCGCGCCGCCGGTCCGGGGCTCGGCCGCTCAGGCGGCCTTGGCTCGCCCTTCGATGGCCTGGGGAGCCGAAGCGGCCTGGGGAGCCGGAGCGCCGGCCGCGATCTCGATGCGGCGGGGCTTCAGACTCTCCGGCAGCTGACGCTCCAGGGAGACCGACAGCAGGCCGTCGCGCAGCTCCGCGCCGGTCACGACCACGTAGTCGGCCAGCTGGAAGCGACGCTCGAAGTCGCGCTCGGCCAGGCCGCGGTGGAGGTAGCGGCGGGCCTCGTCGTTGGCGGCCTTGCGGCCGGTCACGGTGAGGGTGTTCTCCCGCGCCTCCAGGTTCAGCTCCTCGGGCTTGAAGCCGGCCACCGCCACCTCGATCCGGTAGGCGTGCTCGCCCACGGTCTCGATGTTGTAGGGCGGATAGCCCGCGGCGCCGTCCGCCTTGCTGGCGGCGTCCAGCAGGGCGGCGAGGCGGTCGAAGCCGACCACGGAGCGGTGGAAGGGGGAGAGGTCGATCGTGCGCATGGAAGCATCCTCCTGCATCAGCGAGGTTGACGCGGCCGCCCTGCGTGAGGCGGCCGCGCGGGGGTTTCGAGCCGTGCGACGCCCCTGGAACAGGCGGCGTCTCTGACCCGCGGCGGAACCCGGCTCGCCGGCGTCCCTCCGTGACGATCAGATGGGCGTCGGCGCGGGAGCCGCAAGGGCGCGCCCGCCTTGTTTCCGACGCCGCGATGACGGCATGTGCGCGCTGCAAGCTTCACCGGAGACACCGAATCTATGACCGCCCGCTTCGCCGCCGCCGTGCTCCTGGCCCTCGCCGCCGCGGCCGCCGGCGCCGCCTCCGCCCAAACGTCGGGCGGTACGGGCTGGAACAAGAAGAAGGACCTGCCGCCCCCGCCCGTCTCGACGGGCGTGGCGGGCGTGGCCCGCGTGCGGGACGACGCGCCCGCGGCCCTTGTCGCCGCGGTGGGCGACCCGGCGCGCCCGGCCGCCGACAGGGTGCGGGACCGTTATCGCCACCCCGTGCAGACGCTCACCTTCTGGCGCGTGAAGCCGGGCGACACGGTGGTCGACCTGCAGCCGGGCGGCGGCTACTGGACGGCGATCCTGGCCCCCTACCTTCGCGCGACGCACGGCCGCTACGTCGCCGGCGGCGGTGCGGGCGGCCGCGGCGCCTTCCTGGCCGATTGGGGCGACAAGGCGCGCTACGGCGACGTGCAGTACGCCGTCTTCGGCAAGTCGGCGCCCGCCTTCCCGCACCCGGGTACGGCCGACGTGGTCATCTCCTCGCGCGAGATCCACAACTGGATGAACGAGGGCTGGCTCGAGAAGGGCATGTCCGACGCCTTCGCCGCCCTCAAGCCCGGCGGCGTGTTCGGTGTGGAGGACCACCGTGCGGACGGCGCGCCCTCGGCCGTCGCCGGCTACGTGCGCACCTCCGACGTGGTGGCCGCCGCCCAGAAGGCGGGCTTCCGCCTGGATGCGGCGAGCGAGATCAACGCCAACAAGGCCGACACGAAGGACCACCCGTTCGGCGTGTGGACGCTGCCGCCCGTGCGCAAGAGCTCGGCCGACGGCAGGCCGAACCCGGCCTTCAACCACGCCAAGTACGACGCGATCGGCGAGAGCGACCGCATGACCCTGCGGTTCGTGAAGCCCTGACGCGCGGCGCCGCCCCGGCCGCCCACCCCGCCCGCCGATGGAGCGGGGCGCTGCTGGTGCTCGCCTTCGCGCTTGTCGCGGGGCGCGCGGGGGCCGTGGAGCGGCTGGTGCCGGCCAGGCGGCTGCTGCCGTACTTCGACTACTATCTCGGCATGGCGGAGGCGCGGCGCGACCGCTTCCGCCCGGCCTACCAAGTGCTGGTCGACGGCAAGCCCTACGCCGGCTCCGTCGCGTTGGTGGAGGGCGGTCGGCGCACCCCCCTGGCGCTCGGGCCCGACGGGCGGTTCGAGCAGTTCCCCACATCCGCGCAGCTGAAGCGCCGTCCGCTGCTGGCGCTGGACGCCCCGGCGCACGCCCGCATCAAGGCCGACCTGGGGGTGGAGGCGCTGACGCCCCATGGCGAGGACATCGCCACCGCTCCCCTGCGCCAGTCGCTCGACCAGTTGAACGCCGCCCTGAAGCAGGCGGCCGGCGTGCTGGCCTTCGTGACGCCGCGGTTCGGGCGCGCCTTCTTCATCGCCGGAGGACGCCAGGGCGTGGCGGTGTCGGCCGACGGCTCCGTCCAGCCCCTGCCCCTGGGAGAGGACGCGCCCGTGGAGCCCTTCTGGAGCCCGCGCCGCCAGCCGGCCGCCACGTCCGTGCGCTTCCCGTCCGCACCCGTGCGCGTGATGCTCGCGCCGGGCGGCTGACACGCGGCGCGCGGGCCGGTTGACGCCGCGTCGCGCCTTGCGGCCCCGCGGCGGCGATGCTTACTCCCGTCGCCGCGCCCCGGCGGTCGGGGGGCGGGAACGCGAGGGCGCCATGGCGACGCTGGAAGAAGTCACCGATAGCTTCAAGACCGCCGTGGGCGCCGACTCCGGCCTCGGCAAGACGGTGAAGTTCAACATCAAGGACATGGGC
>CAXTCO010000191.1:0-4970 GCA_964242255.1 uncultured Caulobacteraceae bacterium | reverse complement strand
CAGGAGTTCGACCGGGTGGCGCGCGTCACGGGCGTGGTCATGACCAAGCTCGACGGCACGGCCCGCGGCGGCGTGCTGGTCCCCGTGGCCCAGGCGGGCGCCGCGCCCGTGGTGCTGGTGGGGGTCGGCGAGGGCGTCGACGACCTGCAGCCCTTCAACGCCCGCGCCTTCGCCCGCTCCCTCGTCGGCCTGACGCCCCAACCCGAGCGGAGCGCCGCCGCATGACCGAGACCTCCGCCCCGGCTCCCGTTCCGGCGGCCCGCACCCTGCCGCCGGCCCTGCGCGCCGCCGCCGACTACCTGGGGCCGGCGCTGTTCGCCCTGGCCTTCCTGTTCGGCGGCCGCGACGTGCTGCGCGCGACCTGGTTCCTGGTGGGCGGCTCGGCCGTCTCCATGGTGGTCGTCTACGCCGTGGAGCGGCGGCTGGCGTGGATGCCGGCCGTGTGGGGCGGCGCGGCCCTGGTGTTCGGCGCGGCGACGCTGGTGTTCCACGACAAAAGCATCGTGAAGATGAAGACCACCGTCATCGACCTGGCCCTGGGCCTGGCGATGTTCGTCGGCCTGCACCTCCGCCGCAACCCCCTCAAGGCGCTGATCGGCGACGCGCTGAAGCTGACGGACGCCGGCTGGCGTCGGCTCACGGGGCGCTACGGCGTGTTCTTCCTCGTCATGGCGGCGCTGAACGAGGCGGTGTGGCGCACCCAGCCCGACGCGGTCTGGGTGGTCTTCCGCTTCCCGGGCCTGGTGGTCCTGGCCGTGCTGTTCGCCTTCACTCAGGTGCCCACCATGCTGAAGGAGGCGCAGGCCGCGGAGGTCGCGGCCCTGGCCGAAGTGCAGGAGTGAGGTGGCCCGCCCGGCGGCCGCAGCCGGGCGGGGCGCCCGGCGCGCCCGGCCCGGTGGTCGAGGCGTGGTGCGCCGACCAGACCCGCTACTGGGAGCACGCCTACGCCGGCCCGCGCGACTTCACCGAAGGCTTCCGCAGGATGAACGAGGAGACCTCCACGGTCTTCCTCTTCGAGTTCGAGGCCGACCGGGTGGACCTGCGGCCCAAGTCGCGCGAGCCGTGGTCGGGAAGCCACAAGGGTGTCGAGTACGACGTCGGCGCCGCCCGTTCCCAGCTCTACCTCGACCTCTTCCGCCGTCTCGTCGCGGCCGGGATGCGCCTGCGCGCGACGGTGGCGGTGGAGACGCACGACATGGAGCTCTACGGCGACGAGGCACCCGTCTTCTGCTTCCAGAAGCAGGTCTCGTCCCGCAAGATGCTGCTGCCCGACATCGACTTCTTCCACCACGACTGGTACCAGGCCGGCTTCGTCGAGCCCCCTTGGCGGGACAAGCGGCCGGCGGCGGGGTTCGCGGGATCATCCACCGGCGGCGGCCTGCTGACCCGCGAAGACGTGTCGACCTCGCGGCCCCAGCGCCTGCAGTGGGCGCTCTCCGCCCTTGGGCGGCCGGCGGTGGACGTCTTCATCTGCGACGCCGTCCAATGCGACAGCGACGAGACCGCCGAGCTCCTGCGCGCTCAGCCCTATTTCCGCGCCCATATGCCTTGGCCGGAGCAGCTCGCCTACCGCTACCTGATCTCCATGGACGGCAACGGCGCCACCTGCTCGCGCGTGGTCAACACGCTCAGGAGCGGCAGCGTGCTGTTGAAGAGCCCGTCGCCGCACCAGCTCTACTACTTCGGAGGGCTGAAACCGTTCGAGCACTACGTGCCGATCGACAACCTCAACGACGTGGAGCAGGCGATCGCCGACGGGGAGTCGGGCCGGCTGGACGCCCTGGCGATCGTGGCGGCCGCCAACCGGTTCCACGACGCCCACCTGACCCGGCCGGCGGTGGAGCGCTACACGCGCCTGCTGCTCGAGCGCTACGCGGAGCGGGTGCTCCGCGCCCCGTAGCGCCCGCCGCCTACTCCGCCGCCTTCAGCCGGGGCGCGCCCTGGCGGGTGTAGCGCTCGATGGCGGAGCGGATGATCTGGGCGGTCTCCTCCGGGTCGGCCCAGCCCTCGATGTGGGTCTCCTTGCCCTTCTCCAGGTCCTTGTAGTGCTGGAAGAAGTGTTGGATCTGCTCGGTGAGGATGCCGGGCAGGGCGCGCCAGCTGTCCACGTTGGCGTAGAACGGGTGGAGCTTGTCCACGGGCACGGCCAGGATCTTCTCGTCCGAGCCCGCCTCGTCGGTCATCTTCAGCGCACCGATGGGCCGGCAGCGGATCACGGCGCCCGGCACCACGGGCGTCTGGCTCACCACCATGATGTCGGCCGGGTCGCCGTCCTCCGCCAGGGTGTGCGGGATGAAGCCGTAGTTGGCGGGGTAGAACATGGTCGTGTGCAGGAAGCGATCGACGAAAATCGCGCCGGATTCCTTGTCGAGCTCGTACTTCACGGGCTCGCCGCCCTGAGGGATCTCGATCACGGCGTAGAGGTCGTACGGCGGGTTCACGCCGGTGGGGATCTTGGAGAGGTCCATGGGTCTCTGGTGGAGAGGAGGGGGAGGGCGTCCGGGGAGGAACGGACGGCTCTATGCACCGCAGGGCCGGGCGGCGGAAGCGCATAGGCGCACGGCGAGCCGGCGGCCGATCCCGAACGCGCGGTTTGCGACGCCCTTCCCGACAGCGGTCGAAAGGGCTATAAGGGCTCGGACATCGCTGGACGCGCCCTCGGCGCTTCGAGCGGCGGTCACCTCGTCCCCGCGGGCGGGGTCGGCCGCCGCTTTTGTTTTGGACCTCACCCTTTGCGCGGCAAGACGCCTGAAGACCGCAGCCTGCTTGAGCTCCTCGACCCCGTGGCCGAGGCGGCCGGCTACCGCATCGTGCGCCTGCGCCTGCAGGGCGCCGCCGCCCAGGGACGCAGGGGAGGCCGCACCCTGCAGATCATGGCCGAGCGACCGGCCGACGGCGACATGGACATCGACGACTGCGCCAAGTTGAGCCGCGCCTTCAGCGAGGTGATGGACGCCGCCGACCCGGTCTCGGGCGAGTACCGGCTGGAGGTGTCCTCCCCCGGGATCGACCGGCCGCTGACCCGGCTGGAGGACTTCGCCTCCTACGCCGGCTACGAGGCGCGGCTGGAGCTCGACCGCCTCGCCGAGGGCCGCAAGCGCTTCAAGGGCGTGCTCGCCGGCGTGGAGGGCGACCGCGTCGAGATCGACCTGGAGGGTGAGGCGGAGACCGCCGTGATCCCCTTCGCCTGGATCCTCGACGCGAAGCTCTCCCTCAGCGACGAGCTTCTGAAGAAGGGCGCCGAGGCGCGGGCCGCGAGGCTCGCCGTGCAGGGCGCCCACGACGAGCACGACACCACAGAGTCCGCCGCCTCCTCCGACGCGGCCGAACAGGAAGGGACCGCCTGATGGCGACCGGAATCTCCGCCAACCGGCAGGAACTCCTGCTCATCGCCGACGCGGTGGCGCGCGAGAAGAGCATCGAGCGCGAGATCGTGATCGAGGCCATCGAGGAGGCGATCCAGAAGGGCGCCAAGGCCAAGTACGGGAACGAGCACGACATCCGCGCCAAGATCGACCCGAAGAGCGGCGAGCTGATGCTCAAGCGCTACGTGACGGTGGTCGAGGACGAGCCGGACGCCATCGTCGACCCGGACGGCGAGATCGTCGCCGAGGAGCAGTTCGACGCCGAGGGCAACCCCATCGAGAAGCCCGTGGGCCGCATGGGCGTCTCCGCCGCCAAGCGCATCTACAAGGACGCGGAGATCGGCCGCGTCTACGAGGAGGTGCTGCCCGCCTTCGACTTCGGCCGCGTGCAGACCCAGATGGCCCGACAGGTCGTCATGGGGAAGGTGCGCGACGCGGAGCGCGAGCGCCAGTTCGAGGAGTACAAGGACCGCACGGGCGAGATCGTCTCAGGCTCCGTCAAGCGCGTCGAGTACGGCAACACCATCGTCGACCTGGGCCGCGGCGAGGGCATCATGCGCCGCGACCAGTCGATCCCGCGCGAGACCTTCAACGTCGGCGACCGCATCCGCTGCTACATCTACGACGTGCGGCGCGAGACCAAGGGTCCGCAGATCATGCTGTCGCGCGCCCACGGCGGCTTCCTGGCCAAGCTGTTCGCCCAGGAGGTGCCGGAGGTCTACGACGGCGTGATCGAGATCCGCGCCGTGGCCCGCGACCCCGGCAGCCGCGCCAAGATGGCCGTGCTCTCCAACGAGTCGTCCATCGACCCCGTGGGCGCCTGCGTCGGCATGCGCGGCAGCCGCGTGCAGGCGGTGGTGGCCGAGCTGCAGGGCGAGAAGATCGACATCATCCAGTGGTCCGGCGACGACGCGACCTTCCTCGTCAACGCCCTGGCCCCGGCCGAGGTGTCCAAGGTGGTGCTCGACGAGGAGGACGACCGGGTCGAGGTGGTCGTGCCCGACGAGCAGCTGTCGCTGGCCATCGGCCGCCGCGGCCAGAACGTGCGCCTCGCCTCCCAGCTGTGCGGCTGGCAGATCGACATCATCACCGAAAGCCAGGACTCGGAGCGGCGCCAGCGCGAGTTCGCCGAGCGCACCGTGCTGTTCCAGGAGGCGCTGGACGTGGACGAGACCATCGCCCAGCTCCTCGTCACCGAGGGCTTCGCCACGGTGGAGGACATCGCCTATGTCGACGAGCAGGACCTCGCCGAGGTGGAGGGCTTCGACGAGGACACCGCCGCCGAGCTGCAGGCCCGCGCCCGCGAGCATCTGGACCGCGAGGCCGAGAAGCAGGACGCCCGACGCCGCGAGCTGGGCGTGGAGGACGGCGTGCTGGAGGTGCGCGGGATCACCCTGCCCATGTCCGTGGCCCTGGGCGAGGCCGGCGTGAAGACCGTCGAGGACTTGGCCGACCTCTCCACCGACGAGGTTCGAGGCGGCTGGGAGCAGCGGGGCGGCGAGCGCGTGAAGGTGCCGGGCGCCCTGGAGCGCTTCGACCTGGACCAGGAAGCGGCGGAGAAGCTGATCCTGCGCGCCCGCGTCGCCGCCGGCTGGATCGACGCCG
>CAXTCO010000190.1:0-4973 GCA_964242255.1 uncultured Caulobacteraceae bacterium | reverse complement strand
GTGGATCAGCGCCATGCAGATCATGCTCGACAAGGGCAAGGAGCTGGACTGGTTCTCCTCGCCGATCATCGTCGCGCTGCTGGTTGTGGCGGTGGTCGGCTTCGCGGCCTTCATGATCTGGGAGATCACGCAGGAGAACCCGATCGTGAACCTGCGCGTGTTCCGGCACAGGACCTTCGCCACCGCCTGCGCCATCATGGCGGTGAGCTATGGCGCCTTCTTCTCGGCGAACGTGCTGACGCCCCTGTGGCTGCAGACCAACCTGAACTACACCGCCACCTGGGCCGGGCGCGCCACCGCGTTCGGCGGCGTGTTGGCGATCATCTTCTCGCCCATCGTCGGCCGGCTGGCGCCCAAGGCCGATCCGCGGATGATGATCACCTTCGGCGTCGGCTGGATGGCCTGCATGATGCTGTGGCGCTCCACCTTCACCAGCGAGACGCCGTTCGGCTACATCATCCTCCCGACTTTCCTGCAGGGCTTGGGCATCCCCTTCTTCTTCATCCCGCTGATGGGGCTGGGCACCGGCGGCCTGCCGCCGAACGAGACGGCGTCGGGGGCGGGCCTGATCTCCTTCGTGCGCACCACCGCCGGCGCCTTCGCGGTCTCCCTGACCACCACGGCGTGGGAGGACGCCTCCGACGGCGCGCGCGTGAGCATCCTCAACCAGGGCGTCGCCGCGCAGTCGGCCCTGGACGGGCTGCGCGGCATGGGCCTCAGCGCCGAACAGGCGGTGCGCCAGTTCGAGGGCCTCGTGCAGAGCCAGGCGGTGATGGTCGCCACCGACCGCCTGTTCCTCACCGTCGGCCTGCTGCTGTTCGTGGCGGCCTCGCTCTCGTGGATCGCACCCCGGCCGCCCCGGCGTGCGGGAGGGCCGCCGGGCGGGGGCGGGCACTGAGGGCCGGGCGGCTCGCTCAAGCGGCGGCGCGGCGCTAGAAGGCGGCCGTCCGCTCCCGCCCGAGGCCGCCGCCCGTGACGATCCAGCCCGTCTCCTTCACGCTCCACGACCTCGACTTCCCGCGCTTCGCCGACGCCTTGGGCCGCTCCTTCGAGCGCTACGGCTTCGCGGTGGTCGCCGACCATCCCCTGCCGCAGGCGGTGATCGACGACGCCCTGGCCGACACCAAGGCCTTCTTCGCCCTCCCCGCGGAGGAGAAGATGCGCGCCAGGATCCTCGGCGCGCAGGGCCAGCGCGGCTACACCCCCTTCGGCGTGGAGACGGCCAAGGGCGCCGAGCACTTCGACCTGAAGGAGTTCTGGCACGTCGGCCGCGAGCTGCCCGCCGGCCACCGCTTCCGCGACCACATGCCCGACAACGTCTGGCCCGAGCGGCCGCCCCTGTTCCGCGAGCACCTGCTGGCCTTCTACGAGGCCCTGGACGCCCTCGGCGACAAGGTGCTGCGCGCCGTCGCCCGCCACCTCGGCCTGGCGGACGACGCCTTCGAGGCCTCCGTGCGGGACGGCAACAGCGTGCTGCGCCTGCTCCACTATCCGCCCATGGGCGCGGACGGCCCCAACGTGCGGGCGGGCGCCCACGAGGACATCAACGTCATCACCCTGCTCCTCGGCGCGGAGGAGGCGGGGCTGGAGATCAGGGAGCGCGACGGCTCCTGGCTGGCGGTGAACCCGCCGCCAGGCTCCATCGTGGTCAACATCGGCGACATGCTGCAGCGCCTGACCAACGGCGTCCTGCCCTCCACCACGCACCGGGTGGTGAACCCCGCGCCCGAGCGGCGGGCTGTGGCCCGCTTCTCGACGCCCTTCTTCCTGCACTTCGCGTCCGACCACCTGATCCGCACCCTGCCGGGCACGGTCACCGCCGAGCGGCCCGACCGCTTCCCCGAGCCGATCACGGCCGACGCCTACCTCCGGGAGCGGCTTCGCGAGATCAAGCTCGCCTGAGCGGAGACCGGCGAGGGGCCGCAAGAAAGTTGCGGCGCGCCAAGCGTTTGGTCTTGCCGGACGGCGCCGGCGGGCGGAGGGTCGCCCGCCGCGGCTGACGCGGCTGGAGACGCCCATGCTGAAGATCGCCACCCTCGCCGCCGCGCTCGCCGCCCTGTCCGTCGCCCCCGCGTTCGCCCAGAGTTCGATGTCATCGGGCAACATGAGCTCGGGCTCGATGAGCAACGGCGCCATGAGCTCGGGTTCGATGTCGTCCGGCTCGATGAAGGCTAAGAAGCCGATGAAGAAGAAGAGCATGAAGTCCGGCGCGATGAAGAGCGGGAACATGTCGTCCGGAGCGATGTCGTCGGGCGCCATGTCGTCCGGCAACATGACCGGCCCGAAGTAGGCCCGAACGCCCGGCGCAAGCTCCCCGGCCGGCCCGGGGAGCTCAGCCCTACAGGTCGCCCCGCCGCGGCTCGGCGCGCTCCGTCGCGGCGAACGGACGCGCCGTCCGGTCGCGTCCGCCATCCCCGCGCATGTGCGGGGCGCCCGCGATCACGAAAAGCTGAACCCCCGGGCGGGGACTCGCGTTGTGCGCCGGCAAAGGTCCGGGCGCTCCCGCTCGGCCTCCCCTCGCTTCGGGCGCCGACGCCGCGACCCGGGCCGAAGACGGAGAACGAACGTGAGAACATCCTTCCTGATCGCCGCGGCCGCCGCGGCGTCGCTCCTGGCCGGCGCCGCCGCCTCGGCCCAACAGACCGGCTCCACATCCGCGGGCCAGGACCCCACGGGCTCGCCGCCCGCCACCACCAGCGCCGGCACGAGCGTGCAGTCGGGAACGTCGACGGATCAGCCGGCCGGCTCGATGCAGGGTGGCTCAATGCCCGGCGGATCGACGCAGGGCGGATCGACGCAGGGCGGCTCGATGGCCGGCGGCTCGATGCAGGGTGGTTCCATGCCCGGCGGATCGATGCAGGGCGGCGCGATGGCGAGCGGGTCCATGCCCGCCTCGCCGGCCACCACGGCGAACACGCCGTCGGGCGACGCTCCGTCCAGCTATCCGGTGTGCACCAAGAAGGGGCAGGACCGCTGCCGCTCGACCGCACGCCACAAGTGAGCCCGCGGCGGCCTGTCCCGTACGGGACAGGCCGCCCGTTGCGGTGCGGAGGCGCTCAGACGAGCGGGCGCCCCGCCAGACGCTCCAGCACGCGCAGGGGCGAGCGCTCCGGCCGGACCATGGCGTCCACCGGCATCAGGTAGGTCTGCTCGAACGCGTGCCGCCCGCGAAGGGCCGCATGGAGCACGCCGTCGGTGTAGACGATCCAGGTGGAGCCGGCCGGCAGCTCCACCTCTTTGTGCGGGGCGGACGCCTGCCACGCGTCGTCCAGCTTCGCACCGTCGTGCAGCGCCAACATCGCCTGATCGTAGTCCGTGCGCCGTCCGCGGGTGAGGCGCAGCGCCTCCATGGCGCGCGCGCGGACGCCCAGGCGGGGGAAGCGCCGCAGGCGACCGCGGGCGTGGGATTCCAGGCTCTCGTCGCCCAGCCGCCACAGGCGCGGACGGCCCGCCGGGTCCACGTTGGAGAAGACGCGCAGGATCCGCTTGCCTCCCACGGGGCTCGACGGGAAGGCGTCCAAGTGCAGGCGCTTGTCGTCCTTGCGCGGCGACAGCGCCCGTTCGTCCACCGCGCCCGGGCGGAAGCTGGTGCGCCGGCGCTCCAGCGCGGGCGCGTAGGCCGGCAGCAGCCGTGCGATCAGGTCGTCGGCGAAGGCGGCGTAGCGGGCGGTCGCGTCCCGCAGGCGCTCGCGGGCGGCGCCCTCCAGCACCGTGCCGCCCAGCGCGCCTGTGCGCGGGTCGAGGCTGACGTTCTTGGACTTGGGCGCCAGCACCGCCGGGTCGGCCAGCGCCTGCTCGTGCTCCGAAAGCGGGAAGGCGAGGGTGGGCAGGAGCACGAGGCCGCCGCCCTCCAGCACGTCGGCCGCCCGCGCGCCGTGGCGGGCGTCGTCGGCGTCGTCGGGCAGGTGGAGGACCTCGGCCATGGCCTGCGCGGTTTAGGCGTGCGCGGCGCGGCTTGGAAGCGCCGGAGGCCGCGCCATCTATGCGGGGCGGGAGGGCGGCATGGCGGGTGAACTCGGTCGGGGCGTGAAGCGGGGGGTGGTCGGCCGCTGCCCCGACTGCGGCGAGGGCCGGCTCTTCCGCGCCTACCTCAAGGTGGAGGCCGCCTGCCCCGCCTGCGGCCACGACAACGCGCAGTACCCGGCCGACGACGCGCCGGCCTACCTGACCATCCTGCTGGTGGGCCACCTGGTGGTGGCGCCGCTGCTGGCCTTCTCCTTCATCCTGACCTGGCCGATCTGGCTGGTGCTGATCACCACCCTGCCGGCCCTGGCGATCCTGACGCTGGTGCTGCTGCCGCGCGTCAAGGGCGCGGTGATCGGCTTCCATTGGGCGCAGGCGGTGAAGAGAGCGCCAGGGTCCGAGGAGGCGGCCTGACCGCCGCCGGCGGTCCGGTCAGCGCGCGGGCCACGTCGCCCCAGGCGGCGGCCGAGATGGGCAGGACGAGGCCGAGCAGAGCCGCCGCCGCCAGGATCAGCACCACGCCCTCCTCGCGCTTCGACAGGCGCGGCCTCGGCGGCTCCGCGGGCGGCGGGTCGCGGTGGTTCGTATCGTCGAACGGCGTGGCGGCCTCCCTCGCGCGCTTCTGCGGCGTCAGCGCATGGTGGGGATGACGAAGCTGGAGTCCGCATGGCCCTCCAGTGTCGTGTCGGGCCAGCGGGCGGTGACGGTCTTGACCTTGGTCCAGAACTTCACGCCCTCCATGCCGTGCTGGTTGGTGTCTCCGAAAGCCGAGCGCTTCCAGCCGCCGAAGGTGTGGTAGGCGACCGGCACGGGGATCGGCACGTTGATCCCCACCATCCCGACGTTCACCCGCGCGGCGAAGTCGCGCGCGGCGCGGCCGCTCTGGGTGAAGACGGCGACGCCGTTGCCGTACTGGTGCTGGGAGGGGAGGGCGACCGCCTCGTCGAAGCTCTCGGCGCGCACGATCTGCAGCACGGGGCCGAAGATCTCCTCCTGGTAGGTCTTCATCT
>CAXTCO010000189.1:0-4980 GCA_964242255.1 uncultured Caulobacteraceae bacterium | reverse complement strand
CCGCCGCGGTCGGCTCCGACGCCGAGGTCGAGCCTGCGGCCAAGCCGCGCCGCACCCGCAAGGCGGCGGCTCCGGCGGCGGAGGCGCAGCCCGAAGCCGCGGTGGAGGTCCCTGCGGCGCCCAAGCGGGCGCGCAGCCGCCGCAAGGTGGAGGCCGTCGCCGAGGAGATCGCGGACGCCCTGCCGGGCGACGTGGTTCCGGGCTGAGCGGAGGCCGGGCGGCCGCCGCCCGGCCGAGCCATGCGCCTCGGCGACTTCGACTTCCCGCTTCCGGAGGACCGGATCGCCCTGCGTCCCGCGCAGCCGCGCGACACCGCGCGGCTGCTGGTGGCGGCGCCCGGCGAGCCCCTCGCCGACCGCGTGGTGCGCGACCTGCCGGAGCTGCTCGCCCCAGGCGACGTGCTGGTGTTCAACGACACCCGCGTGATCCCCGCCCGCCTGGACGGCGTGCGCGACCGCCCGAAGACGGACGGGGCCGCCGAGCCGGTGCGGGTGGAGGCGACGCTGCACCGCCGCACCGCGCCCGACGCCTGGACCGCCTTCATGCGCCCCGGCAAGCGGCTGCGCATCGGCGACAAGGTGCGCTTCGCACCCGGCCTCGCCGCGCACGTCGAGGCCAAGCTGGACGGCGGCGAGGTGGCCCTGCGCTTCGATCTCGCCGGCGCGGCGCTGGATGCGGCCGTGGCGAGCACGGGCGCCATGCCGCTTCCCCCCTACATCGCCTCCAAGCGGACGGAGGATGCGCGCGACCGCACGGACTACCAGACCGTCTACGCCCGCGCAGACGGCTCGGTGGCCGCCCCCACCGCCGGCCTGCACTTCACGCCCGAGCTCCTGGAGCGGTTGGAGGCGCGGGGCGTGGGCCGCGCCTTCGTCACCTTGCACGTGGGCGCCGGCACCTTCCTGCCCGTGAAGACGGACGAGGTCGCCGATCACCGCATGCACGCCGAGTACGGCGAGATCCCGACGCAGACGGCCGAGGCGCTCGACGCGGCCCGGGCGCGGGGCGGCCGCATCGTCTGCGTCGGCACCACGTCCTTGCGCCTGCTCGAGAGCGCGGCGGAGGTGGACGGGACGGTGCGCCCCTTCCGCGGCGAGACGGACATCTTCATCACCCCGGGCCACCGCTTCCGCGCGGCCGACGCGCTGCTGAGCAACTTCCACCTGCCGAAGTCGACCCTGGTGATGCTGGTCGCCGCCTTCGCCGGCCACGACGCCCAGCGCGCCGCCTACGCCCACGCCGTCGAGTCGGGCTACCGCTTCTACAGCTACGGCGACGCCGGCCTGTGGTGGCGGGCGTGACCTTCACCTTCACCCTCCACGCGACCGACGGCGGCGCGCGGACGGGCGTGCTCTCCACCCCGCGCGGCGGCATCCGCACGCCCGCCTTCATGCCTGTAGGCACGGCGGGAACGGTGAAGGCGCTGACCGCGGGGCAGGTGCTCCAGGCGGGGGCGGACATCCTGCTCGGCAACACCTACCACTTGATGCTTCGGCCCACGGCGGAGCGCGTGGCGCGTCTCGGCGGCCTGCACCGCTTCATGCGGTGGGACGGGCCGATCCTGACGGACAGCGGCGGCTTCCAGGTGATGAGCCTGTCGGCCATCCGCCGCATGAGCGAGGAGGCTGTGACCTTCTCCTCCCACCTGGACGGCTCGAAGCACGTTCTGACGCCGGAACGCTCCATCGAGATCCAGGCCGACCTCCTAGGCTCCGACATCGTCATGCAGCTGGACGAATGCGTCGGCTGGCCGGCGGAGGAGGCGCGCGCCCGCGAGGCGATGGAGCTCTCCGCCCGTTGGGGCGCCCGCTCGAAGGCGGCCTTCGGGGCGCGCGACGCCCAGGCGCTGTTCGGCATCCAGCAGGGCTCCACCTTCGAACCCCTGCGCCGCGAGAGCGCCGAGCGCCTGCAGGAGACCGGCTTCGACGGCTACGCCATCGGCGGCTTGGCGGTGGGCGAGGGCCACGCGGCCATGTGCGAGGTGCTGGACTACGCGCCCGCGCTGCTGCCCGCAGACCGGCCGCGCTACCTCATGGGCGTCGGCAAGCCGGTGGACCTCGTGGAAGCCGTCGCTCGGGGCGTGGACATGTTCGACTGCGTGCTGCCCACGCGCTCCGGCCGCCACGGCCAGGCGTGGACCTGGGACGGCCCGCTCAACCTGAAGAACGCCCGCTTTGCGGAGGACGACGCGCCGCTGGACCCGGACAGCACCTGCCCGGCCAGCCGCGACTACTCGAAGGCTTACCTGCACCACCTCGTCCGCTCCGGCGAGATCCTGGGGCAGGTGCTGCTGAGCTGGCACAACGTGGCGCACTTCCAGGCGCTGACGGCCGCCATGCGGGAGGCGGTCGCGGGCGGCCGGTTCGAAGCGTTCCGTCGCGCCTTCCATGCGCGGCAGGCGCGGGATTGACCAGCCAAGCCTAGGCCGGACCCGCCGTCGGGGCGGGCAGGTCGTCCGCTCGGTGCGACGCCCGCTCGTCGGCCAGGGCCGCCGCGGCCTCCCGGTCGATGCGGGCGTCCGCGGCGCGCACTTCAGCCAGGGCGGACGCCGCGCGGGCGGCGTCCTCAGATTGAAGCGCGCGCAAGGCGTAGCCCGCCTGCGACGAGAGCACGGCGTCCTCCACCCGCGTCGCGGCCTGGGCGTCCAGCACGTCGAGTCGTGTGGCGTCCGCCGGCGGCGGGGGGACGTAGGCGGGCTCCCGGCGCACTTCGTAGCGCAGCTGCAGCCCCCGTCCTTCGAAGGCGGTCGCCGCGGGAGGGGGTCGAGACACGCCCGCCGCAGCCCAGCCGCCCAGCGCCGTCGCCAGCATCCCGAGCATCCCGGCACCGGCGGCACCGGCGGCGATCCTGGCCTTGCGCGTCATCGTTTGCGCCTCCTGTGCGCTGCAACGCGGCGGCGACGGCGCGGTTCGCGGGATGGCCGGACATGATCGGCCGGATGCGCGCGACGCCGCTCGGGGCGCGTGTTAGAAGCCGTCGCGGATGTCTCCTCTCCCTGCGCCCCGACGAGCCGTCGCGCGCGCCCTGGTCGGCGCTGCGGCGGCCGTGACGCTCGCGGGCTGCGGCGCGCCGGTGCTGACGCCGGCCGGGCCTGTGGCCGCGGGCGAGCGGCAGATCCTGTTCGACTCGCTGCTGCTGATGCTCACCATCGTGATCCCCACGATCCTGGCGACGCTTCTCTTCGCCTGGTGGTTCCGCGCCTCCAACACGCGGGCGCGGCGGCGGCCGGACTGGGCCTACTCCGGCCGGATCGAGCTGATGGTCTGGTCGGCGCCGCTCCTGACCATCATGTTCCTGGGCGGCCTGACCTGGATCAGCTCGCACAAGCTCGACCCCGCGACGCCCCTGCCCTCGCGCGAGAAGCCGCTGGAGGTGCAGGTGGTCTCCATGGACTGGAAGTGGCTGTTCATCCTGCCCGAGCAGGCGGTCGCCAGCGTCAACACGCTTACGGTGCCGACTGGGCGGCCGCTTCACCTGCAGCTCACCTCGTCCAGCGTGATGAACAGCTTCTTCGCGCCGCAACTGGGCACGCAGATCTACACCATGAACGGCATGAACTCGCAGCTGAACCTGCAGGCCGACCGGCCGGGCGACTACGACGGCCTGTCCGCGCACTTCAGCGGCGACGGCTTCCCCGGCATGCGCTTCACCGTGCACGCCGTCGCGCCCGCCGCCTTCGACGCCGCCGTGGCCCAGGCGCGCGCCGCCGGGGCGCCGGCGTTGGACGGCCCCGCCTACGCCGCCCTGGCGCGGCAGAGCGCGGACGTGAAGCCCTTCACCTACAGCGCCGTGCAGCCTGGCCTGTACGACGCTGTGGTGTCCCAGCGCATCGCCCCCGCGCCGGGTCCCGCGGACACGCATGCCGGGCCACACGCCGGACCCGGGCCGCATGTCTCCCCCAAGCCGCTGCAGGCGCGTTCCGCATGAAGCTCCTTGGCAAGCTCGATTGGAGCGCGATCCCGCTGGACCAACCCATCCCCATGGTGGCCTCGGGGGTGGTGGCGCTGACGGGCCTCGGCGTGATCGCCCTCGTCGTGCTGAAGGGCTGGCTGCCGTATCTCTGGCGCGAGTGGATCACCAGCGTCGACCACAAGCGCATCGGGGTGATGTACTGCGTACTGGCCCTCGTGATGCTGCTGCGCGGCTTCTCCGATGCGATCATGATGCGCTCGCAGCAGGCGCTGGCGTTCCACTCCAGCGGGTTCCTGCCGCCGGAGCACTATGATCAAGTGTTCAGCGCGCACGGCACGATCATGATCTTCTTCGTGGCCATGCCCTTCATGATCGGGCTCATGAACTTCGTCGTGCCGCTGCAGCTGGGGGTGCGCGACGTGGCCTTCCCCATGTTCAACTCCATCGCCTTCTGGCTGACGGCGTCGGGCGCGCTGCTGGTCAACGTCTCCCTGGTGGTGGGCGAGTTCCAGCGCACGGGCTGGATCCCCTACCCGCCCCTGTCGGAGATCGCCTACTCGCCGGGCGTGGGAGTGGACTACTGGCTGTGGGCGCTCAGCATCTCCGGGCTGGGCACGCTGGTGGGCGGTGTGAACTTGGTCACCACCATCCTGAAGATGCGCGCGCCCGGCATGGATTACCTGCGCATGCCGATGTTCTGCTGGACGTCGCTGGCGTCCAACCTCCTGATCGTGGCCGCCTTCCCGATCCTGACGGCCACCAGCGCCATGCTGCTGCTGGACCGGTACCTGGGCTTCCACTTCTTCACGAACGAAGCCGGCGGCAACGTGATGATGTTCATGAACCTGATCTGGGCGTGGGGGCACCCCGAAGTCTACATCCTGATCCTGCCGGCCTTCGGCGTCTTCTCGGAGGTGATCTCCACCTTCAGCGGCAAGCCGCTGTTCGGCTACCGCTCGATGGTGATGGCCACCATGGTGATCTGCATCCTGGCCTTCATGGTGTGGCTGCATCACTTCTTCACCATGGGCGCGGGCGGGGACGTGAACGGCGTCTTCGGCATCGCCA
>CAXTCO010000188.1:0-5099 GCA_964242255.1 uncultured Caulobacteraceae bacterium | reverse complement strand
TTCCCCGACCGCGACCACTTCGGCCGCATCTTCTTCAACCAGGCCAACATGAGCGCGCAGGGGATCGCGCAGGTGGCCTGCGTCATGGGCTCGTGCACCGCGGGCGGGGCCTACGTGCCGGCCATGAGCGACGAGACGGTGATCGTCCGGGGCCAGGGCACCATCTTCCTCGCCGGGCCGCCCCTCGTGAAGGCCGCCACCGGCGAGGTGATCTCGGCGGAGGAGCTGGGCGGGGCGGAGACCCACGGCCGCCGCTCCGGCGTGGTCGACCACGTGGCGGAGAGCGACGAGCACGCCCTGCAGATCGTGCGCAGCCTCGTCGGCCGCCTCGGCCCCAACCCCCGCGCCGACATCGGATCCGGCCTGCGCAGCCCGCGCCCGCCGGCCTACGACCCTGAGGAGCTCTACGGCCTGATCCCGCCCGACGTCCGCGCGCCCTACGACGTGCGCGAGGTGATCGCGCGCATCGTCGACGCCAGCGAGTTCGACGAGTTCAAGGCGCTCTACGGCGCGACGCTGGTGACCGGCTTCGCCCACGTCTGGGGCATGCCGGTCGCCGTCCTGGCCAACAACGGCGTGCTCTTCAGCGAGAGCGCACAGAAGGCGGCCCACTTCATCGAGCTGGCGTGCCAGCGGCGCATCCCGCTGGTTTTCCTGCAGAATATCTCCGGCTTCATGGTCGGCGGGAAGTACGAGGCGGGCGGCATCGCCAAGGACGGGGCCAAGATGGTCACCGCCGTGGCCACCGCGAACGTGCCCAAGTTCACGGTCCTGATCGGCGGCAGCTTCGGCGCCGGCAACTACGGCATGTGCGGCCGCGCCTCCTCGCCGCGCTTCCTGTGGAGCTGGCCCAACAGCCGCATCAGCGTCATGGGCGGCGAGCAGGCCGCGGCGGTGCTGGCCACCGTCCACCGCGACGCCGACCGCTGGACGCCGGAGGAGGCGGAGGCGTTCAAGGCCCCCGTGCGCGCCCGCTACGAAACGGAGGGCGAGCCCTACTTCGCCACGGCCCGCATGTGGGACGACGGGATCGTCGACCCCGCCCAGACCCGCGACGTGCTGGGCCTCGGCCTCTCCGCCAGCCTCAACGCCCCGATCGCCGACCCGCGCTTCGGCGTGTTCCGGATGTGAGCCGTGCGCTCAGGGCGTGATCAGCCGCACGTCGGGGAAGTCGGTGCGGTAGCGGCGCGGGTCGCGGGTGAGGATCGCGTGCCGCGCCACGGCGGCTTGCGCGCCGATCAGGAAGTCGGGCAGCACCCGGTCTCTGCGCCCGCCCCGGTCGCGATAGCTCTGGTGGACCAGGCCGGCCTTCAGCAGCATCTCCCGCGTCGTCTCCTGCAGCTCGATGCGCGCGTCGCGGAGGAAAGCGTCGACAGCCTCGAGGCGCCGAAAGCCCGGGGCGACCTCCGCGTAGACGATCCCGTTGATGCACAGGCCCTCGTTGTGGCGCGCGGCGTCAAGCTGCGTCACCGACCACTGCGCCCAGCGGGCGTCGCGGCTGGTGACGTCGATGAGGACGTTGCTGTCGACCAGGATCACGCGTCGACGGGGTCGCGGATCAGGGCCATGTATTCGTCCGTGCCCATGCCGTTCGGAAGAGGGGCGACGCCGAGGAAGCGTGAGAAGCTTTCCTCCTCCGGCGCTCCGGCCGCGACCTTCACGATGCGCGCGCCGCCTTGTCCGTCGTTCTCCACCTCCACCAGGGCGCCCGGCGTCAGGCCCATGGCGTCCCGCACCCGCTTGGGGATGGTCACTTGGCCCTTCTGGGTGACGGCGCTGGCCATGGTATTACCTTGTCGACCTGACGGTAATACCTAGCGGGCCGGAGCCGCCCGCGCTAGGTCCGCGCCAAGGAGCCTGCATGACCGATCCCATCGCCACGCCGTTCCGCGACATCGTCTTCCCCACCGGCGCGGCGGAGGGCTCGCCCGTGGTGATCCAGGCGACGCCGCAGGGCGTGGCCGTGGTCGACATCAACCGCCCCGCCCAGCGCAACGCCCTGGACGAGGCGGTCATGGACGCCCTCGGCGAGGCCTTCGCCACGCTGAAGACGCAGGAGCACGTGCGCACCGTCTTCCTGCGGGGCGTGGGCGCAAGCTTCAGCGCGGGCGTCGACCTGGACCTGATGCGCCGGGCCGCCGCCTGGAACGAGGACGAGAACCGGCAGGACGCCCGCGTCTTCGCCCGCGCGCTCAAGGGCCTGCACGACCTGCCCCAGCTCACCGTCGCCCTGGTGGAGGGCTGCGCCTTCGGTGCGGGGGCGGGCCTGGTCGCCGCCTGCGACCTGGCCCTGGCGGCGCCCGACGCGCAGTTCGGCTTCTCCGAGGTGCGGCTCGGGCTGATCCCGGCCGTGATCGGTCCCTACGTGGTCGCGGCCACGGGGCCGCGGACCGCCCGCCGCCTGTTCGCCACCGGTGAGCGCTTCGGCGCTGAGGCGGCCGTGCGCTTCGGCCTGGTCGACCGCGTCGTCGACGACCTGCACGCCGAGGCCGTGGCGATCGCCCGCGCCCAGGCCGCCTGCGCACCGGAGGCGGTGGGCGAGGCCAAGCGCCTGGTGGACGAGGTGGCCGGCCGCCGCGTCGACGGCCACCTCGCGGAGGAGACCGCCCGCCGCCTCGCCGCCCGCCGCCTCACCGCCGAAGCCCGCGAGGGCGTGGGCGCCTTCCTGGAGCGCCGCCTCCCCAGCTGGGCCGGGCGAGAGGGCTGACGCCGTGCTGCACCGCCTGCTCATCGCCAACCGCGGCGAGATCGCCCGCCGCGTGATCCGCACCGCCCGCCGCATGGGCGTGGAGACCGTCGCCGTCTTCTCCGACGCGGACGCCCGCGCGCCCCACGTGCGCGAGGCGGACGCCGCGGTGCGCCTCGGCCCGCCGCCCGCCCGCGAAAGCTATCTCGACGTGGCCCGCGTGATCGCCGCCGCGCGGGAGAGCGGAGCCGACTCCGTCCATCCCGGCTACGGCTTCCTGAGCGAGAACGCCGACTTCGCCGAGGCGGTCCAGGCCGCCGGGCTCGTGTGGGTCGGCCCGCCACCCGCCGCCATCCGCGCCATGGGTCCCAAGGACGGCGCCAAGCGCCTCATGTCCGCCGCCGGCGTGCCCACCACGCCCGGCTGGCAGGGCGACAACCAGTCCGCCGGCAACCTGGCCGCCCGCGCGGCGGAGGTGGGCTTTCCCGTGCTGATCAAGGCCGTGGCCGGCGGCGGCGGCAAGGGCATGCGCCGCGTGGACCGGGCGGAGGACTTCGCCGGAGCCCTCGCCTCCGCCCAGCGCGAGGGCCTCGCCAGCTTCGGCGACGACCGCGTGCTGATCGAGCGGTACGCGAAAGGTCCGCGCCACATCGAGGTGCAGGTGTTCGCCGACGCCCACGGGAACGTCGTCCACCTGTTCGAGCGAGACTGCTCGCTGCAGCGCCGCCACCAGAAGGTGATCGAGGAGGCGCCCGCCCCCGGCATGACGCCCGACGTGCGCGAGAGCGTCTGCGCCTCCGCCGTCGCCGCCGCGCGCGCCGTCGGCTACCGCGGCGCGGGCACGGTGGAGTTCATCGCCGACGCCAGCGAGGGCCTGCGCGCCGACCGCATCTGGTTCATGGAGATGAACACCCGCCTGCAGGTGGAGCACCCGGTCACGGAGGCGATCACCGGCCTCGACCTCGTGGAGTGGCAGCTGCGCGTGGCCGCGGGCGAGCCCCTGCCGCTGCGCCAGGACGAGATCCGCATGGACGGCTGGGCCATGGAGGCGCGCCTCTACGCGGAGAACCCGGCCACGGGCTTCCTGCCGTCGACGGGGCGGCTGGAGGTGTTCGAGCCGCCCTTCGTTTCGCCCGGCACGGGCCTGCGCGTGGACGCGGGCGTGGAGCAGGGCGGGGAGGTGACGCCCTTCTACGACCCGATGATCGCCAAGCTGATCGTCCACGCCCCGACGCGCGAGGCGGCGGCGGCGCGGCTGTCGGAGGCGTGCGGCGCGGTGGAGGTCTGGCCGGTGCGCACCAACGCCGCCTTCCTCGTCCGCCTGGCGGCCGAGCCCGACTTCGTCGCCGGCCGTGTGGACACGGGCTTCATCGGCGAGCGGGGCGAGGCGCTGACGGCGCCCGCGCCCTTCCCGGACGCCGCCCTGGACGGCTTCGTCTCCGAGCGCCGTCGCGCCGCGGCGCGTCAGCGGGGTCCGGGGCCGTTGGACTCTCCCGACCTGACGGGTCTGCGCCTGAACGCCGCCCCGCGGCGGCGGGCGGACGTGTGGGTGGACGGCGAGCGGCGCTCCGCGCGGCTCGACGTCGTCGATCTCGAGCAGCGCCCCCCTCTCGGCCGGATCCTCGACGAGACCGTCGTGTTCCGCGCCGGCCAGCCCTACCGCTTGTCGTTCTTCCCGCCGTCGGCGGCGGCGGGAGCGGGCGGCGCGGCCGACGGCAAGCTCCTGGCTCCCATGCCCGGCCGGGTGGTGCAGCTGGCCGTCCTGTCGGGCCAGCGGGTGGCCAAGGGCGCGCCGGTGGTGACGCTGGAGGCCATGAAGATGGAGCACGGCCTCACCGCGCCGTTCGACGCCGTCGTGGCCGAAGCGCCCGTCGCCGTCGGCCAGCAGGTGGCCGAGGGCGCGCTGCTGGTGCGGCTGGAGCCGGAGGCTCCCGCGGCGAGCTAGGGAGCGGTCGCGGTCCGAGCGCCGCGGCTGCGGCGCCCGTGCGCCATGCCGCCGTGCTCGGCCGCGTCAAGGCCCGCTCCGCTTCGCTGCGCTCTACGGCCTTGACCCGCCCTGCGCGCGGCGGCGGACGCGGGGGCGTGGGGACGCGGGCGTCCCGCAGTAAGTGTTCAACGGCCTGCGGCGCGTCGAACACAGGGCTGTTCGCAAACAAGAGCTGCTGCGGCCGTGGTGGCGCCTCTCACGCCGGAGCCGCAGGTGCGACGGCCACTCCCACACTTGGGCGCGCCTCAGCCCTGTGTTCGACGCGCCGCAGGCCGCGTTGACCTTTGGAGGGACGCCCCGCGTCCCGACGCCCCCGCGTCAGCCGCCGCGCGCAGGGCGGGTCAAGGCCGGAGAGCGCAGCCGAAGGCGCAGCGCGCCTTGACGCGCCCGAGCACGGTGGCTCCCCCCGCGGTTCATCCCCGCCCT
>CAXTCO010000187.1:0-5100 GCA_964242255.1 uncultured Caulobacteraceae bacterium | reverse complement strand
GCGGAGGCGGGCACGTCGGCGAACAGCGCGTCGATGTCGGGCGCGCCGATGACGCCCAGCATCTCGCGGCGGTCGGCGTCGGTGAGGGGCAGGTAGCGCATGGGACGTCCAGCTCAGGCGATGTTCAGGCGGTCTCGACCATGGCGGCCGCCACGGCGCGTTCGTTGCGGAAGGGCGAGGCGGACAGGCCCGCCACCACGCCCGCGTAGTCCGGCGTGCCCGCCTTGTTCTGGCTGAGCTTCCACACGCCCTCGACCGCCTCGACCCGCAGCCGCAGCCCGACCACCGCGGCCGACAGGCGCGAGGTGATCCGCGGGCGCATCGTCCATCGACCAGGGCGAGGGCCTGCCCGCCTCCATCACCTCTGTGGGAAGCTGCAGGTATGGGCGCATGCGGCCCGGGTCGGTCTCGATCTCGAGGCGGCCCCGCACCTCGGCGCGGACGTAGTTCCAGGTCGGGACCACGCGTCCGTGCTCCGCCTTGAACGGGGAGTAAGCGGCGCTGACGTAGGCGTCCGGCCCGTTGAACAGCGCGACGCAGGCGCCGTCAGCTTCGGCGGCCGTCCAGAACGGGTTGGCACGCGCCACGTGGCCGATCAGGGCCGCGAGCCGCCCGCCCCCATCCAGCTCCGCCGCCAGGGGAGCGTGCGCCAACACCGGTCCCGTCGCACCGTTCACCGCCAGCGTGGCCAACGGATGCGCGCGCACAAGCGCCCGGAGGCGCTCCTGCTCGTCCACAGCGAAGGCGGCGGGGCGGTGCATCGGGTCAAAGGCTCTTCAGGAAGGCTTCGTAGGCGTCGCGGTCCATCAGCGCCTCGACCTCGGACGGATCGGTGACCTTGAGCTTGGCGAACCAGCCGGCGGCCTCGGGGGCGGCGTTGACCGTCTCCGGGGCGCCGCTGAGCTCGGCGTTGGCCTCCGTCACCTCGCCGGAGACGGGGGCGTAGACGTCGGAGGCCGCCTTGACGCTCTCCACCACGGCCAGCTGCTCGCCCTTCTTCAACGCCTTGCCCACCTCGGGGGTCTCGACGAACACCACGTCGCCCAGCTGGTCGGCGGCGTAGGCGGTGACGCCCACGGTGGCCGTGTCGCCGTCGAGCTCGACCCACTCGTGGTCCTTGGTGAAGCGCATCGGGGTCAGACCTTCGCCTTGCGGTGGTAGCGGTGGGGGTGGAACGGCATGGGCGTGACCTGCGCCGTCTGCGTGCGGCCGCGGACCACCACCTGCACCTTGGTGCCCGGCTCGCGGTGGTCGTAGGGCAGGTATGCCATGGCCACGCCGCCGCCGAGCGACGGCGAGGGGCCGCCGGAGGTGATGACGCCCAGGTGGTGGCCGGCCCCCGACGGACCGGGTTCGGTCACCTCCGGCCCGGCCTCCGGCGTGAACTCGCGCACCACGGTGGCGCCCTCGCGCGCCGGGGCGCCGCCAGGGGGCAGGCGCAGGCCCACGCGCAGGCGGCTCGGGCCTTCGGCGAGCTCGCGCAGCACGCGTTCCTCGCCCGGGAAGCCGCCCTCCTCGCGCCGGCGCTTGCTCACGGCGAAGGCGAGGCCGGCCTCCACGGGGCTCGTGGTCTCGTCGATGTCGTGGCCGTAGAGGGGCAGGCCGGCCTCCAGGCGAAGGCTGTCGCGGGCGCCCAGGCCGACCGGCTTGACGCGGCCGTCCTGCAGCAGCCGCTCCCAGAGGCGCGGCGCGGCCTCGGCGGGGACCAGCACCTCCACCCCGTCCTCGCCCGTGTAGCCCGAGCGGGCGACGGTGAAGACGCCTTCCGGCGTGTCCACCGTGCGGAAGGTCATGAACGAGAGGTCGTCCGCCTCGGGCCAGATCGCCGCCGCCACGGCCACCGCCTCCGGCCCCTGCAGCGCCAGAAGGCCGCCGTCGTCGGCGCGGACCAGTTCGGCGCGCTCGCCCGCCGCCTTGCCGATCCGCTGGAAGTCGGCCTCCTTCGTGCCGGCGTTGACGACGATGTAGAGCGACCCCTGCCGCTCCGGCTCGGCGGGGCGGCCGACCATCAGGTCGTCGAGGATCCCCCCATCGTGCGCCATCAGCAGGGTGTAGCGCAGCTGGCCGGGCCTCAGCCCCGCGATGTCGCCGCACACCAGGGTCTCGACGATGGCGGCCACGGCGCGGTGATCGGCCTCGCCGTCGCCGCTGCGGTGGCGCAGCGCCAGCCAGGCCGGGCCCATGTGGCTGACGTCGAACAGGCCGGCGTGCTCGCGCGTCCAGCGGTGCTCGGCCAGCACGCCATCGGGGTACTGCACCGGCATGTCGTAGCCGGCGAACGGGACCATGCGGCCGCCCGCGGCGCGGTGCGCGGCGTTGAGCACGGTGGTGCGGACGGTCTCGGCCATGGAGCCCCGGAGCAAAGCGTCAGGCGGGCGCCGACCCGGGCCGCGGGCCCGGACGACACGCCCCCGCTGTCGGTGTGCCTGAGAGATTCCGGCCATCGTCCTCCTCGCGGAAGACGGCGGGCCTTGCTCCTTCGGCGGGCGGCGCGCCTGTGACAGCGCCCGCCGCTTTCCAGCGTTCCGTCGTCCCGCGCGGTCCTGGGGCCTGAGCGTTTCCGGGGCGGTTGCGCCTTCGGCGCCGACGCCGCCTCGCGGCGCGCCGGACTCTCCCGCAGGGGACGAGGTGACCGTAAGCCCGCCCCGCTCCGCCGTGTCAACCGCAGCCGCGGAACAGGGGGGCAGGGCGGTCGGTTATGCCTTCGATCCCGGCGCCCCCGCCCCGCCCTGAAGGAGCCCACCGCCATGACCGATCTTCCCGCCCAGGGCGCCTCGCCCGACTCGCGCCCGGACTCGTACGCGGGCGGCTCCGACCGGCCGGCGCCCACGGCAGACCCGCACGGCGAGCGCCGCTCCTTCGGCCACGTCGAGGGCCCGCGCGCCGACTGGGCCGACCAGCTCGACGGCGACATGAAGGCCGTGCTTGACGAGCTCGCCGGTCTCGACCCGCAGCCCATCGAGGTTCTGACCCCCGAAGTGGCGCGCCAGCAGCCCACGGCGGCGGATGGGGCGATGCGCGTGCTGCGCCGGCGCGGCCTGGACGACAAGGCCGAGCTCGGGATCGCCACGCGGGACATCCAGATCCCCGGCGCCGCCGGCCAGCTCACCGCGCGCCTCTACGGCCCGGAGACGGACAAGGACGATCCCAAGGCGCTGCCCGTGGTGGTCTACTTCCACGGCGGCGGCTGGGTGATCGCCGACATCAACGTCTACGACGCCGGCGCCCGCGCGATCTCCAAGTTCGCCGACGCCATCGTGGTGTCGGTCAACTACCGGCTCGCGCCGGAGAACCCCTTCCCCGCCGCCCACGACGACTGCTTCGCCGCCTACCGCTGGGTGGTGGAGAACGCGGCGAGCTTCGGCGGCGACCCGGACAGGATCGCCGTGGCCGGCGAGTCGGCGGGCGGCAACATGGCCTGCGCCACCGCCATCGCGGCCCGTGACGCCGGGGTGAAGCTCCCGCTATGGATGAGCCTGATCTACCCGGTGGCGGGCGACGACCTGAACACGAAGAGCTACCAGGAGTACGCCCACGCCAAGCCGCTCAACAAGGCGATGATCGCGTGGTTCGTCGACAAGGCCATGGGGGGCGACGCTTCCAAGACGGCCGATCCGCGCATCAACCTGGTGGGCGCCGACCTGCGCGGCCTGCCGGGCGCCACCCTCATCAACGCCCAGATCGATCCGTTGGAGACCGACGGCGAGCGCCTGGAGCAGGCGCTCAAGGCGGCGGACGTGAAGGTGCACCGCCACCTCTACAAGGGCGTGACGCACGAGTTCTTCGGCATGGGCCTGGTGGTGAAGGACGCGGCGGCGGCCGAGCAGGCCGTGGCGCACGACCTGAAGAAGGCCTTCGGCACGGCGCTGCTGCCCTTCTGACCGAAGGGGATCTCCGCGCCGAGTGGCGGCGGTGGGCGGGCGAACGCCTGCCCGCCGCCGCCAAGGCGCATCCCGAGTGGCCGATCCGCCTGGACCATTGCTTCGGCCGAGTGATCCTGGACGCGGTCTGCGGCCGGCCGTGGCGCGAGGTGCTGCGGCCCCCGGCCTGGCGATCCATGGACGCCGACGCCCTGCGGAAGGCGGTGGCGCTCGCCGGGCGCATCGCCGACGGGCGCGAGGACCTCGGCGCGCTGAACCGCCGCTCCCTCGCCATGCGGGGCAAGCTGCGCGCTTGACGCCCGCGCCTCAGCGCCGCTTCACCTCGTCCTGGCGCATGGGCATGGCGTCGACCGTGCGGGCGATCTCCTCCGCGGGGATCGGGGCGGACGAGCGGACGGCGGCGTGGCCGTCCTTGCCGATCAGGAAGGTGCGGAAGCCGCCCTCCACCACGTGGAAGCGCATGCGCAGCGCGGCGGCGGCGTCCGCCGCCCCCTCCACCCGCATGCCCGCGACGGTGACGAGCTGCAGGTCGCGGGTGTCGGGACCGGCGGTCAGCCGGTGCAGCTCCGCGACCTGGTAGCGGAGCCGCGCGTCGTCCGGCGCAGGCGCGAACACAACAACCACCCGCTTGCGCCAGCGCAGGGCGTCCAGGGCGGCGGGCGGGGCGGGCGCGACGGCGGGCGGGGGCGCTTTCGGGGGCGGCGGAGCGTGAGGCATCGCGGCGCGAACCGGCGGACCGGACGCCGGTTCCGGCTCACATGCGCTCGGGCGTCTCGATCCCCAGAAGCGACAGCGCCGTCTCCAGCTGTTTCAGCGTGGCCGCCGCCAGCGCCAGGCGCGAGCCGCGCCGCTCGGGCGTGGGCGCGGCCAGCACCGGACAGGCGGCGTAGAACCGCGAGAAGCTCTGGGCGAGGCGGTAGGCGTGCTCGGCCAGCGCGTTGGGCGCCCGGCGGTCATAAGCCTCCGTCGCCGCCTGGGCGAAGGCGTCCAACGTCAGCGCCACGTCGCGCTCGGCCGGCTCGGAGACGGTGATCGGGCCGGCCGCGGCGCCCTCTCCTTCCCCCTTGCGCAAAAGCGACTTGATGCGCACCGCCTGGTAGAGGAGGTACGGTCCCGTCTTGCCTTCGAAGCTGGTGAAGCGGTCCAGGTCGAAGACGTAGCTCGTGCCGCGGAAGTTCTGCAGGTCGGCGAACTTCAGCGCCGCCACGGCCACGAGGTG
>CAXTCO010000186.1:0-5112 GCA_964242255.1 uncultured Caulobacteraceae bacterium | reverse complement strand
CCTCGCGGGCGAGCGCCACCAGCAGCGCCTCCACCTCCGCCTGCGGCACGCTGTGATGCGAGCGGCGCTTGCCCACATAGAGCCGGCGCACCCGCGCCGGGATCATCGCCAAGACCTCGGCGGAGACGAGGCGGTCGTGCACCACCACGTCCGCGGCCTCCAGGGCGCGCACCGCCTTGAGCGTCAGCAGCTCCGGGTCTCCCGGCCCCGCGCCCACCAGCGTCACGCGGCCGCCGGCGCGCACGGCCGACGCGCCGCCGCGGAGCGGGACGAGGGCCGGGGCGGGCGGCGGCGTCGGACGGTCTGAGGGGGCCACGGCGGAGCGGCGTCCTTGCAGGAGAACTGTGACGATGACGGTTGCCTTTCACGCCCGAGCGGAGGTAGGCGCAAGCCGCGATCCCGCCCAGCAGCTTTAGATTTTCTGATGGAACGCCGCCGCCTGCCTCCGCTCAACGCCCTGCGCGCCTTCGAGGCCAGCGCGCGGCACATGAACTTCAGCCGCGCCGCCGACGAGCTGGCGGTGACGCCGGGCGCCGTGAGCCAGCAGATCCAGAACCTCGAGGACTACGTCGGCGCCGCCCTGTTCCGCCGCACGCCCAAGGGCCTGCTCCTCACCGACGCCGCCCAGACCGCCCTGCCCGCCCTGCGCGACGCCTTCGACAAGCTGGCGGAGGCCGCCTCGCTGCTGACGGCCGGCGTGGACGGGCGGCGCGTCACCGTGTCGGTGGCGCCCTCCTTCGCCGCCAAGTGGCTGATGCCGCGGCTGGGGCGGTTCGAGGCGGCGCACCCGGAAATGGACGTGTGGCTGCAGGCCGGCATGGAGCTCGCGGACTTCGGCTCTGGCGAGATCGACGTGGCGGTGCGCTACGGCTCCGGCCGCTACCCCGGCCTGGAGGTGCGCCGGCTCATGCGCGAGACGGTGATCCCCGTCGCCGCCCCCGCGCTCCTGGCCGACAAGCCGCTGGACACGCCGGAGGACCTGCACCGCCACGTGCTGCTCCACGACGGCAGCCCGGAGGGCGACGACAGCTGCCCGGACTGGCCCATGTGGCTGGCCGCGCGCGGGCTGGGCGACGTGGACGGCGCCCGGGGTCCCCGCTACAACCAGTCGAGCCTGGTGCTGGAGGCCGCGCAGGCCGGCCGCGGCGTGGCCCTGGCCAAGCGCGCCCTCGCCCAGGCCGACATCGACGCCGGCCGGCTGGTGGCTCCGCTCTCCATCTCGACCGAGGTGGACTTCGCCTACTACCTGGTCCACCCCAAGGCGAAGGGCCGCCTCGCCCCCGTGCGCGCCTTCGCCGCCTGGATGGCGCACGAGGCGGCGGCGCATGAAGCCCAGCTCGCCACCATGGACAATGGAGCCGGCATCTGACCTCGCCGACCTCGCTCGCGATCGACCCCCGCAGCGCACCGGAGGCGTGCGGAAGCATGGCCGACGTGCGCGCCGGGGTGGACGCGCTGGACCGCGCGCTCGTGATCCTGCTGGCCGAACGCCAGCGCTACATGGACGCCGCGGCCCGCATCAAGCCCGCGCGGGACGCGGTGCACGACGCGGCGCGCATCGAGGACGTGGTGGCCAAGGTGAAGACCTCCGCCCGCGCCGTCGGCCTGTCCGAGGCGATCGCCGAGCCCGTGTGGCGCCTCCTGATCGACCGCTGCATCGCCCACGAGTTCGAGGCCTTCGACCGCCGGCGCGGCTGATCCTCCTTCAGCCCACGGGACGCGGGCCGAGCCACAGCAGCAGCGCCAACGCCGTGATCGCGACCGCCATCAGCGCCGCGGACAGGCCGACCACCATCACGATGGGCGCGAAGAAGGCGCGCCGCCCGGCGCGCACGGCGATCTCGGGAGCGGCCTCGTCCTGCACGCCGGCGGAGGCGCCCGGGGCCTGCCACACGTCCTCCGGGGCGACCACCACCGTGCGCCGCCCCCCGTCCGGCAGGGCCGCCCCGCCACCGGCCGGCCCGGCGGCCGGAACCGTCGGCGCGGCCGCCTCGCGCTCGCGCGGTCCGGCCACGCGGGCGCTCAGCCGCCGGTGTAGGCGAAGGAGGGCTGGCCGTAGACGCCCACGAGATCGACGTGCTGGTGCGCACCGGCCGCCAGGGCGGTGAGGTAGGCGTCGTCGGACCGGGCGTAGGTCCCCACGTCGGCCTTCACCGCCTCGCCGAGAAGATACCCGACCATGGCCGCCTTGGTCCCGATCCCGTCCGCGCCGTCCTGGCCGTAGTAGGCGAAGTAGTCCGCCCGCGTCGCCTCGCCAGGCAGGGAGGAGGGGGCGTTCAGGATCGCGGCCACCTTGTCGGCCGTGGGCGTCGTCCCGAAGATCGCGGCGTAGGCCTTGGCCGTGGCGTCCGCCAGGCCGAGGGCGCCGTAGGCGGACGCGAAGGCCGCCGCCCCGTCGCCCAGCTTGCCGAGGTTCACGGCGAAGTTGATGTAGCGGTTCTCCAGGCTGAAGCCCTGGTAGTAGGCCGAGTTCAGGCTGTTCGCGTTCCCGCCCGCGCTGTCGACCAGGTAGTCGAGGCCCGCCTTGCTGGGCGTAGAACCAGTGAAGAACTCGTAGGAGAGCGTCGCCACCGCCGTGGTGGCGGCGGCGCGCTTGGCCACGTCGGCGTAGACGGCGGCCAGGGTCTCGCCTCCGGAGGCGTGCTGCGCCTGCTCGGCGGCGATGAAGGCGCTGTCGGCGCCCGTCGGCGCGGTGGAGAGCACGCGGGCGAAAGATTGGGCGATCAGGTCGTTGTCGGTGGGCGTCGTCAGCGTGACCGCCTTGTCGGAGAACTGCAGCTTCTCGATGCTGATCAGCTTGTCCGTGCCGTCGACCGAGACGGTGCGGCCGTCGTCCACCGTCCAGGTCCCGTCGGCGTTGCGCCACCAGTCGTCGTTCGCCGCGGCGGACGCGTAGACGGCCGTGTCGGTCCCGTCGCCGCCGTCCAGGGTGTCGTTCCCGCCGTTCCCCTGCAGGCTGTCGTCGCCGGGGCCGCCCTTGAGCACGTTGGCCACGTCGTTGCCGACGATCACGTCGTTCCCCGACGATCCCACGGCGTTCTCGATGGTGACGCCGTAGGCGATCGACAGGTCGCCGACCATGCCCATGACGTCGCTGAAGGCGCCGGCGTGCAGGTCCAGGTTCGCGCCAGATGACGAGCCGGACAGGTCGATGGTGTCGTTCCCGCCGCCGTCCCAGATGCACGCGACGGGGTGGGTGTTGACCGTGAAGTCGAACGCCTGCGGGTCGTCCGTGTTGGAGTTGAAGCCGTAAGTGGTGTCGCCGGCGCGGGTCGTCATGTTCGCGCCGTAGATCGCCTGGATGGCGGCGATGTCGTCGCGCAGCGGCGTGGCGGCGGAATAGGACGCCGTGTCGCCCGGCGGAACGAAGTTCGCACCTGTGGATGTCGCATCGAAGTACGACATGATCGTGTACTGGTTGCTGTCCTGAAAGTAGGCGGCGCTGTTGGCGTAGGTGATGGTCGAGCCGTCGGCGTTGTAGTCGCCGGGATGCGGCAGGCCGAGCGAGTGCCCGATCTCATGCATCATGGCCTGGAAGTTGTAGCCGCCGACGAAGAGCTTGCGCGCCTTGATGGAGTCGGGCTGGATCTCGATCTCGGCGCTGGAGACGGCGGCCACGCCGCCGCTGGTGCGCCCGCGCGTGTAGGTGACCGTGTCGCCCCACTCGTAGCTCGGGGCCGAGGCGTTGAGGAACAGCGAGACGCGCCCGGTCGAGCCGCCGTAGACGCCGTCGTCCGCCGCCTCCACGAAGGAGACGTTCGCCACCTCGCTCCACTCGGCGAAGGCGTGGCGCGCCAGGGTGCGCTCGTCCGCCGTCAGCGGGGCGAAGGCGGCGCCCGAGGGAAGGCCGGCGGGCTGGGCGTCGTAGAACTGGTAGGTGACGACAGGCGCCGTTCCCACCCACTTCTCGTTGTTGCGCTCGAAGTTGGTGACGATCTGCGCCTCGGTCCACACCGTCTTGCCGCTGACGGCGGTTCCCGAACCGGGCTCGGCGGCAGGGCTCAAGGAGGGCGTGTCGTCGTCGAAGGGCAGGGCCGGCCGGAATCCGAACAGCAGCGGCGGTGAGGTTGACGCGGTCATGAGACGTTCGACGCCTGCTTGAACTTCGGAACGCCCATCCCGAACGATCATGTGCAGGGTGCGCGGGTCCGGAGAAAGGGGCCGCGACGCCGGGTCGCGGCTGAACCCTCTGAAGCGGCGGCCGTTCCTGCGGACGGAGACCCGCCCTTGCCTTTCGACGACCCCGCCGCCCCTTCGCGCGACCTGCTCGCCGCCGCCGACCGGGCGGCCGAGCTCCTGTGGGCCCAGGCGCCCGCGACCGACGGGGAGGACGCGGACGTCGACAGCCTGCTCACGCCCCTTTCGGGCCTGGCGGTCGCAGCGCTTCCGACTGCGGCGGGCGGCGCGGGGCTGGCGACCGACCCGGCGCTGACGGTCGTGCTCGCCGGAGTGCTGCGGCGGGCGGGAGGTGCGGACCTCTCCGCCGGCCGCCTGTTGGAGGGCCACGTCAACGCGGTCAAGCTGGTCGACCGCTACGCCTCGCCGGAGGCGGCCGGGCCTTTCTTCGCCGACGTGCGGGCCGGCGCCTGGTCGGGCGTGTGGAACGCGGAAGCTCCCCCCGGCTTGCGGCTGGAGGGCGCGAGCCTGCGCGGCGGCAAGATCTGGTGCTCGGGCGCAGGCGCCCTGCGCCGGCCCCTGACCACCGCCCGCGACGAGGCGGGCGCCGTGCGGCTGCTGGCGCCGCGCGACACGGGCCGCGTGGACCTCACGGGGTGGACGCCCGCCGGCATGCGGGCCACGGCCACCGGCGCCGTCGACTTCGAAGGTGTGGAGATCGGCCCCGACGAGCGGGTCGGCGGCGCGGACGACTATCACCGCGCACCGTTGTTCAAGGGCGGCGCGTGGCGCTTCCTCGCCGTGCACCTGGGCGCCATGGAGCGGCTCGAGCGCCTGCTCGCCGGTCACCTGCGGACCCGCGGGCGTACCGGCGACCCGCACCAGCGCGCCCGCTTCGCCGAGGCGTCCGCCGCGGTGGAGACGGCGCGGCTGTGGGTCGCCTCCGCCGCGGCCTGGGCGGAGACCCGCGACGCGGACGCCGCCGGTGCGGACGCC
>CAXTCO010000185.1:0-5123 GCA_964242255.1 uncultured Caulobacteraceae bacterium | reverse complement strand
CACAGCGTGCCGCAGGCGGAGGTGGAGGCGCTGCTGGTGGCGCTCGCCCGCGAGGGGCTGGATGTGGTGCGCCTGAAGGGCGGCGACCCTTTCGTGTTCGGCCGCGGCGGCGAGGAGCTCCTGGCCTGCCGCGCTGCGGGCGTTCCGTGCGAGGTGACGCCCGGGATCACCGCGGCCCAGGCCGCCGCCGCCGCCGCCGGCGCGCCCCTCACCCACCGCGGGCTCGCACAGGCCGTGACCCTGGTCACCGGCCACGCCGCGCCGGGCGAGGACGACGGAACGGCCGAGCCGGACCTCGACTGGGCCGCCCTGGCGCGCCCGAACCAGACGGCGGCCGTCTACATGGGACTGGCCGCTGCGCCCGTGATCGCGGCGCGGCTGCTCGCCGCCGGCCGCGCGCCGTCGACGCCCGCGCTGATCGTGGAGAACGCCTCGCGGCCGGAGGAGCGCATCGTTCCCACCACCCTCGCCGGACTGGCGCAGGCCGCGGCGGAGCTGGCGGGGCCGGCCGTGCTGCTGATCGGCGAGGCCGCCGCGCTCGCCCGCTCCCGTGCTCCCGCCGCCGAGCGTGCGTCCGTGCGGGAGGCGTCGGCGTGATCCAGGCGCTCACCGGCAACGACCTCCTCACCGGCGAACCCGTGTTCGCGTCCGCCTTGGGTTGGGCGCCCCGCTGGGCCGACGCGCAGCTGTTCGACGCGCCGGAGCCCGCGGCCGCGGCGCTGAAGGCCGCGCGCGCCCAAGCCGCCACGGTGGTCGATCCCTACCTCGTCGACTGCATGGAGGAGGGCGGAACTTTCGTCCCCGTCAGCGCCCGCGAGCGCGTGCGGGCGCTGGGTCCCACCGTCCATCCCGAGATGGGCAAGCAGGCGGAGGGCGGCGCCGTCGTGCGCGCCCTGCGGACGGCCGCCGGCGCGGGCCGCTCGGCCGGCCGCCTCGGCCTGATCGCGCGAAAGCGGTAGCGCCGTGTACCCCTACGACCGCATCGACGACGCCGTGGTCCGTGACCGCGCCGCCGAGTTCCGCGACCAGGTCGCCCGCCGCCTCTCCGGCGAGCTGACCGAGGCGCAGTTCAAGCCGCTGCGGCTGATGAACGGCCTCTACCTGCAGCTGCACGCCTACATGCTGCGCGTCGCCGTCCCCTACGGCGTGCTGAGCTCGGCCAAGCTGCGCGCCCTGGCGGATGTGGCCCGGCGGTGGGACCGCGGCTACGGCCACTTCACCACGCGTCAGAACCTGCAGTTCCACTGGATCACGCTGAAGGACGCTCCCGACATCCTGGACGCCCTGGCCGACGCCGGCCTGCACGCCATCCAGACCAGCGGCGCCTGCATCCGCAACGTCACCAGCGATCCCTGGGCGGGCGCTGCGGCGGGCGAGGCGGACGACCCGCGCGTGTGGTGCGAGGTGCTGCGCCAGTGGTCCACGCTGCACCCCGAGTTCTCCTACCTGCCTCGCAAGTTCAAGATCGCCGTCACGGCCAGCGCGCAGGACCGCACGGCCGCCCGCGTCCACGACGTGGGACTCCTCGTGAAGCGCGACGACGACGGGCGGCTCGGCTTCGAGGTGATCGTCGGCGGCGGGCTCGGCCGCACGCCCTATGTCGGGCCGACGATCAAGCCGTTCCTGCCCGCCGAGCACCTGCTCAGCTATCTCACCGCCGTGCTGCGCACGTTCAACCGCCACGGCCGGCGCGACAACCTCTACAAGGCGCGCATCAAGATCCTGGTCGCCTCCCTCGGCGCCGAGGCGTTCGCCGCAGAGGTGGAGCGCGAATGGGAGGCCATGGACCGCCGCGCCGTCGACCTGCCCGACGTGGAGTTGGCGCGCATCCGCGCCGCCTTCGGCTTCACGCCGTTCGAAACCCTGCCCGCCCGCTCGCCGCCGTTCGAGGCGGCGCGGGCGGCCGACGGGGCGTTGGCGCGCTTCGCCCGCACCAACCTCGCCCCGCACAAGCGGCCCGGCTACGCGGTCGTCAACGTCACGTTGAAAGCGCCGGGCGCGGTGCCGGGCGACGCCTCCGCCGAGCAGATGGACTCCCTGGCCGACCTCGCCGAGCGCTACAGCTTCGACGAGATCCGCGTCACCCACGAGCAGAACCTCGTCCTGCCGCACGTGCGCCTGTCGGACGTTCCCGCCGTCTACGCCGAGCTGCAGCGGATCGGGCTGGCCACCGCCAACCTGGGCCAAGTGAGCGACATCATCGCCTGCCCGGGGCTGGACTACTGCGCCCTGGCCAACGCCCGCTCCATCGGGATCGCGCAGGACATCGCCGCCCGCTTCGCCGACCCCGCTCGCGCGGAGGCGGCAGGCGAGCTCAAGGTGAAGATCAGCGGCTGCATCAACGCCTGCGGCCACCACCACGTGGGCCACATCGGCATCCTCGGCGTCGATAAGCGCGGCGAGGAGTTCTACCAGATCACCCTCGGCGGCTCGGGCGCGGAGGACGCGCGGCTGGGCGACGGGCTCGGCCCCGCGGTGTCCGCCGAGCGGGTCGGCCCGGCGGTGGAGGCGCTGGTCGACGCCTACCTTCGCGAGCGCCGCAAGGGGGAGAGCTTCAACGCCGCCTACGCGCGGCTTGGCGTCGCCCCCTTCCGCGAGGCGGTCTATGCCGACCCTGATCCGGCTTGAGCACGGGCCGGACGGGCCCGTCTTCCGCGACGCCGCCGACCCGTTCACGATCCTGGAGGCCGGGCACGAGCCTTCCGTCGGGGGCGCCGTGCTGGCGCACCTCGACCGTTTCCGCTCCGAGGGCGTGGCTTGGCTCGACGCCGGCCTGACCGTGGGCGTGCGCGTGCCGGCGGAGGAGGGCGTGGAGGCCCTGTCCAACGTGCTGCCGCGCCTGGCGCTGGTGGCGCTCGACTTCCCCGTGTTCCGCGACGGCCGCGCCTACAGCTCCGCCGCCCTGCTTCGCGAGCGGCTCGGCTGGACGGGCGAGCTGCGCGCCGTCGGAGACGTGCTGCGCGAGCAGGCGTGGCTGATGGTGCGCTGCGGCTTCGACAGCTTCGTCCCCGCCGACGGCGCCACCGCCGCGCAGTGGGCCGCCAAGGCCGGCCGCTTCCGCCACGTCTACCAGCCCGCCGCCGACGGCCGCCCGCCCGCCTGGATCGGGCGCGAGCAGGCCTGAAGGCCACACCCGCGAACCGTTCTCAGCCGCGTGCATTCCGCACCGCGGCCCTTGCGACTATCTAGCCCGCCATGTCCGACGTCCTCAGCCCCGAACCGCCCGCCGCGTCCGCCAAGCCCAAGGTCGAGTCCGCCGTCCACCATGTGGAGACGGTGCTCTGGGTGAAGCACTGGACCGACCGGCTGTTCTCCTTCGCCCTGACGCGCCCCGCCTCCTTCCGCTTCCGCTCGGGCGAGTTCGTGATGATCGGCCTGCCGGGCGAACCCGACGCGGACGGGAATGCGAAGAAGCCCATCCTGCGCGCCTATTCGGTCGCCAGCCCCGGCTTCGCCGACGAGCTGGAGTTCTTCTCCATCAAGGTGGCGGACGGCCCGCTCACCAGCCGCCTGCAGAAGATCGAGGCGGGCGACCAGGTGCTGCTCGGCAGGAAGCCCACCGGCACGCTGGTGCTGGACGCGCTGAAGCCCGGCCGCCGCCTGTTCCTCATCGGCACGGGCACCGGCCTCGCCCCCTGGCTTTCCGTCGCCCGCGACCCCGACGCCTACGAGCGCTTCGAGCAGGTGATCGTCACGCACACGGTGCGCGAGGTGAAGGACCTCGCCTACCGCGACCTGTTAGAGCGCGGCCTTGCGGAGGACGAGGTGTTCGGCGAGCTGGCCGGCCCGCAGCTGCGCTACTACCCCACCGTGACGCGCGAGCCGTTCGCCACGCCCGGCCGCATCACCGACCGCATCGCCTCCGGCGACCTGTTCCGCGACCTCGGGATCGATCAGGACCGGTTCGATCCCGCGCAGGACCGCATCATGCTCTGCGGCTCCATGGACATGATCAAGGAGGTGGCCGCCCAGCTGGAGAGCCACGGCCTCGTCGAGGGCTCCAACGCCGAGCCGGGCGACTTCGTGCTCGAGCGGGCCTTCGTCGGGTGAGGCGCCCGGGCGGTCGGATCGCCGCCGCCCTCGCGAGCGCGGCCCTGGCCGCCTCGAACCTGGCCCTGGCGGGCTGCGGGCGGGCGGCGCCCAAGGCGCCGCCCGCGCGCCGCCCGGCGACGTCGGCGGCGCTGCCCGCCCCATGCCTGATCCTGACCTCGCCGCGCGGCGAGGACGCGCTGCTGGTGAACGCGGGTGCGCAGGTCGAGGCGCCGCGGTGCGAGATCCACGTCGACAGCGACGAGATGTTCTACGCCGCGACGCTGAACGCCGACTCGCGGCTGGACGTCGCCGACCTGTGCGTCACCGGCGACATCCAGCGGCGCGGCGGCCTCGTCACCAACCCTCAGCGCGGGTGCTCGGCCAACGTCGACCGTTTCCGCCGGCCGCCTCCGCCCGAAGCGGCCGCGCCCTGCGGGCCCAAGCCGCCGGCGGTGGACGGGGGCGCCGTGGCGCTGCGGCCGGGTGTCTACTGCGGCGGCCTCGCCTTCCACGGCGCGCCGCACGTGACGTTCGCGCCCGGCCTCTACGTGGTCCGCGGCGGCGACTGGACCTTCGACGGCGGCGACTACGCGGGCGCGGGCGTGTCCTTCTTCTTCGCCGACACGTCCAAGCCCGTGTTCGAGAGCGGCGTCGCCGTCGACCTCTCGGCGCCCGCCGACGGCCCGCGCGCAGGCGTGCTGATGGACGAGGCGGCCGGCCTGGCGCCCTCGGTGCTGACCTTCAACGGCGCGCGCCGCTTCAGGCTGGACGGCCTGGTGCACCTGCCGAGCCGCCGTGCGGTGTTCAACGGCGGCTCGCGGCTGGAGGGCGGCCGCCTGCTGGCCGTGTTCGACACGGCCGTGCTGAACGGCACGGCCTGGTCGATCACCGGTCCCTGGAGGCCTTCGGAGTGACGGGCGGCGTGTTGATCGCCGGCGCGGGACCCGCGGGCCTGGCGCTCGCCATCGGCCTGCGCCTGCGCGGGGTGGAGGCTGTCGTCGTCGACCGGGCGGACGGCCCCAAGCACGAACCGCGCGCCGCGGTGGTGTGGCCGCGCACGGCGCAGGCGCTCGCCGGCTGGGGGCTGGCGC
>CAXTCO010000184.1:0-5130 GCA_964242255.1 uncultured Caulobacteraceae bacterium | reverse complement strand
CGCCCGCCCCGCCTCCGCCAGCCGCCCGGCCAGGGCGGGCGAGGCGAGCACGCGGCGCACCGCGTCGGCGAGGGCCGCATCGTCCTCCACGGGCGCGAGCAGCCCGTCCTCCCCGTCCTCGATCAGGTCGGAGGGGCCCTGCGCCGCCGCCGCCACCACGGGCGAGCCGTGAGCCCAGGCCTGGATCACCGTGTTGCCCAGGGGCTCGTAGCGCGAGGGGAAGACCGTCACGTCCGCCGCGCGGTAGAGGGCGGAGGCGTCCGCCCGCCAACCGAGGAAGCGCACCCGCTCCGCCAGCCCGAGCCCCTGCGCCTGCGCCTTGAGCTCGGCCTCCAGCGGGCCGGAGCCGGCGATCCAGAGCCACGCATCCGGCAGTCGGGCGAGGGCGCGCAGCAGCACGTCGAGCCCCTTCGCCGGGTGCAGCCGGCTCATGGCCAGCAGCAGGGGCGCGTCTTCCGGCGTCTCCTCCGCCGCGCGGGGCGCCGGCGCGGAGGCCGCCGCCGTCTCGGCGAAGTTCGGGATGACGCTCAGGCGCTCGGAGGGCCAGCCCTCCCGGCGCAGCCAGGCGCCGATGTCCGCGGTGTTGGCGACCAGATGGTCGAAGCCGCGGTAGTGCTTCAGGTCGTAGTAACCGCCGAGCCGGCCCACGCGGGGCGGCCCGCAGGGCGTGAAGCGAGCCGCGCGGTTCATCCACGCCACCGACAGCCGGGCTTGCTCGTCGCGGATGAAGCGGCGCAGGCGCGGCCGGGACCGGAAGTCCAACGGGCCGCCGAAAGGCGCGACGGCGAGGGGGACGCCCGCCTCGCCGAGGGCCGCCTCGCGTCGGGGGTGGGCGCGCAGGGCGGCGGCCTGGCCGCCCGCGTCGGCGTGGAGGGCGGTGACGAGGTCGAGGAAGTAGGTCTCCGCCCCGCCGTCGCGCGCCGAGCCCAAGATGTGCAGGATCGTCACGGCGGCCAGTCCAGCGGGGGTGGTGGTTGGGGGCGGGATCGAACCGCCGACCTGAGGGTTATGAATCCTCCGCTCTAACCATCTGAGCTACCCAACCGCCGGAGCGGAGGCGGGCGTATAGCCGCTCGCCCCCGCGTCCTCAAGCGCCGGTCAGCGCAGGCGCGGCGTGCGCTCGGGCGCGAAGCTGCGGGCCTCCCGCAGGGCGCAGGCGTCCCCGTCGCGCGAGAGTTGGCGGACGTAGCCGGCCGCCTTGCGCAGGGCGTCCGCGCGCCGGTCGAAGTGCTCGTGCAGGCGACGCGGGTGGCGCACGGTCCACCCTTCGCCGTGCGGCGCGACGACCACATGCGTCACTGTCGCGTCCGTCACGGCCCGCCTCAGGCCCGGGCTGCGGCCAGCGCCGACGGCATGAGCGCGCGCCGGTACGCGTCGAAACAGCGGCGGCCGCACTCCAGGCGCATGAGCGCGCCCTCGGCGATCCACCGGCCGAGGGACGGGTCTTCGCGGAGGAGAGGCTTCAGCGCCTCCTCGTTCCAGTCGGCGGAGTGCTTCACGTCCAGCACGGCGTGCAGGTCGAAATACTTGCGCGTGCGGGGCTCGACGCCGATGCGCCTCAACCCCTTGGCGACGAGCGCCACGCGGCCGGGGGCGGTCAGCTCCACGACGCCCAGGGCGCCGACGGAGTGCCAGGCGTAGCGGCGGGTGGTGGCGAGGCTCGTCATCGTGTTGGCCAGCGCCAGCGCCTCCCAGACCGTCGCGTCGATGGAGGGGGCGAGGCTGAGGTCGGCGGTGGTCTGGTCCAGCAGCACGCCGTGCATGCCGCCGTGGTTGCCGCGGCCCATCTCGTCCCAGTAGTTGCGGGCGAGCTCGAGCTTGGCCAGGGCGGGCAGCTTGACCTGGGTGTAGGCCACGAGGTCGTCGAAGCCGGCCTCGCCGGCCGCTTCCTGCGTCAGGAACCAGGACAGCTCCTCGCGCGTGGCTTCCTGCGCGAGGAAGTCGAACAGCGGGTCGTGCTGGCCGGGGCCGTTCTGCTCCAGGCCCTCGAACCAGGCGACGAAGCCCTCCGCGTCCGAGGGCGCGGAGGCCGCCCTGTCGGCCACGTCCGCGCGCAGGCTCTCGACCCAGGCGCCTTCCTGCAGGCGCATGGCCTGCTCCTCCGCCAACTCCTCGCGCCAGTCGGCGGTGGGGGCGGAGGGGGAGAGCCGGCGGTGGTTCCAGTGCGCCAAGCGGCGGTGCAGCGCCTGCGGGTCGGCGAGCACGCGACCCGCGGCGTCGGCCGAGATGTCGGGTCGTCGGAGCGGCGTGATCGACATGGGAGCGGATCGTCTCTGGTTGGTCGAGGGCCGGCGCTCAAGGGCGCCTTGGCCGAACAACGAGCGTGGCCGCAGCCATGTTCCGGACTTTCTCGCCGAACTCGTTCAGCAAGAGGGGGGACTTGTCCGCCAAGCCCGAGTCCCGGGCGAGCTCAGGCGATGAGGTAGATCAGCTCGCAGGCGTCGCCGACGCGGCGCAGGCCGCCGTAGCGCAGCAGGCCGCCTTCGTTCAACTCGTCCAACAGACCTGAGACCTCGGCCGAACCCTCTGGAGCTGAGCGCCCGTCGCCGACGCGCAGCCGCACCTCGCCGTGCCGCCGCGCGAGCTTCAGCAGGGCGCCCCTGCGCCGCGCGAGCGAGCCCGCCCGCCGCGCGGGTTCGGAGGCGCGGGCTACGCCCGGCGAGCGGAGAGGGACGGGCGCAGCCTCGGGGGTCATCACGCCTTTAACCGGGCGGACGGGGCGCGGTTCCGCTCACGCCGCCCGCGCCGCCGGCGGGCGGATCACCTGGGCGGAGAAGCGCTCCATCTCCTCCGCCTGGGGGCTCATCTGCAGGAGCAGAAGGTCGAGCCCGGCCGCCTCGTATTCGGCGACGCGGGCCGCGATCTTCTCCGGCGCGCCCACCAAGCCGGCGCGCAGGCCACGGTTCGAGACGCTGTACTCCTGCCGTTTCAGCTCGCGCTCCAGCTCCGTGCCGCTGAGCCACTGCTCGAAGTTGGCGAAGCCGGGGGCGTTCGGGTCCAGCGTGGTGATGCGCTCCACCTCGCGGCGGGCCTCCGCGTCCGAGTCGCGCACCACGGTGTAGGCGGCCATGCCGAAGCGCATCGGCGGCAGGCCGGCCGCCTCGCGGCGACGGCGCATGTCGGCGATCTTGCCGGCGATCACGGCGGGCTCGTCCCCGTGCATGACGTAGGCGTCGCACTGGCGGGCGATCATCGCCTTGGCCGCCTCGCTCTCGCCGCCGGCGTAGATGGTCGGGCGGGGCGTGGAGAGCGGCTTCGGCTCGCAGACGGCGTTGGTCAGCTTGTAGCGGGGGCCGTCGTGGGTGAAGGGCGTCTGCGTCCACAGGCCGTCGACCACGTCCAGCCACTCGCTCGTGCGGCCGTAGCGGTCGTCGTGCTGGTCGAACACCAACCCGTAGCTGGTCGCCTCCTCCGCCCACCACGAGCTGACCACGTTCAGCGCCAAGCGGCCGCCGGAGATGCGGTCGATGTTGGCCGCCTGCTTGGCGAACAGCGCCGGCTGGTGGAAGTTCGGCCGCACGGCGACCATCAGCTCCAGCCGCTCGGTCACGGCGGCCGCCGCCGCGGCGGTGGACCAGGCGTCGAGGGCGGGGGCGGTCGCGCCCTTGATGTCGTTGAGGTTCAGCTCGGCGATCAGCGTCAGGTCGTAGCCGATCCGCTCCGCCCGCTGGAGCAGCTTCGACAGGTACGGCCAGCTCGCCTCCATGCCCTCGTCGGGGATGTTGCGCAGCCAGCCGCCGAAGACGGGAGCCCAGAAGCCGTAGCGCATGGTCAGGCCGCGTCCTTCTTCGTGCGCATGATGAGGCTCTCCAGGAAATCCACCAGCGGCTCGTGCGGGTCGTACCCCAGCACGTCCAGCGGGTTCGCCACGAAGTTGCTCAGGGCGTTGATGTCGTAGAAGCGCGGGATCCCGTCGCGGTCGTCGACCATGTACTCGATCCCGCCCACGTCCAGGTGCGCGGCCTGGGCGACCTGCTCCACCGCCTTGACGGTGGCGGCGTCCGGCTCGAACGCGGTGAGGGTGACGGTCACGCCCGCCGCCCGCCTGTCGGCCGCGCAGACGTCGGCGGGGCACAGGTCGAAGGTGGAGCCCGCCCCGTCCAGCGCGATGGCGTAGAGGAAGCGGCCGTTCAGCGTCTCGCAGCGCACCACGCGGCCGTCGCGGGCGGGCACGTACTCCTGCAGCAGCGCCACGCCGTCGACGCCGACGGGGGTCGCGCCGTCGTCGGCCCACGTCTTCAGCTCGTCGGGCGTGTCGTAGCGCACGATGCCCGCGCCCGAGCCGCCCACGTTGGCCTTGACCATGACCGGGAAGCGCAGGGCCTCGGCGGCGGAAACGAGGTCGGCGCGGCGGTGCACGACGCGCGTGGCCGGGATGGCGAGGCCCAGCGCCGCGAACAGGCTCAGCTGGCGCGCCTTGTTGCTGTCCACCGCCAGCGCCGCCGAGCCGTTGACCACGCGCGCGCCGGCCGTCTCCCAGTGGGCGAGGGCGGCCTGGCTGTAGAAGATGGCGTGCTCGTCCTGCCGCAGGAAGCTCGACATGGCGAGCCGGTTCAGCACCACCGGCGCGGGGAGGGAGCGGTCGGCGGGGTCGAACGCGTGGTCGGCGATCCCCAGCTTGGCGTAATCGACGCCGCGCCGGTCCAGGGTGCGGAACAGGGGCTCGAACCACTGGGGGTGTTCGAAGAAGACGGCGAGGTCGGCCATGACGCCTTACTACCGGGGCGGGGCGGGGCGCGTCAGCCCCGCCGTCGCCGAAACCGGGTCAAGGCGTCTGCGCGCCGACGGCCAGCTCCTCGGCCAGGGATGTGGCGCCCTCGTCGTCGGCGGCGATCTCGGGCGTATCGCCGTCGGTGGCGCGGGTGCGGCGCACCGCTTCCAAGGCGCGGGGCAGGGCGTCGGCCGGGTCCGACGCGGCGGCGGGAGCCTCGGGAGCGGCGTCGGCAGGCGGGACGGGTACGGCCGTGGAGGCTGTGTCGGGCATGGCGGCGTCCTTTACGGTCGGGGTCGCGGGGTCGCGGGGGGAGCGGGCGGGGCGGGGCCTTTGTTCCGCCTCAGCCTTTCGGCGGTGCGGCGGGGGCCGGCGCCTCGTGCGGCGGCGGCGGCTCCGGCGGCGGGACGGGGGAGGCG
>CAXTCO010000183.1:0-5143 GCA_964242255.1 uncultured Caulobacteraceae bacterium | reverse complement strand
GCGTAGGGGTCCTTGGAGCCGGTGGGCTTCTCGTCGATGGCGAAGAAGCCGACCAGGGTGTCCAGCTTGTCGGCCAGGGCCACGGCGACCGTGACCGGCTCGCGCGGGACGACGTCGCTCGGGCCCACGGGCTTGTAGTGGTCGCGCACGGCGTCGGCTATCGCCGCGGGCTCACCGGGCAGGCGGGCGTAGTAGCCGCCCATCACGCCCTGCAGCTCGGGGAACTCGCCCACCATGGCGCTGGCGAGGTCCAGCTTGCACAGGCGGGCGGCGCGCTCGGCTTGGTCGGGGTCGGCGCCCACGGCGGGGGCGATCTCGCGGGCGAGGGCGGCGATGCGCTCCACGCGCTCGGCCACCGTGCCGAGCTTGGCGTGGAAGGTGACGCCCTCCAGCTTCTTCGCCCAGCGCTCGAAGGCGCCGGTCTTTCGGTCCTCGTCCCAGAAGAAGCGGGCGTCGTTCAGGCGCGCGGAGAGCACGCGGGCGTTGCCGGCGGCCAGGGCCGCGCCGCCGTCGCTGGCCTCCACGTTGGCCACCACCACGAAGCGCGGCTCCAGCGCCGTGGCGCCCGGCCGGCGCACCGCGAAGTACTTCTGGTGCGTGCGCATGGAGGTGCGGATCACCTCGCCCGGCAGATCGAGGAAGCCCGCGTTCATGCGGCCGAGCACGGGCACGGGGTGTTCGGCGAGGCCGGCGACCTCCTCCAGCAGGCCCTCGTCGGGCACGATCTCCAGCCCCTCGGCGGCGCAGGCGGCGGCCGCGCCCTCGGCGATGCGGCGGCGGCGCTCGGCGGCGTCAAGCACGACGAAGCGCTCGGCCAGGCCGGCGGCGTAGGCGTCGAAGCCGGTGACGGCGAAGGGCCCGCCGGGCGACGGACCCATGAAGCGGTGGCCCTCCGTCAGGTCTCCGGCCGTGATCCCGCCGACCTCGAACGGGACCACGGCGCCGTCGAACAGGAACAGCACGCGCTTGAGCGGGCGGACCCAGCGGAAGGCGCTCACGCCCGAGCGCATGGACTTGGGCCAGGGGAAGTCGCGCACGAGGGCGCCCACCACCTCGGCGGCGATCTGCGGCGTCGGGCGGCCGGGGCGGGCGAGGGTGGCGAACAGCACGCCGTCGCGCTCGACCAGCGCCTCGCGCGCGACGCCCGCCTTGCGCAGGAAGCCCTCCAGCGCCTGCGGTGGGGCGGAGGCCTTGGGACCGCGCAGCTCCTCCGAGCGGTCGGGGGTGGCGGCGGGCAGGCCGTCCACCACCAGCGTCAGGCGGCGGGGGCCGGCGAAGGTGCGCAGCGCGTCATAGGTGAGCTCCTGCGCGCACAGGCGCTCTGCGGCCAGGCGGGCGAGGTCGCGCGCGGCCCCCGCCTGCATGCGCGCGGGGATCTCCTCGCTGAAGAGCTCGAGCAGGAGTTCGGGCATCAGGCGGCGGCCCGCTCCGCCTCGGCGCGTTCCTGGGCGACGTAAGCTTCAGCGCAGCTCTTCACGAGGTCGCGGATCCGGCCGATGTAGCTGGCGCGCTCGGCGACCGCGATGGCGCCGCGGGCGTCCATCAGGTTGAAAAGATGGCTCGCCTTGAGGGCGCGGTGGTAGGCGGGGAGCACCAGGGGCTGCCTCTGCGGGCCGCGGCCGGCGAGGATGCGGGGCACGTCCTGCTCCATGTCCTCGAACTGGCGCTTCAGCGCGGCCACGTCGCCGTACTCGAAGTCGGCGGCGGCGTTCTGGCGCTCGTTCTCCAGGAACACGTCGCGGTAGGTCACGCCCGCGTCGTTGAAGCGAAGGTCGAAGACGTCGTCGACGCCCTGCACGTACATGGCCAGGCGCTCCAGCCCGTAGGTGAGTTCGCCCGAGACCACGTCCACCTCAAGCCCGCCGACGCCCTGGAAGTAGGTGAACTGCGTCACCTCCATGCCGTCGCACCACACCTCCCAGCCGAGGCCCCAGGCGCCGACGGTGGGGTTCTCCCAGTCGTCCTCCACGAAGCGCACGTCGTGCAGCAGGGGGTCGATGCCGATGGCCCGCAGGGAGCCGAGGTACTGGTCCTGCAGGTCGGGCGGGTTCGGCTTCAGGATCACCTGGAACTGGTAGTAGTGCCCCAGCCGGTTGGGGTTCTCGCCATAGCGGCCGTCGGCCGGGCGGCGGCTGGGCTGCACATAGGCGGCGCGCCAGGGCTTGGGGCCGAGGGCGCGCAGCACGGTGGAGGGGTGCAGCGTGCCGGCGCCGACCTCCGTGTCGTAGGGCTGCAGGATCAGGCAGCCGCGCTCGCTCCAGTAGTGCTGGAGCGTCAGGATCAGGTCCTGGAACGACAGGGTGTCGGCGTGGGGCGCGGCCATGATCCGTGCTGCGGCGCGAAGACGAAGGGCGGCGGACCCCTTACGGGCCGCCGCCCCCCGATGCAAACCGCCGCGGCGGTTCAGCGTCCCCGGTGCGTGGTGGTCTTCTTGGTGGTCGTGGGGGTGGTCTCCGACGCCTTCTCCGCGACGGGCGCGGGCGGCGGGACGAAGTCGGGCGAGAGCACCTTGTCGATCGGGTAAAGGGCCGACCCGCCCGCGACCGAGACCTCCGACTGCAGGGCGGTGGCGTCGTTCACCTTCACCGCGCCGCCCGTTCCGTCGAGCGTCACCTTGGTCCCGGCCGCCGTGGCCACCTGCGTCTGCGCGTGGCCCTTGATGGACGGCACCTTGGTGTTCACCAGGTGATAGGCCAGGAGCTTCTGCAGCCGGGGCAGGTTGTCCGGCTTCATCAGGGTGTCGAGCGTGCCCGGCGGCAGGGCGGCGAAGGCCGCGTCCGTCGGCGCGAACAGGGTGAGGCCCGGCCGCTTGAGCAAGGCCGTGAGGTTGGTCGCGTCCGTCGCCTTGAGCAGGGTCGTGAACTGGCCGGACTGGGTGAGCACCGTGACGAGGTCTGCGCCCGGAGCGGGCGTCAGGGCGGTGAACGCCGCGCCGGAGGGCGGCGTCGCGGAGGCTGAAGCGTCGGACGCGGGCGTCGCGTCCACGGCGGCCGGAGCCGGCGGCGCGGTGGGGGCCTGGGCGGCGGCGGGCGGCGGCGAGGACGTCTGCGTCGTCACGGGGGTGGAGGTGGTCCGGCCCGTCTGGGCCTGGGCGGCGCCGGCGGCCAGCAGCAGGGCGGTGGCGACGGCGGCCGAGGGACGGTGGCGCAAGCTCAAGGGGCGGTCTCCTGCGTGGGTGTCGACGTTGAAACGCGGGGTGGCGGGAGCGGTTTCGCCGCCCCTGTGAGCCGCGTCGTCGTTCACGGACGGTCAGCCCGCCGGCCGGGCGTCGCGGGCCGCATCCGCGTTCCACGGGCCGCCCAGCCGGCACGGGGCGATCCACCAGCCCGGGCGCCCGGCCTCCAGCTCGGCCGCCAGCCTTCCCCCCGCCGCTGCGTCGTCGACCAGCGCCCAGACGGTGGCTCCCGAGCCGGACAAGCGGCCGAGGCGGCATTCTGGCCGGGCGCGCACCACAGCCAGCGCCTCCGCCACCGCGGGGACGAGCCGGGCCGCCGGCGGCTCGAGGTCGTTGCGGGCGGCTGTGAGCAGGGGGAGGAGGTCGTCGAGGGTCTCCCACCGCGCCGGCAGCGGCGGAGGCGACGCGTCGGCAGGCGGTCCGGCGTCGTAGGCGCGGTAGACGCCGCCCGTGGGGCAGGCGACGCGCGGATTCACCAGCACGGCGTGCAGCTCCGGCAGGGCGGGCGCGGGACACAGCACCTCGCCGTAGCCGGTCCCGACCACGGGCGCCGCGCGGAGGCAGGCGGGGCCGTCGGCGCCCAGGCCCGCCGCCACCGCCAGGAGATCGTCCTCGCCGAGCTCGGGCGCCAGCAGGTCGCGCACCAGCCGCACGGCCGCCCCGGCGTCGCCGGAGCCGCCGCCGAGCCCCGCGGCCACGGGCAGCGTCTTGGTGAGGCGCAGGCGGAAGCCGCCGGGCGGCCGGCCGGCGCGCTCCAGCAACGCCCGCGCCGCGCGCAGCACCAGGTTGTCGTCCGCCGCTGTGGAGGCGAGGTCGGGCGCGAAGGGGCCGTCCACCTCCAGGGCCGCCGTGTCCGCATCTGCGGGCGCGATGGAGAGGGCGTCGCCGATGTCGGCGAAGGCCATAAGGCTGGAGACGGGGTGCATGCCGGCCGCGTCCACCGGGCCGACGTGCAGGAACAGGTTCACCTTGGCCGGCGCGAGCCGGTGCGACGGGGCGGCGCTCACCCCGCGGGCGTCCCCGCGGCGCGGCCTGGCGCACGGCCCGGCGCGACACCGGGGGAGGGCTGCGCGTCACCAACGGTGCGCAGCTTGGCCTCGGCGGCGGCGCGCGTCTTCGCCTCCGGCTCGAGCGTCAGCACGCGCCGCCACTGGTAGCGGGCCTCCGCGCGGCGGCCCGCACGGGCGTAGGCGTCGCCCAGGTGGTCGTTGATCTCCGGGTCGGAGGGCTCCAGCGCGACCGCCTTCTCCAGGTCGCGCAGGGCGCCGCGCAGGTCGCCCATGCGGAACCGCGCCCAGCCGACCGAGTCCAGCACGGCGCCCTGGTCGGGCTGGGCGGCGGCGGCGTGCTCCAGCATGGCCAGCGCCTCCTTCAGGTGCTCGCCGCGGTCGGCCCAGGCGAAGCCGAGGTAGTTCTGCACCTCCGCGTCGTCCGGCTTGAGGGCGAGGGCGCGCTTCAGGTCGGCCTCGGCCTGCGGCCAGCGGCCGGAACGCTCCAGCGCCGATCCGCGCAGGAACAGCAGCCGCTCCAGCATGGGCCCTCCCGTCCGCGCGGCGACCAGCGGGTCGAGCACGGCCACGGCCTCGTCCAGCCGATCCTGCTCGCGCAGCACCTCGGCGAGCACGACGCCGGCCTGCGGGTCGGCGGGCGCGAGCGCGTCGGCGCGCCGCGCCAGCCGCAGGGCGTCCGCCTTGTCGCCGGCCCCCTCCGCCGCCAGCGCGAGGCGCTCCAGGGCTGACGCTTCGGAGGGCGAGCCCTCGCCGACGCGGTGGTAGGCGTCCCGCGCGCCGTCGGCGTCGCCCGCCGCGGCCAGGGTGTCGCCCAGCACCAGCCAGGCCTGGTCGAGCGCCGGGTCGAGACGCAGCGCCAGGCGCAGGTCGATCAGGCCCAGGTCGGGCCGCCGCGCGGCGATCAGGGCCGAGGCGGGGCCGAGCAGCGCCTGCGCGGCGCCCTCGCGCAGGGTGGGCT
>CAXTCO010000182.1:0-5159 GCA_964242255.1 uncultured Caulobacteraceae bacterium | reverse complement strand
GCCCGCGGGCGCGGCCTGCGCTGGCGCCCGGCGCGGACGGCGACTAGGTGGGCGGCGCCCGCATCCCTCGTCGCCCTCGCCGCCCCGGAGCCCCGCCTCATGCCGACCCGCCTGCGCAAGCTGATCGGCTCCGCGGGTGTGGTCGCCTTCCTGGGCCTCTACATCTGGGCCGTGAGCCTGCTCGCCGACCATGTCCCGCCCTCCCCCTGGGCGCAGCTGGCCTTCTTCGCCGCGGCGGGCGTGCTGTGGGGCGTGCCGCTGATCCCCCTGATCCGCTGGATGAACACGGAGCCGGCCCTCCGGTGACGGGGTGCGAGGAGGCGGCCCGGACGTGAGCGACGCGCCCACCCAAGTGCTGTTCGCCTCGCCGGACCTGCGCGTCGTCCTGCGCCGCGCGCCGGACGGAGGCGGGCGGCCTCTGGTCGTGACCTTCGACTCGCTGAACGCCGACCTGAACCTGGACAGGCCGGGCTTCGGCGAGGCCTGGCTGCGCGACGTCGGACACGACGCCGTGCACGTCGTCTCCGCCGACAACGCTTGGTACCAGCACCCCGACATGGGACCCGCGTGCGAGGCGATCCGGGCCGCGGCGCGCGGACGGTCGCGGGTGGTCACCTACGGCTCGTCCATGGGCGGCTACGCGGCCCTGCGCTTCGCCGAGGCGGTCGGCGCGGCCGCCGCGGTGGCCATCTCGCCGCAGTTCTCCATAGACCCGGCCAGGGTCCCCTTCGAGACGCGATGGACCGAGTACGCCGACGGCCTGCGCTTCCTGTGGGAGCAGGACGAGGGCGGCCCGGCGGACGCCCCCTCGTTGAAGACGGCCTACGTCATCTACGACCCCACCGAGGACGACCGCCGTCACGTCGAGCTTCTCAGCCGGCGCTACCCGGTCGTTCCGTTCACCCTGCCCTACGCGGGCCACCCCGCGGGCACCTTCCTGGCGGAGGCGCAGCTCCTCGCCCCTTCCGTCCTGGCCATGATCGAAGGCGTGTTCGACCCCGAGACGCTGCGGGCGCAGGTGCGCGCGGCGCGCCGCAGGTCGGGCAAGTACCACTTCATCCTGTCTGAGCGGCAGCCGGCGTGGCGCCCGCGGCTGTCGCACCGCCTGGCGGCGGAGGCCGCGCGGTTGAACCCCGCCTCCGGCGCCTACCTGTCGGCGCAGGCCCGCAGCCTGGAGGCGCTCGGCGACCTGGACGAAGCCGAGCGGCTGCGCCGGCGCGCCGTCGAGCTGATGCCGCTGGAGCCGGCCTTCCGGCTGCCGCTGGCGGCCCTGCGGCTGCGGCGGGGCGCCGGTGCGGACGAGATCACAGCGTTGGCCGCCGGCCTGGGCGCCCTCGGCGCCAAGCGCACCGCCTACTTCCAGCGGGCGGTGAAGCTGCTGTTCCTGGCGGGCGCCTTCGGGGCCGCGCGGACCGAAGCGCGGGAGGCCTCGAGCCGCCTGCGGCGGTCCTGGACGCTGCGCGCCTGGTCGGGGGCGCTGAGCCTCGCCCTGGCGGCGCCCGGGCTCGGACGCCCCGTGCTCGAAACGGCCCGCCGCCTGGTTCTCGGGCGCCATCGGCGACGATGGCGTCGGAAGCAGACGACGGGCTGAACGGCTGGTCGGAGCGACAGGATTCGAACCTGCGACCCCTTGACCCCCAGTCAAGTGCGCTACCAGGCTGCGCCACGCTCCGGCCGGACGGCGCTTCTAGTGCGCACGGCCGCGCAGGGGAAGCCCTTTCGGCGGCCCGCGCGCCCGGTCGCCTCAGCCGCCCGCCAGCAGGGCGTCGATCTCCGCCTTCACGGACTCCAGGTCGTCCAGCACCTCGGACAGACGCGACCGCGCGGCCGCGTCGAGAACGGGGCGCTCCGCAGCGGCGGGCGGCGGCGAAGACGCGGGCCGAGCGGGGGGCGAGGCTGGAGCGGACGCCGGTGGGGCGCCGAACAGGTCCAGCGTCTCGGTGTCGACACCGGCCTCGTCGCCGTCCCCGCGCGTCGGGAGGACGCTCGACGCCTCGGCGGGCGTTTCGGGCAGGGCGGCGGGACGGAGCGGCGGGACGGGCTGCGCCTCGACCGCACCCGCCTCCACCTCCGAGGACAGACGCACGGCGTCGGCCTCGCCCAGCCCCGAGGCCGCGAGCAACCGCTTCAGGCCGCCCTCCTTGTGCAGCTTCTGCACGCCCTTGATGGTGTAGCCCTCGTCCTGCAGCAGGGTGCGCACGCCCCGCAGCACGTCCAGATCCTGCGGCCGGTAGAAGCGGCGGCCGCCGGCGCGCTTGGTGGGGCGGATGAAGGCGAAGCGCGTCTCCCAGAATCGGAGCACGTGCTGCGGCACGCCGACGTCTGCGGACGCCTCAGAGATGGTGCGGAAGGCGGCGGGACCCTTGACGGGGCCCCTGGCCGGCGCCGGAGCGTCCGCGGCGCGCGGCGGCGGCCAGGCGCCCTCCGGCGCGTCGCTCACGCCCCGTCGGCCTCCGCCGGGGACGGCGTGGCGTCGGGCCGCGCCATCTTCACCTGACCGGCCTCGATGAGCGCCTTCATCAGCTGGGACGCGCGGAAGCTGATCACACGGCGCGGCGTGATGTCGGCGGGCTCGCCCGTCTTCGGGTTGCGGCCCACCCGCGCCCGCTTGTCGCGCACCTGGAACACGCCGAAGCCTGAGAGCTTCACCGTCTCGCCCTGCTCAAGCGCCCCGCAGATCAGCGCCAGGGTGCGGTCGACGAGGCCGGCGCACTCCTGCCGGCCGAGCCCCAGCTCGCTCACCACCAAATCCGTCAGGTCCGCCCGCGTCAGCGTCCGGTCCGCCATGTCACATCGCCTCCGACACCGGCCGCAGCATGGAGCAAGGTCGGCCGAAACGGCGCGGAGTCAAGGCGTTCACCCGCCCGGCGCAGACGCGGCGTGAAGCGGTCACAGCCGCACCGCGCAGGCGCCCCACGTGAGGCCGCCGCCCATCGCCTCCATGAGCAGCAGCTGGCCGGGGCGGATGCGCCCGTCGGCGACGCCCTCCCACAGCGCCAGGGGGACGGAGGCGGCCGAGGTGTTGGCGTGGCGCGCCACGGTGGAGATCACCTTGTCCTCTTCGATCCCGAGGCGGTGCGCCACACCCTGCAGGATGCGCTGGTTGGCCTGGTGGGGGATGAACCAGTCCACCTCCGGCACGGTGACGCCCGCGTGGGCGCAGGCCGCCTCCACGGCCTCGGCGATGTTGACCACCGCGTTGCGGAACACCTGCTGGCCGGCCATGCGCAGGTGGCCGGTGCGGCCGGTCGCGACCCCGCCGTCGACGTAGAGCAGGTCCTGCTTGGTCCCGTCGCAGCGAAGCGCCCAGCCGAGGAGGCCGCGGTCGGCGACGGTCCCCTCCCCCTCCACCGGCTCCAGCACCACCGCGCCCGCGCCGTCGCCGAACAGCACGCAGGTGCCGCGGTCCTCCCAGTCCATCAGCCGCGTCATGGTCTCCGCGCCGATCACCAGGGCGCAGCGCGCGCCGCCGCGGGCGACGAAGCCGTCGGCCACCGTCAGGGCGTAGACGAAGCCGGAGCACACGGCCTGCACGTCGAAGGCGATGCCGACGGGGCAGCCGAGCTTGCGCTGCACGGCGGCGGCGCAGGCGGGGAAGGTCAGGTCGGGCGTGGTGGTGGCCACCACGATCAGGTCCACCTCCGCGGGGGTGCGGCCCGCCGCCGCCAGGGCGCGGCGAGCGGCGCGCGCGGCGAGGTCGCTGGTGACCTCGTCGTCGGCCGCACGGCGGCGCTCCTCGATGCCGGTGCGCTCGCGGATCCAGCTGTCGGAGGTGTCGACGGTCTGCGCCAGCTCGGCGTTGGTGACGACACGCTCGGGCAGGTCGCCGCCGACCCCGGTGATCGCCGAGCGGATCACGCCCGCACCTCGGGGGGGGCCGCCTCCGCCGCGCCGGCGCCCGCGTCCGTCTCCGCACCGTGCCGCGCGAAGGCGGCGAGGTTGCGCGCGATCCCGTCCAGGTAGCCGGAGGCGGCGAGGTCGGCGGCCACCACCAGCGCGTTGGCCACGCCCGCCGCGTCCGCCCCGCCGTGGCTCTTCACCACCGTGCCGTTCAGCCCCAGCAGCGGGCCGCCGTTCACCGAGGAGGGGTCCAGCCGCGCGCGCATCCGGCCCAGGGCGCCGGAGGCCACCAGCGCCCCCGCGGTGGCGAGAGGGCCGGAGGTGAGCGTCGCCTTCAGCGTGCGGCTGAAGAAGCGCGCCATGCCCTCCGCCGTCTTGAGCGCCACGTTGCCGGTGAAGCCGTCGGTGACCACCACGTCGACGGAGCCCACGCCGATGTCGTTGCCCTCCACGAAGCCGCGGTAGTCGAGGTCGAGGTTCAGCCGCCGCAGCAGGCGGTTGGCCTCGCGCACCTCGCCATGGCCCTTGGCCTCCTCGGAGCCGACGTTGAGCACGCCGACGGAGGGGCGGCCGCCGCGCCCGTGCACGGCGCTGTGGAAGGCGGCGCCCAGGATCGCGAACTCCACCAGCATCTTGGCGTCGCAGTCTATGTTGGCGCCGACGTCGAGCACGGCGGTGACGCCCGTCAGCGTCGGCCAGCTCGCCACGATGGCGGGGCGGTCGATCCCGCCCATGGTGCGCAGCTGCAGCATCCCGATCGCCATGAGCGCGCCGGTGTTGCCTCCGCTGACCACCGCGTCCGCCCCCCCGGACTTCACCGCCTCCACCGCGTTCCACAGGCTGGAGCCCTTGCCGCGGCGCAGCGCCTGGCCCGGCTTCTCGTCGGAGGCGATCACCTTGTCGGCGTGGCGCACCTCGCAGGCCTGGGCGGCGAGGGTGCGCCGCGCGAGCTCCGCCTCCAGGGCCGCCCGGTCGCCGTGGAGCAGGAAGCGCACGGGGCGGCCGCGCAGGCGTCGCAGCGCCAGGGCCACGCCCGCGACGAACACGGGGGGTCCGTGGTCGCCGCCCATGGCGTCCACGGACAGGACGAGAGGGCGCGCGCGTGCGTCGGGGGGGGAGTCGGTCAAAGCGGGAGCGGCGCGGGGCGGCGGCGGGGGGAGGCCCCTGAACGGCGGCGACCTTACCCGGCGGCGCCCCGGGCGCAAACCGTATGCGGTCCGCTGCACCCGGCGGGCGTGCCGCGGGCGCAACGCCGGCCGCCACGCCAGGTCGTGCAGGTCGTGCAGGTCGTGCAGGTCGTGCAGGTCGTGCAGGTCGTG
>CAXTCO010000181.1:0-5230 GCA_964242255.1 uncultured Caulobacteraceae bacterium | reverse complement strand
TCGTGCAGGTCGTGCAGGTCGTGCAGGTCGTGCAGGTTCGCCTCCCTCCCCGCCAAGCTCAAGCCTCCTCTCATCTCGGCGGAGGCCGAGGCCGGACGGCGAGCCGCGCTCCGCAGGTGGCCTCGCGTACGGGGTCGGACCTGGGTCCGGACCTCCGCCGCGATGAGAGAAGCAGGAGTGTAACCCTGATCGGGAGGGCGGGGATTCAGCACCGACTGAACAGCCTTTGACAAACCCCGTAGATCAGCGTGGCCTTCCGCTGCCTGGCTGTCCGATTGCGAGCGTAGGCCCGCAGGTCCAGCCACATGACCCGTTCGGTCAAGGCATGGTCGGCGAACATGGCCACGGACTCCGCAGGCGGCATCGGAGGCCTTGAGCACGTGGTCCGGCAAGCCGCCCGCCCCGAGGTTCGGGCGCCAGACGTTCGGCGAGGGGCGGTCGGGCTCGAGCACGTCGGGGCGATGCTGGTCGAGGCGAAGCGCGGTGTGGACTTCGCCCGCAAGTACGCGCCCGGCGCGTCGTTGTGGTGGGCTGAGCTTGCGTTCAGCCGGCAGGTGGCGGACCACGTCGAGAAAAGGCTGGACCCCGACGGGCAGGAGGCCTTCCAGCGCTCCACGGATCGCCTGCGCGACCAGACAGGACAGGATCTGTGGGGAGCGCAAACAGAGGCAGCCGACGCGGACTCCCGATCTCGGGCCGCGCTGCGCCACCAAGCCGATCAGGTCCACTGATGACAAACCAGGCCGAAGCCGCGATCTCACGATGTCCCGTCGGACGACCCTTCGACCTGGAGCCTCGGCCGCGGGGACGCCGAAGGGCAGGACTCAAGGTCGACGTCGAGGTGTTCGTACGCTCTAAGCATCACCAGCCCTCACTTGCCTTCAGGAGACATGAAGCATGCCGATGTTGGAAGTCGCCAATACGCTTTCCGAGGCCCTGCCCAAGCGCACCAGAGCCGGCGCCATTGGTCTCGTCCTAGGGCTGGATGGTTCCAAATACTACGTTTTCAGAAGTCACCAGAGCCGAGAGGGCGTCACCAACTCTATGGTGCGGACCAAGATCGGCTTGCATGAGGAACTGTTGCGGATGACAAGCTCTAGAAGACGCCAAGAGCCAGGATCTCCCGATGTCCACGGCATCACTGAGGGAATGGTCGGCTTGAAAGTCAAACTTCATGAGGAGTTGTTGAGGAGCCGCCACGCGTTGAGCGCTCCAACGACAATGGATAACGCCGAGAGGCAGGCCGAGTTTCTCCGCATCAACCCGACCGCCCAACAGGTCGCGACCCAAACGGCCATCGAGCCGGAAGGACGGCATGCAGAAGAGCAGATGATCGAGCAGTGGGCGCAGGTGCGCAACCACTTCGTACAAAGCACGGGGAAGGCTCCAAAGGCGGCGCAAATATTCCTGAGCCATTGCCCGTGTCAGCCCGCCAACCAGCGGCCGAGCTCGGCTAAAACGCTCGCGGGCGTCAATTACCCTCTCTCATGTAAAGATAAGTTGTTGCTGTTCTGCCGGTTGAACGAACGATCGCAGATGAAGTGGAATGTCTATTATGACTCACCTTTCGAGGGAAAGAACGTTAATGTGCAGATTGGCGACATCAAGATCGAGTGGAAACCGCACTATCTATAGCCAACCGATGCCCTTGGTTGCGTAGTCGGGTCCACCAGTCGACCGGGTGGAGACTGGAGTCCTTGGTTTACCTCCGACCATGGGACGAGCGGAGTCTTAGCTCGCCGATAGGCGGTTGGCTCCGGCCGGCCGGGCGCCGCGGGATGGGCGGGCGAAGCCGGAGGAGCGGGTGGCCGGCGATCGGTGCGGCCCGAGCCGCAGGGCGGCGACACGCGCTCGCGCCGGATCGAGGCGCACGCGCCGGTGATCCTGGCCGCGCTGGAGAAGAGGCCGGACATCACGCCGGCCGAGCTGCGGAAGCTCCTGGCAGGGCGCGGGGTGGCCCCACCCCGCCCGCGCCGCATCCATCCACGCGCCTCACATCAACCCGCGGCTCTTCAAGCTCTCCACCCCGTGGCGCCCGACGATCACGTGGTCGTGCACGCCGATGCCCAGCGGCTTGGCCGCCGCGACCACCTCCTTGGTGACCGCGATGTCGGCCGCGGAGGGGGAGGTGTCGCCCGACGGGTGGTTGTGCACCAGGATCAGCGAGCTGGCCGACAGCTCCAGGGCGCGGCGCACCACCTCGCGCGGGTAGAGCGGGGCGTGGTTGGTGGTGCCGCGGCTGGTCTCCTCGTCCAGGATCAGCTGGTTCTTGGTGTCCAGGTAGAGCACGCGCACCTGCTCGCGCGGCTCGTGCCCGATCTGCACGCGCACGTAGTCGAGGAGCGCGCTCCACGAGGAGATCACAGGCCGCTTGGCGAGGGACTCGCGCCCCATCCGCCGCGCCAGCTCGTGCACCAGCTTGAGGTCGAGGGCGACCGCCTCGCCCACGCCGCGCACCTGCGTCAGCTCCGCCAGCGGCGCGGCCAGCACGCCCTGGATCGAGCCGAAGCGGCGCACCAGCGCCTTGGCGCGCTCCTTCACGTCCTGGCGGGGGATGGAGCGGGCGAGGTAGAGCTCCAGGAGCTCGTAGTCGGGCAGAGGCCCCAGGCCGCCCTGCGCGGCGCGCTCGCGCAGGCGTTCGCGGTGGCCGAGGTGGTGGGGCCTGTCCGCCTCGCTCACCCGCGGCGGCCCCGGCTCAGGCGACGCCCACGGGCGGCTTGAACAGGCCGGCGGGCGAGCCGGTGAAGATCTCCACCCCGTCGGCCGTCACGCCCACGGAGTGCTCGCACTGGGCGGAGAGCGACTTGTCGCGCGTCACCGCCGTCCAGCCGTCGGCCAGGACCTTGGTGCCCGCCTTGCCGAGGTTCACCATCGGCTCGACGGTGAAGATCATGCCCGCCTGCAGCACCTCGCCCGTGCCCCGCTGGCCGTAGTGCAGCACGTTGGGCGCGTCGTGGAACAGGCGGCCCAGGCCGTGGCCGCAGAAGTCGCGCACCACGCTCATGCGGGCGCCCTCCACCACCTGCTGGATGGCGTGGCCCACGTCGCCCAGGCGCACGCCCGGCCGGATGGCCGCCAGCCCGGCCTCCAGCGACTCGTAGGTGACCTCGATCAGCCGCCGCGCCCGCGGCCCCACGCTCCCCACGCCGAACATGCGCGAGCTGTCGCCGTGCCAGCCGTCCAGCACCACCGTGTGGTCGACGTTGACGATGTCGCCCTCGCGCAGCGTCCGCTCGGAAGGGACGCCGTGGCAGACCACGTGGTTGATGGAGGTGCAGATGGTCTTGTCGTAGCCGCGGTAGCCCAGGCACGCCGGGTAGGCGCCGTGGTCGAGCGTGAACTCGCGCACGCGGCGGTCGAGGTCTTCGGTGACCGCGCCGGGAACCACGTAGGGCGTGATCATGTCCAGGCACTCGGCCACGAGACGGCCGGCGCGGCGCATGCCTTCGAACGCCTCGGCGCCGTGGATGCGGATCTGCTCGGAGCGGAGCAGCGGGTCGACGTCGTTGGCGAGGGTCATGGGGCAGGGCTTCGGTTCGGCGCGTGCGCCCAGGGGATGCGGTGCGACAGGCGCACCTCCTCCGGGCCGACGACGCAGGCATAACACAGGACCTCGACGCCGTGGGCCGCCGCGTGGTCCAGCCCGCGGGCGTAGGCCGGGTCGAGGTCGCGGCAGGCGGCGAACCCGCCGCAGTCGGTCCGCTGGACGACGAACAGCTGCACGGAGCGGTGGCCGCGGGCGGCCATGGCCTCCAGCTCGCGCAGGTGCTTCTCCGAGCGGGCGGCGCGGCAGTCCGGGAACTCGGCGAGCCCCGGCGTGCGCATCAGGTGGCAGTTCTTCACCTCCAGCCAGCACGGCGGCCGGCCGGGGTGCTCCAGGAGGAAGTCGATCCGGCTGCGCTCCTCGCCGTAGGGCGCCTCGCGCCGCACGGAGGCGTATCCGGCGAGCTCGGGCACGGCGCCGTCCGCCAGCGCCTCTGCGACCAGCGCGTTCGGCAGCTGCGTGTTCACGCCCACGGGCGCGCCGTCGGCCTCCACCAGCTCCAGCGTCAGCGGCAGCTTGCGCGTGGGCGAGTCCGAGCGCGACAGCCACACCACCGAGCCCGGCGCCGACAGCCCCAGCATGGCGCCCGGGTTGGGGACGTGGACCGTGGCCTCCCCCTCCTCCCCATCGAGCGTCACGTCGGCCAGGAAGCGCTTGTAGCGGCGCACCAGGCGGCCGCGCGCCAGCGGTTGCGGGAAGCGCATGCGTCGGACTACTCAGCCCCGCACCCGCAGGGAAGCCCGCATGGCCGACGACGACACGCCCTCCCCCGACGCGGAGACGGTCACCGCCGCCGTGCTGGTGATCGGCGACGAGATCCTGTCCGGCCGCACCGCCGACACCAACATCGCCAGCATCGCCCGCTTCCTCGGCCCCTACGGCATCGACCTGCGCGAGGTGCGGATCGTCCCCGACGACCATGCGGAGATCGTCGACGCCGTGCGCGCCTTGGCGGGCCGCTGGGACCACCTGTTCACCACCGGCGGCATCGGCCCCACCCACGACGACATCACCGCCGACGCCGTCGCCGACGCCCTCGGCGTGGAGCTCGCGGAGGACGCGGAGGTGGTCGCCGCCCTCGCCGCCCGCCACGGCGAGCCGCCCAACGCCGCCCGCCGGCGCATGGCGCGGATCCCGCCGGGAGCGGCCAAGATCAAGCACCCCCAAGGGGGGCCGCCGGGCTTCGCCGTGGCCAACGTGTTCGTCCTGGCGGGCGTGCCGGGGATCATGAAGGGCATGCTGGAGGACGTGGGGCCGCGCCTGCGCACGGGCGCCGTCACCCACGCGCGCACCCTGCGCGTCACCGGCTCCGGCGAAGGCGTGCTCGCCGCGCCGCTGGAGCGCGTCGCCAAGGCGCACCGCGGCATGAGCCTCGGCTCCTACCCGTTCTTCACGCCGCAGGGCTACGGCTCCAACCTCGTGGTCCGCGGCCGCGACCCGGCGCAGGTGGACGCGGTGGTCGCCGAGCTGCGCGCCGCCCTGGAGGCGGAGGGCGTCGGCGGGATCGAGGCCGTCGCGGCGTGAGCGAGGCGCAGTGGTGGGTGGAGGCGCAGGGCCGCGCCTGGGGGCCCTACGCCCAGGGCCGCCTGCCCGGCTTCGCGGCGGAGGGCCGGCTCGGCCCGTCCAGCCGCGTGTCGCGGTCGGCGGACGGCCCGTTCGCGCCGGCGTCCGCGGCCCTTCCCGCCC
>CAXTCO010000180.1:0-5232 GCA_964242255.1 uncultured Caulobacteraceae bacterium | reverse complement strand
GTGCTGCTGCCGCCGATCTGGACCGGCCACGCCGACTTCACCAACCCCTTCGAGTTCGCCCGCTTCATGCGCGACGCCGAGGGGCTGGAGTTCGACGTGATGCTGGAGGGCAAGTCGAAGGACATCAGCCTTCTGAAGCTGCGTCCCGACCTGCTGCGCTACGCCCCCGACGTGGCCGCCCGCTTCGGCGTGCTGCCCAAGGACGCCGCGCGGCTGGAGGCGCAGGAGAAGACGCTGGAGACCCGCCACGATCCCGTCGACGACGAGGACGTCGACGAGGCCGCCTGAGGCCCGGCTCCGGGCTCGCGGCGCGAGGGCCGCTCAGCCCGCCTCGACCGCCCGCGCCCGCCGGGCCGTCCATGCGAACAGGATCCAGACGGCCAGCCCGAACAGGGCGAGGCCGCCCAGGCGCCCCACGGGCTGGAAAGCCTCGCCCACCACGCCCAGGGGGTAGTCCTTGCCGGACGCCACCTTGCCCGCGGCGAGGGCGACGCCCATCAGGCTCTCGCCGACGATCAGGCCGGAGGCGGCGAGCACGCCCAGGCGGCGCGCGGCCGCTCCCCGGCGCGCCTCCCACAGGTGGCCGGCCACGGCGCCGATCACCACCATCAGCGTCACCGACATGGGCAGGTAGATCCCCAGGCCGACCGCCAGGGGCGGCAGGCGCAGGCGGCCGGCGCGGCCGAGCGCCTCGTCCAGCGCGATCAGAACCACGCCGAGCACCGCCCCCGCGCCGATGATCCCCCAGTCCAGCTCGCCGCCGAGCACGCCCCTGGCCAACGACGAGATCAGGGCCGCCTGGGGTGCCGGGAGGGCCTGCGCGCCCGCGCCCGCGGCCCCGGCGAAGCCGTAGGCGCTGTTCAGCAGGTTGAGCACGGGCGGGATCACCGAGGCGCCCGCCACGACACCGACCAACAACGCCACCTGCTGGCGCCAGGGGGTCGCCCCGACGAGCTGGCCGGTCTTCAAGTCCTGCAGGTTGTCGTTGGAGATGGTGGCCGCGGTGAACACCAACGAGGTGGCGAACAGGGCGAAGGCCGTCAGCGCCGGCCCCAGCGCAGGCCCCCCCGCCGCGCCGAACACGGCTTTCGCCCCCGCCGCCAGCAGCAGGGCGGCGACGAGCACCGCCAGGACGCCCACGCCGGAGATGGGGCTGTTCGACGAGCCGATCAGCCCCGCCATGTAGCCGCTCACGGCGGCCACGAAGAAGCCCATCAGCATCACGTAGACCACCGCGCCCGCCACCAGCACGGGCAGGGCCGCGCCCAGGCCCGCGCCCAGGACGAAGCGGCCCGTCAGCGCCGCGATGGCGAGGAGCGACGCGGCCGTGCCGGCGGCGACCCAGCCGATGGGGATGTCGCGCTCCTCCACGGGCAGGCCCTCCGGACCCGGGTCGCGGCGCGCCCGGCTGGCGGCGAGGGCGGAGGCGAGGCCGCCCAGCACCGGCCGGGCCAGCCGCACCAGCGCCCACAGGGCCGCCACGCCGATGGCGCCCGCGCCGAAGAAGCGCACCTGCGTGCGCCACACGCCGCCCACCAGCAGCGCCGTGTCGGCGACGGGCGCGTGGACCGCGGTGAGGAACGGCACGGCTCCCGCCCAGGCGATCAGCAGGCCCGCCAGCATGGCCAGCCCCACGGAAAGGCCGACGAGGTGGCCCACGCCGTAGAGGGCCATCAGCACGCCGACGTCGAAGCCGCTCGCCGCCGGCCCGGAGCCGATTCGGAAGTTGCGCGTCACCGACTCCGCCGCGAGCCGCGCCGCCTGCAGCAGCGCCCACCCCGCCGACAGGGCGGAGCCCCAGGCCACAGCGGCCAGGCCCGCGCGCGTCTCGGCCGCGCCCCGCACGTCCGTCTCGTCCCCCGCGCCCACGCGCAGCACCTCGGCGCAGGCGACGCCCTCCGGGTAGGGCAGCGTGGAGCGCGTCACCAGCGCCCGGCGCAGGGGGATGGAATACATCACGCCCAGCACCCCGCCGAGGGCGCAGATCAGGAACGAGGTCCAGAACGGGAAGCCCGTCCACCACCCCGTCATCACGAGGCCCGGCAGGACGAAGATGATGGAGGCCAGCGTGCCGGCGGCGGACGCCACCGTCTGCACGATGTTGTTCTCGCCGATCGTGCCGCCGCCCAAGGCGCGCAGCACCGCCATGGAGATCACCGCCGCGGGAATGGAGGAGGCGAAGGTCAGCCCCGCCTTGAGCCCGAAGTAGACGTTGGCCGCGGTGAAGACGCCGCAGATGACCACGCCCAGCACCACGCCGCGCCAAGTGAGCTCACGCCCGGCGGCCGACACCGAGACGGGCGGCCCCGTCGAGGGAGAGGCGGACAGAGGCAAGCGGACGCTCCGGGCACGACGGACCTCCCGGCTTCAGCACGCGTCGCCCCTCCACCGCAACCCGCACGAAGGCCGCCCGCCCGTGACGGGCCGCAGCCTCAGTCCTCGTCGTCGGGCTCCGGCGTCCCCAGGAGTTCCTCGGCGATCATGCCGGAGTTGCGGCGGACGCCCGTCTCGATCTCGGTCGCGATGTCAGGGTTGGTCCGAAGGAACTCACGCGCGTTCTCGCGACCCTGCCCGATCCGGGTGGAGTTGTAGGAGAACCAGGAGCCGGACTTCTCGACGATACCGCCCTTCACACCCAGGTCTATGATCTCGCCGATCTTGGATATGCCCTCGCCATACATGATGTCGAACTCGACCTCACGGAAAGGCGGCGCCACTTTGTTCTTCACCACCTTTACGCGCACGTTGTTGCCGACCACCTCGTCCCGAGTCTTGATCGATCCGGTGCGGCGGATGTCGAGGCGCACGCTGGCGTAGAACTTCAGCGCGTTGCCGCCCGTGGTGGTCTCGGGGCTGCCGTACATCACGCCGATCTTCATGCGGATCTGGTTGATGAAGATGACGATGGTCTTGGACTTGGAGATGGAGCCCGTCAGCTTGCGCAGCGCCTGGCTCATCAGGCGCGCCTGCAGGCCGGGCAGGCTGTCGCCCATCTCGCCCTCGATCTCCGCCTTGGGCGTGAGCGCGGCGACCGAATCGATCACGATCACGTCGATGGCGTTGGATCGCACCAGGGTGTCGGTGATCTCCAGCGCCTGCTCGCCCGTGTCGGGCTGCGACACCAGAAGGTCGTCCAGGTTCACGCCCAGCTTCTGCGCGTAGGAGGGGTCAAGGGCGTGCTCGGCGTCCACGAAGGCGGCCACGCCGCCCCGCTTCTGCGCCTCCGCCACCACGTGGAGGGCCAGGGTGGTCTTGCCCGAGCTCTCCGGCCCGAAGATCTCGATCACGCGCCCGCGCGGCAGGCCGCCGATGCCGAGCGCCAGGTCCAGCCCCAGCGAGCCGGTGGAGATCGACTCGATCTGCACCGCGCCTCCGGCCTTGCCGAGCTTCATCACCGAGCCTTTCCCGAAGGCCCGGTCGATCTGCGAGATCGCCGCCTCCAGCGCCCGCGCCTTGTCGCCGTCTTCCTTGCCCACGAGCCGCAACACCGCCTGGTTCATCGCCTGTGCTCCTTGTCGCCCGATTCCCGAACTCCGGACGTGGCCTTCGGGACGTGATCCCCGGGGCGTCGTCGGCGGCGGGGCGAAGCGCCCGCCGCGGCGGATCCGGACCGCGCCATTTGTGCATGTTTCGTTCCTGTTCGCAATCCGTTCTCCTCGCAGTTCATTCGTCAAGCCTGTGGATCGTTCCGGCGCGCTTGGGGACGGCGGGAGCGTCGGCTAGAGCAAGGGACGCCGCCGCCGGCGCGGCGCCTCTCCCGGCAGGAGCCGATGCGCACCACCCTCGCCGACGTGCAGCGGATGAAGGCCGAGGGCCGCCGCATCGCCATGCTCACGGCCTACGACCACCCCTCCGCCCGGCTGGCGGACGCGGCGGGCGTGCCGCTGCTGCTGGTGGGCGACAGCCTGGGCATGGTGGTGCACGGCCACGACACCACCCTGCCCGTCTCCCTGGACGACATGGTCCGCCACGCCGCCGCCGCCGTGCGCGGCGCCGAGCGGGCGCTGGTGGTCGGCGACCTGCCCTTCCTCACCTACGCCGACGAGGCGTCGGCCGTCGCCTCGGCGGGGCGGCTGATGCGGGAGGCGGGGGTGGGCGCGGTGAAGCTGGAGGGCGGGGCGGCCGTCGCGCCGATCGTGCGCCGGCTGACGGAGCTGGGCGTGCCGGTGATGGGGCACCTGGGCTTCACCCCGCAGTCGCAGCACGTGCTGGGCCTGCGCGTGCAGGCCAAGGCGGCCGCGGAGGCGCGGCGGCTGATCGAGGACGCCCTGCTTCTGGAGGCGTCCGGCGCCTTCGCGGTGGTGCTGGAGCTGGTGCCCGCCCCGCTCGCGGCGGAGGTCACGCGGCGGCTGAGCGTCCCCACCATCGGCATCGGCGCGGGCGCGGGCTGCGACGGGCAGGTGCAGGTGTGGCACGACATCCTGGGCCTGACCGCCGGCAAGTCCCCGCGCCACGCCAAGCGCTACGCCGACCTGGGCGCGGCCGTCCTCCAGGCGGTGGCCACCTACCGCGAGGAGGTGGAGGCGGGCGTCTTCCCCACCGCCGCCCAGAGCGCCTCCATGCCGCCCGAGGAATTGGCGCGGGCGCTGGAGGGGCTCTGACCGGTGCGGGTGCTGGAGACGGTCGCCGACTTCCGCGAGGCGCGGCGGGGCGTCGACGCGCCGGGCTTCACGCCCACCATGGGTTTCCTGCACGACGGGCACCTGGCCCTGGTGGCCCGCGCGCGGGCCGAGAACGCCGCGGTCGCGGCCAGTCTGTTCGTCAACCCCGCTCAGTTCGGCGACCCGCAGGACCTGCTGCGCTACCCGCGCGACAGGGCGGGCGACTTGGCCAAGCTGGAGCGGGCGGGGGTCGACCTCGTGTTCGCGCCGTCGGTGGAGGAGATGTATCCGCCCGGCGCCGCCGTCCGCGTGGAGGTCGGCCCGGTCGCCGACGGGCTGGAGGGCGCCTCGCGGCCCGGCCACTTCGCGGGCGTGGCGACCGTTGTGGCCAAGCTGTTCAACATCGTGCGGCCCGCCCGCGCCTACTTCGGCGAGAAGGACGCCCAGCAGGTGGCCGTGATCCGCCGCCTGGTGCGCGACCTCGACATCCCGGTGGAGGTGGTCGCCTGCCCGACGGTGCGCGAGCCGGACGGGCTGGCCATGTCCAGCCGCAACGTGCGCCTGCCGCCCGCCGAGCGCGCCGCCGCGCCCGCCCTGCACCGGGCGCTGCGGGAGGCGCAGCGCCCGGTGC
>CAXTCO010000179.1:0-5250 GCA_964242255.1 uncultured Caulobacteraceae bacterium | reverse complement strand
GGCCGAGCACGATGTCCTGCGAGGGCACGATGATCGGCTTGCCGTTGGCCGGCGACAGGATGTTGTTGGTCGACATCATCAGCACGCGCGCTTCCAGCTGGGCCTCCAGCGAGAGCGGCACGTGCACGGCCATCTGGTCGCCGTCGAAGTCGGCGTTGAAGGCGGCGCAGACCAGCGGGTGCAGCTGGATGGCCTTGCCCTCGATCAGCTTCGGCTCGAACGCCTGGATGCCCAGACGGTGCAGCGTCGGCGCGCGGTTCAGCAGCACCGGGTGCTCGCGGATCACCTCCTCGAGGATGTCCCACACCTGCGCCTGCTCGCGCTCCACCATGCGCTTGGACTGCTTGACGGTGCCCGACAGGCCCTTGGCGTCCAGACGCGCGTAGATGAACGGCTTGAACAGCTCCAGCGCCATCTTCTTGGGCAGGCCGCACTCGTGCAGCTTCAGGTCCGGACCCACGGTGATCACCGAACGGCCCGAGTAGTCGACGCGCTTGCCCAGGAGGTTCTGGCGGAAGCGGCCCTGCTTGCCCTTCAGCATGTCGGCGAGCGACTTCAGCGGGCGCTTGTTGGCGCCCGTGATGACGCGGCCGCGGCGGCCGTTGTCGAACAGGGCGTCCACCGCCTCCTGCAGCATCCGCTTCTCGTTGCGGATGATGATGTCCGGCGCGCGCAGCTCGATCAGCCGCTTCAGGCGGTTGTTGCGGTTGATCACCCGGCGGTAGAGGTCGTTGAGGTCCGACGTGGCGAAACGGCCGCCGTCCAGCGGCACCAGCGGGCGCAGCTCGGGCGGGATCACCGGCACGACGGTCAGGATCATCCACTCGGGCTTGTTGCCCGACTCCATGAACGCCTCGAGGATCTTGAGGCGCTTGGAGAACTTCTTCTGCTTCAGCTCGCTGGTGGTCTCGGCGAGGTCTTCGCGGAGCTTCTCGGCGTCCTTCTCCAGGTCGATCGCCATGAGCAGGCCGCGCACGGCCTCGGCGCCGATCTCGGCGGTGAAGCTGTCGTCGCCGAACTCCTCCTGGTAGCGCATGTAGTCGTCTTCGCTCAGCAGCTGGTGCTGCTTCAGCGGCGTCAGGCCGGGCTCGGTGACGATGTAGTATTCAAAGTAGAGGACGCGCTCGATGTCCTTCAGCGGCATGTCGAGCATCATGGCGATGCGGCTCGGCAGGCTCTTGAGGAACCAGATGTGCGCGACGGGGCTGGCCAGCTCGATGTGGCCCATGCGCTCGCGCCGCACGCGGGCCAGGGTGACTTCCACGCCGCACTTCTCGCAGATGATGCCCTTGTACTTCATGCGCTTGTACTTGCCGCACAGGCACTCGTAATCCTTGATCGGACCGAAGATGCGCGCGCAGAACAGGCCGTCACGCTCGGGCTTGAACGTGCGGTAGTTGATGGTCTCGGGCTTCTTGATCTCGCCGAACGACCACGAGCGGATCTTCTCCGGCGAGGCCAGCGAGATGCGGATCTGGTCGAAGGTCGGCGCGACCGGGACCGGATTGAAGATGTTCAGGACTTCCTGGTTCATGAGAGTTCCCAGTCTGTCGTCAGTATCGGGAAGCTGACGGGGAGGAGCTGACGGCCCCTCCCCCGCTGTAGTCCAGAGCGAAAACCGGCCAGCTTACTGGCTGTTCTCCAGCTCCACGTTCAGGCCCAGCGAGCGCATCTCCTTGACGAGCACGTTGAAGCTCTCCGGGATGCCGGCCTCGAAGCTGTCGTCGCCGCGGACCACCGCCTCGTAGACCTTGGTGCGTCCGGCCACGTCGTCCGACTTCACCGTCAGCATCTCCTGCAGCGTGTAGGCGGCACCGTAGGCTTCGAGCGCCCACACCTCCATCTCGCCGAAGCGCTGCCCGCCGAACTGCGCCTTGCCGCCCAGCGGCTGCTGGGTGACGAGCGAGTAAGGGCCGATGGAGCGCGCGTGGATCTTGTCGTCCACCAGGTGGTGCAGCTTCAGCATGTAGATGTAGCCGACGGTCACCTTGCGCTTGAAGCGCTCGCCCGACTGGCCGTCGTAGAGCCAGGACTGGCCCGAGCGGTCCAGCCCCGCGTCCTCCAGGTGGTCCTCGATGTCGGCGATGTGGGCGCCGTCGAACACCGGCGTGGCGAAGGGCACGCCCTTCTCCAGGTTGCGGGCGAGCTCCAAGAGCTCCTCGTCGCTCTCCGGCAGCTCCTGCCCGTCGCCGTAGACCTCCTTCAGGCGCGAGATCAGCGCGGCGCGCTGCCCGCCGTTCTGCCAGGCCTCCATCAGCGCCGAGATCTGGCGCCCGAGCCCGGCCGCGGCCCAGCCCAGGTGCGTCTCGAAGATCTGGCCGACGTTCATGCGGCTCGGCACGCCCAGCGGGTTCAGCACGAAGTCTACGTGCCGCCCGTCCTCGAGGTAGGGCATGTCCTCGATCGGCAGGATCTTGGAGATCACGCCCTTGTTGCCGTGGCGGCCGGCCATCTTGTCGCCCGGCTGCAGCTTGCGCTTCACCGCGACGAACACCTTGACCATCTTCATCACGCCGGGGGGCAGCTCGTCGCCGCGCTGCAGCTTGTCGACCTTGTCCTCGAAGCGGCGGTCGAGACGCTTGCGCGCCTCGTCGAACTGGCGGCGCAGGGCCTCCAGCTCGCCCATCGCCTTCTCGTCCTCGACGGCGATCTGCCACCACAGGCCGGGCGCGACCTCGCCCAGCTTCTCGGGCGTGATCTCGCCACGGCCCAGGCCCTTGGGCCCGGAGACGGCGGTCGCGCCGGTGAGGAGCTCGCGCAGGCGGCCCGTCATGGAGCGGTTCAGGATGCCGAACTCGTCGTCGCGGTCCTTGCCCAGGCGCTCGATCTCCGAGCGCTCGATGGCGAGGGCGCGCTCGTCCTTGTCGACGCCGTGGCGGTTGAACACGCGCACATCGACGATGGTGCCGGCGACGCCCGGGGGCAGGCGCAGCGAGGTGTCGCGCACGTCGGACGCCTTCTCGCCGAAGATGGCGCGGAGCAGCTTCTCCTCCGGCGTCATCGGGCTCTCGCCCTTGGGCGTGACCTTGCCGCAGAGGATGTCGCCCGGCTGCACCTCGGCGCCGATCGCCACGATGCCCGCCTCGTCGAGGTTGCGCAGGGCCTCCTCGCCGACGTTGGGGATGTCGCGGGTGATCTCCTCCGGCCCGAGCTTGGTGTCGCGGGCCGCGACCTCGAACTCCTCGATGTGGATGGAGGTGAACACGTCGTCGGAGACGATGCGCTCACTGATCAGGATCGAGTCCTCGAAGTTGTAGCCGTTCCACGGCATGAAGGCGACGAGCGCGTTGCGGCCCAGCGCCAGCTCGCCCAGCTCGGTGGACGGGCCGTCGGCGATGATGTCGCCGTGCTCGATCTTGTCGCCCACCTTCACCAGCGGGCGCTGGTTGATGCAGGTCGACTGGTTGGAGCGCTGGAACTTCATCAGCCGGTAGATGTCGACGCCCGAGCGGTTGGCGTCCACGTCGCCGGTGGCGCGCACCACGATGCGCGTGCCGTCGATCTGCTCGACCACGCCGTCGCGGCGGGCCACCACGGTGGCGCCCGAGTCGCGGGCCACCACGCCCTCCATGCCGGTGCCGACCAGCGGCGCGTCCGACTGGATCAGCGGCACGGCCTGGCGCTGCATGTTGGAGCCCATCAGCGCGCGGTTGGCGTCGTCGTTCTCCAGGAACGGGATCAGCGCCGCGGCCACGGACACCACCTGCTTCGGCGACACGTCCATGAAGTCAACCGTGTCGCGGCTCTGCAGCGTCACGTCGCCGTTGATGCGCACCTGCACCAGCTCGTCGGTGAGCGTGCCGTCTTCGGCGAGCGTGATGTTGGCCTGGGCGATGACGTGCTTCGCCTCCTCCATGGCCGACATGTAGATGACCTCCTCGCCGGCCTTGCCGTCGGTCACCTTGCGGTACGGGCTCTCGATGAAGCCGTACTTGTTCACCACCGCGTGGGTGGCCAGGCTGTTGATCAGGCCGATGTTCGGCCCTTCCGGCGTCTCGATCGGGCAGATGCGGCCGTAGTGCGTCGGGTGCACGTCGCGCACCTCGAAGCCCGCGCGCTCGCGCGTCAGGCCGCCCGGGCCCAGCGCCGAGAGGCGGCGCTTGTGGGTGATCTCCGACAGCGGGTTGGTCTGGTCCATGAACTGCGACAGCTGCGAGCTGCCGAAGAACTCACGCACCGCCGCGGCCGCCGGCTTGGCGTTGATCAGGTCGTGCGGCATGACCGTGTCGATGTCGACGGAGCTCATGCGCTCCTTGATCGCCCGCTCCATGCGCAGCAGGCCGACGCGGTACTGGTTCTCCAGGAGCTCGCCGACCGAACGCACCCGGCGATTGCCCAGGTTGTCGATGTCGTCGATCTCGCCGCGGCCGTCGCGCAGGCCGACCAGCGTCTTGAGCACCGCGAGCACGTCCTCCTTGCGCAGCACGCGCATCTCGTCGGAGGCGTCCAGCTCCAGGCGCAGGTTCATCTTCACCCGGCCGACGGCGGACAGGTCGTAGCGCTCACCGTCGAAGAACAGCGAGCGGAACATGTTCTCCGCCGCCTCCACGGTCGGCGGCTCACCGGGACGCATCACGCGGTAGACGTCGAACAGCGCGTCCTCGCGCAGGGTGTTCTTGTCCACGCGCAGGGTGTTGCGCATGTAGGCGCCGATGTTGACGTGATCGATGTCGAGAACGTCAAAGTTCTCGAAGCCCTGCTCCTGCAGCGCCGTGATCATCGTCTCGTCCAGCTCGTCGCCGGCCTCGGCGTAGATCTCGCCGGTGGAGGGGTTCACCAGGTCGCGCGCCAGGAAGCGGCCGGCCAGGGCGTCGCCCGCGACCAGTAGCGTCTTCAAGCCGGCGTCGGCGAACTTCTTGGCGTTGCGGGCGCTGATCTTGGCGCCGGCGGGGGCGATCTCCTCGCCCGTGTCGGCGTCCACCAACGGAAAGGCGGGCGTCACGCCGCGCCAGTTCTCCGCGCGGTAGGGCGTGGCGAACCCGGCGTCGCGCTTCTCGTAGGCGATCGACTTGTAGAAGGTGGAGAGGATCTCCTCGCCGTCCATGCCCAGGCCCATCAGGAAGGTGGTGGCGGGCAGCTTACGGCGGCGGTCGATGCGGACGTAGACGATGTCCTTGGCGTCGAACTCGAAGTCGAGCCACGAGCCGCGGTAGGGGATCACGCGGGCGGCGAACAGCAGCTTGCCCGAGGCGTGCGTCTTGCCCTTGTCGTGGTCGAAGAACACGCCCGGCGAGCGGTGCATCTGCGAGA
>CAXTCO010000178.1:0-5254 GCA_964242255.1 uncultured Caulobacteraceae bacterium | reverse complement strand
CCGCACCGCCGCCCGCCGCACCGCCGCCCCCGGCACCGCCGCCGTGGCCACCCGCGCCGCCCGCGGCCAGCGCGGGCTGGACCGACAGGGCGGCCAGGAGCGCAAGAACCAATCCGCCGCGAAGCCGGCGGGCCTGTGTCGCTGTTCGCATGTTTGGAACTCCTCCAAAACTCAACCGGCCAGGTCGAGGGCGGTTCCAGCCTGCGGCACCGTAACCGGCCTGCCGCGGTTCGGCCGCTACCGCGCCGGCCCGGGCGCCGCGGTCCCGGCGCCGCGCTTGAGCCGGACCACGATCCGGTCGAGGGCGCCCAGGAAGGCCGAGCGGTCCCGGGCCGAGAAGGGCTTCGGCCCGCCCGTGACGGCGCCGGCCTCGCGCAGGTCCTGCATGAGGTTGCGCGTGGCGAGCGCCAGGCCGATCGAGGCGGGCGTGAAGGGCTTGCCCGTGGGCGCCAGCACCGCGGCCCCCGCCTTCACGCAGCGGCTGGCGAGCGGCACGTCGGCGGTGACCACGACCGAGGCCGGCCCGGCCCGCTCGGCGATCCAGTCGTCGGCGGCGTCGAGTCCGCTGCCCACCAGCACGCGCGTGATGGCGGGGTCGCGCGGCACCCGCAGGGGCGCGTTGGCGACCACCACCACGGGGAGCCCGTGCCGGGCCGCCACGCGGTAGACCTCCTCCTTCACCGGGCAGGCGTCCGCGTCGACGAAGAGGGTGATCGGGGCCGGCGCGCTCATACGACCCGAACGCGCACGGTGCGGCCGTCGTTCACACCGACGCGACGGCCCGAGCGCGACCGTGCCGCACGAGCGCCGGCGGTCTCCCGCGGACCAAGCCCCCAGGGAACCGGAGCGCGCCGCCGCCCGTCTCCCCCCGCGAGCCGGACCGAGGACGCGACGAATGGAACCGATGAAGCCCATGGCGCCCATGCGCCCGATGGAGCCGATGCGCTTCGAGCGCTGGTGGCCGGCCGACCTCGGCGAGCCCTCGACGAGCGGCGCCCAGAACGGGTCGCGCTACGCGGCCTTCCCCGACAAGCGGCGCCTGCTGGTCGAGCGCGACGGCGTGCTCACGACCTACGACACCGGCGACCACCGCATCGGCGGCGTGTCGCAGAGCAGCGGGGCCGCGTCCTCGCTCACCTTCACCAGCCAGACGGGCCCCGTGGCGCTGGACGCCCTACGGCGGATCGGCTGAGCGGGCGCGGACGTCCGACAGCACGAAGACCCGGATGGCCGAGGACAGGTTGGCCCCGCCCCGCGCGCGGTCGATCTCGGCCACCAGCCCCGCGACGGCCACGCCCCGCCGGGCGGCCGCGTCGCGCAACCCGTCCCAGAAGGCGTTTTCGAGCGACACGCTGGTGGCGTGGCCCGCGACCGTCAGCGAGCGCTTGGTGACGCCCGTGCCGGACGCGCGCGGCGCGTCAGCGGTCCGCATCGGGGGTGGGCGGCGCGTCCGGAAGGCGGTGTGCGTCAAGCCGGCCGTCCGCGCGCTCGCGCTCGGTCCGCGCCAGGGTCCGGGCGGCCCGGGCTGTCCCGAAACGGACCCGGTTGGCGTCCGCCTCGGTCTCCCGCGCCGCGCGGTCGCGCGCCTTCCGGGCCCGGCGCAGGTTGACGATCTCAGCCATCGGCCGGGCGCCCCGCCCTCACGGCTTCTTGCGGAAGGCGTCGATGGAGACGACCTTGGTCGCCCCCTCGCCCTTGCCGCCCTCGGGCTCGGCGGGGGGCTTGGCCAGGGCGAGCTTGCCGCCCTTCTCGGGCCTGGCGGGGAGCGCCGCGGGGGCGTCGGGCTTCGCGAGCGCCGCGGGGGCGCTCGGCTCGACGGTCGCCAGCATGCGCTTGGGCTGGGCCGGCTCGGGCGTGCCCGCGGGCTGGGGGGCGCCGTCGGGGGCCGCGGCGCCGGCGTCGGCCACGTCGAACTTGAGCCCGAACTGCACGGACGGGTCCACGAAGCTGGTGATGGCCGCGAAGGGCACCAACAGCCGCTCGGGGCGGTTGGAGAAGGACAAGCCCACCTCGAAGGCGTGCTGCGTCACGCCCAGGTCCCAGAACTGGTGCTGGAGGATGATGGTCATCTCGTCCGGGTAGCGCTCCCGCATGACGTTGGAGAGCCGCAGGCCCGGCGCGTTGGTCTTGAACGTGATGAAGAAGTGGTGGTCGCCCTGCAACCCGTTGCGGGCCGCCTCCGACAGGACGTCGCGGACCACGCCGCGCAACGCGTCCTGCACGCGGAGGTCATACCGGATGAGGTCGGTGGCCATTCGAACGATCCAGGGGCAGCGCGGACAAACCAGGATTTCGGGGACTTGCGGTTGCGAGGCGCTCCCCCAAGACCTCGCCCGGAAGGTCGCCCTCCCGGGGTGGGACGCCCCGCGCCGCGCCGCGCGGGCGACGGGAGCCGGAACCCAACGGCGGCCCGCGACCGGGCCCGAAACCCGCCCGCGGCGCCGCACCCCGCGAAAGATACGGGACCGTCCGCCGTAAGTCCAGGATCGCGCGGGCGGCTGGAGGGCCCTGTCAGAAGCGCGAACGGGGTGGCGCCCACGCGCGGCGGGGGCTCCTCCCCCGCCCTGCCGGGCCCTTTCGGCCCGCGCGGCGGCGCGACGGGCGTGACGGCGCCGGCCGCGCAGCCCTGGCCGAGCGATGCCGGGCGGTTGCTGCCCTTCCGGGCTCAGGCTGCCGGACCGGCCTTCCGTTCGGCCGGGAACCCGGCCTCGGCGAGCGCCGCGAGCAGGGCGGCCTCGCCGGCCGCGGCCGTCTCGACGCGGACCTCGCGCGCCGCAGGGTCGGTCTCGACGCGGGCCCGGGCATCGAGCTTGGCGATGGCGCGGACGACCCCCTTGGCGCAGGCGCCGCAAACCATGTCGGGAACGGTGAAGCGAAGCATCGGGAAGCCTCCGGGGTGGGACGCCGGGGACGTGGGGCTTGCCAGCGTTGGAAGGTCAAGGCGTCGAAACACCCCTTGACCTTCCCACCGTTGGAACGGCCATCTCGCCATGACGCGGCATCGAACGCTGGGAGCTCGCGCCATGCCAACCACCACCCGCCCCGGGCCGGGCCCCGCGGAGTTGATCGACCTCGCGGTCACAGGGATGTCCTGCGCGTCCTGCGCGGGGCGCGTGGAACGGGCGCTGCGCGGCGTCCCGGGCGTGGCGACCGCGGCCGTCAACCTGGCGACGGAGCGGGCGCGCGTCACGGCGCCCCCCGGCGCCGTCGCGCCCGAAACCCTGGTGGGCGCGGTCGAGGACGCGGGCTACGAGGCGACGGTGGCGTCCGCGCGGCCCGCCCCCCGCGCCGAGACCGCCGGGCGGGAGGGCGCGCGCGTGCTGGCCGCGGCCGTTCTGACGCTGCCGCTGCTCGCCCCCATGATCCTGATGCCGGCCGGCGTCGACTGGGCGCCGCCGCCCTGGGCGCAATTGCTCCTGGCGACCCCGATCCAGCTCTGGCTGGGCGCGCGCTTCTACCGGAACGGCTGGAAGGCGGTCCGCGCGGGCTCCGGCAACATGGACCTGCTGGTGGCGCTGGGCACCTCGGCGGCCTACGGGCTGAGCCTGGCGGAGGTGTGGCGGGCCGGGACGGGCGGGGCGCCCGGCCCCCTGTTCTTCGAGGCGTCCTCCGTGGTGGTGACCCTGGTTCTGCTCGGCCGCTTCCTGGAAGCGCGCGCCAAGCGCCGGGCCGCGTCCGCGATCCGGGCGCTCATGGCGCTGCGTCCCGAGCGGGCGCGCCTGCGCGGCGCGGACGGCGGCGAGCGGGAGGTGGAGGCAGCCGCCGTGCGGGTGGGCGACACCGTGGTGGTGCGGCCCGGCGAGCGCGTCCCCGTGGACGGGGTCGTGCGGGAAGGCGCGAGCCAGCTCGACGAGGCGCTGATCACGGGCGAGGCGCTGCCCGTGGGCAAGGAGCCGGGCGACCGGGTCACGGGCGGCACCGTCAACGGCAACGGCCTGCTCGCGGTGGAGGCGACCGCGGCGGCCTCGGACGGCACGCTCGCCCGCGTGATCCGGCTCGTGGAGGGCGCGCAGGCCGGCAAGGCGCCCGTCCAGCGCCTGGTGGACCGGGTCAGCGCGGTGTTCGTGCCCGCCGTGCTCGGCCTGGCGGCGCTGACCTTCGCGGTCTGGTGGATGGCGGGAGCAAGGCTCGACGCCGCGCTGATCGACGCCGTTTCGGTGCTGGTGGTGGCCTGCCCCTGCGCGCTCGGCCTCGCGACGCCCACCGCCGTGATGGTGGGCACGGGCGTCGCGGCCCGGCACGGCATCCTGATCAAGGACGTGGAGGCGCTGGAGCGGGCCCGGGCGGTCACGGTGGTGGCCTTCGACAAGACCGGGACGCTGACGGAGGGGCGGCCGTCCGTGGTGGCGGTGGAGCCCGCGCCGGGGGTCGGTCGCGACGCGGTGCTGCGGCTCGCGGCCGCGATGCAGTCCGGCAGCGAGCATCCGCTCGCCCGGGCCGTGACGGCGGAAGCCGGGAACCCCGCGGGCCCGGCCCCGTCCGACACCGCGGCGCTGCCCGGGCGGGGCGTGTCGGCCACCGTCGGGGGCCGGGCGCTCCGGCTGGGCAGCCGGCGGCTCATGGACGAGACGGGCGTCGAGCTCGGGCCGCTCGGTCCCGCGGCCGACGCGCTGGCCCGCGACGGGCGCACCGTGTCCTGGCTGGCGGAGGCCGGACCCCGGCCGCGCGTGCTGGGCCTGCTCGCCTTCGGCGACGCCCCCAAACCCTCGGCCGCGGGGGCGGTCGCGCGCCTGCGCCGGATGGGGGTCCGCACCGTCATGCTGACCGGCGACAACCGGGGCAGCGCGGAGGCCGCGGCGCGTCACCTGGGGGTCGACGAGGTGCTGGCGGACGTGCTGCCGGAGGGCAAGGCCGCGGCCGTGGCGGGGCTCAAGCGCGACGGCGCCGCGGTCGCGATGGTGGGGGACGGGGTGAACGACGCCCCGGCGCTCGCCGCCGCCGACGTCGGGGTCGCGATGGGCACGGGCACCGACGCGGCCCTGGAGGTCGCGGGCGTCACCCTGATGCGGGGCGACCCGGCGCTGGTGGCCGACGTGATCGACGTGTCACGGCGGACAACGGCCAAGATCAGGCAGAACCTCGGCTGGGCCTTCGCCTACAACGTCGTGGCGCTGCCGCTCGCCGCGGCGGGCCTGCTGAGCCCCGCGGTGGCGGGCGCCGCCATGGCGTTCTCCAGCGTCGCGGTGGTGGCCAACGCGCTGCTGCTGCGCGGCTGGCGGCCGGGCTCGGAAAGCGGCCCGGCTCGGGCTCCCGC
>CAXTCO010000177.1:0-5282 GCA_964242255.1 uncultured Caulobacteraceae bacterium | reverse complement strand
CGGTGCTCAACGGGAAGGTGAACCTCGATGGGACCGACGGCGGTGAGTGACCGCGCGCGCCCGGTAGGCGGCGGCCGACGCGTCCGCGCGCTAGGTGCGGTGACGGCGGCGGCCCTGGCGCTGGCGGGATGCGTCTCGCCCGTGGCCGGGCCGGACGGGCTCTACGCGCACCCGATCGGCAACGCGCCGGTGACCAGCAACGCCACGCCCTACTCCACGGCGCTGGTGTGCCTGTCGAACTACGCGCGGCAGTACGGCCTGCGGGCGCCTCACATCGCTGTGGGCCGCATCGCCGACTACACGGGCAAGGCGGAGGACAACGGCGGCCGCGAGGTGACGCAGGGCGCCTCGCTGATGGCCATCAGCGCCCTCGCCAAGGCCGGCGTGCCGCTGGTGGAGCGCTACGACACCAGCGTCAGCGAGCTCGAGTTGAAATACGCCAACAACAAGCTGATCAGCGACGCCGGGCCGGACGGGCTGTCGCCCTCCAAGGCCTACCGCCAGATCGTGGCGGGGCAGGTGCCGGGCAGCGACTTCTATATCGTCGGCGGCATCACCGAACTGAACTACAACATCAAATCCGACGGCTTCGACGGCCAGGGCGGCAAGCAGGACGTCACCAAGGGCTCGGGCGAGCTCACCGGCAAGAACTACGTGATGAACGTGGCCCTGGACATGCGGCTGGTGGAGACCAAGACGCTTGAGGTGGTGGACGTCGTCTCCTACCAGAAGCAGATCATCGGGCGCGAGATCGGAGCCGGCTTCTTCAAGTTCTTCGGCACCAACGTGGTCAACGTCTCCGCCGGACAGGGGGCGCTCGAGCCCGTGCAGCTGGCGGTGCGCAGCCTGATCGAGCGCGGCGTGACGGAGATGGTGGCCAACCTCTACGGCGCGCCGGGCCCGCACGCCTGCATGGGCGACGACCCCCTGGGCACGGCGGGCGCCACCGGCGGCTTCGTGCCCGCCTACAACAACCTGGACCAGAACAATGCGCGCAGCCGCGAAGACCCGTCGCATTGGAGCGACCGTCGCGATCCTGACGTGGCCGTGGCTCGCGGCCGCTACTGAGGCGGCGGCCCAGGACACGGGCCGCGACGTCGTCAACGGCCAGGTGCAGCTCGGCGACGTGTTCGCCGGGCAGACGCTGAACGTCGTCTCCGCAGGCTCGACGGCGAACGCGGCCGTGGCGACGGGGAACACGGCCTCGGCGGTGTCGGACGGCGGCGGGATGTCGTTCACGAGCCGGCAGGCCGCCTCAGGCGCGGTGGAGGCGAACGCCACCTCCACGGTGACGGGCTCCTCCGGATCCTACGCGGGCGTCAGCAGCTCCGCCACCGGGAACACGGCGACCGCCGGCGCCTGCTGCGGCCCCCTGAGCGGCACGGCGGTGCAGGCGGCCGGGGCGGGGACCGTCACCGCCGGCGCCTTCCTGAGCGTCGCGGCGCCCACGGGCCGGCTGCAGGCCGACTCGCTCGCGGTGGGGAACACGCAAGGGTGGCTGTCGCAGACCGGCTCGGTCGCCCAGTCCACGACGCAGACGCTGACCGGCTCCGTCTTCGCCGACACGGAGGCCGACGCGGGCGTGATCGCCGGGCCGGCGTCGGCCTCGGCCACCGCGGTCGGCAACGACGTCACCCTGCAGGGAACGGGCTCCACCGTGGAGGGCGCCACCAGCCAGACCACGACGGGAGGCGCGGTGAGCGCCACCCTCACCTCGCAGCAGCAGGCGGGCGACCAGATCGCGGGCCAGGCCACCGCCACGGGCAACAACGTCACCGTGGCGGGCGACGGCGCCTACACCACCAACGACCACACCCAGGTGAACAACGCCGCCGTGAGCGCCGACGCGGCGTACGGGATCGGGAGCTGGAACGGGGCCGGCGTCGGCGCCTACGGGGTCGGCAACTCGGTGGCGGTCTCCAGCGCCTCGCCGACCACCGAGATCGGCGTGAACCAGACCAACGAGGGCGCCGTCGCGGCCAGGAGCTCGCTGCTCACCGGAGGCGCGGGCGGCGACGCGTCCGTGAGCGCGGTGGCGGTGGGCAACGCGGTGCAGGGCTACGCCTGCGGCACATGCCAGGGCGGCGTCGGCGTCAACACGGTCCAGCTGAACGGCGGGACGGTGAGCGCGGCCAGCCTCTACCGCGGGAGCACCGGCGGCGCGGTCTCCGGTTCGGCCGCCGCCGTCGGCAACACGGCGACGTTCGTGATCCGCGGCTCCGGCGGCTGACGACTGCGTCAAAACTACGGCTCCAAGCGTTGCGGCCGGGACACACACGGCGCTTCGTCCCACCTGCGTCGAAAAAGCCGAGTGATCCGCGCCCGCCGCTGGTCCATGCCTTGACTGAACGGGAGTCACCTCCCGGCTGAAAACGCCGCGCGCCCTCTCCGCGAGGAAGGCCAGCGCGTCACGAACGAGGGAAAACGCATGCGTCTCCACGCCACGCTCCTGTCCACCGCGTCGGCCGTCGCCGTGCTGGTGGCCGCCGCCTCGCCCGCCGCCGCCCAGAGCGGCGGCGGCGGAAGCGCCGCCTCGCAGACGGGGGCGCCCTCCCAGTCGGCCGCCAGCGCGGCCAGCAAGGAGAGCGGCACGCCCCAGAGCGTGGACGAGATCGTCGTCACCGCCCAGAAGCGCACGCAGAACCTGCAGGACGTGCCGATCGTGGTCACCACGGTCAGCCGCCAGCTGCTGCAGGACACGGGCGTCAACGACATCAAGGACCTGCAGGTCGTCACCCCCGGCCTCTTGGTGACCTCCACCACCAGCGAGGGCACCACCACCGCCCGCATCCGCGGCATCGGCACCGTGGGCGACAACGTCGGCCTGGAGAGCTCGGTGGGCATCTCCATCGACGGCGTCTACCGCCCCCGCAACGGCGTGGGCTTCGGCGACCTGGGCGACGTGGACCGCATCGAGGTGCTGAAGGGGCCGCAGGGCACCTTGTTCGGCAAGTCCACCTCCGCCGGCGTGATCAACATCCTGACGGCGCAGCCCGCGTTCGACTTCGGCGCCCACGCCGAGTTCACGGCCGGCAACTACGGCGAGGTGGGCGGCTCGGCCTCCGTCACCGGCCCGATCGTGGGCGACAAGCTGGCCGGCAGCTTCTACTTCGCCGACCGCCAGCGCGACGGCTTCAACCGCGTGGCCGACGCCCCCGGCCCGTCCAACCAGACCCGCGACAACGACCGCAACTTCTACACCCTGCGCGGCCAGCTCCTGTGGCTGCCCACCGACGACCTGTCGGTCCGCACCATCGTCGACTATTCGCACCGCGACGAGCACTGCTGCGACGCCGTGCAGATCCGCTCGGCGGGGTCGGGCTCCCCGCCCGTGGGCGAGACGGCCGCCATCGTGGCCGCGCTCGGCGGCGCGGGCGGCGGCGAGGCGATCAACCCCAACCCGTTCGCGCGTCAGGAGTTCGCCAACCGCCCCGACACCCAGAACATCATCGACCGCGGCCTCTCGGTCGAGACCAACTACAAGCTGCACACGCTCGGCGACGCCACCTTCACCAACATCGCCTCCGTCCGCGACTGGAAGCTGGTTCACGGCGGCGACGTGGACTTCACCACCGCCGACTTGTTCTACCAGCCTGGCACTGACCTCGACTCCGACGAGTTCCAGACGATCAGCGAAGAAGCGCGCGTCTCCGGCAAGATCGACCGCCTCGACTACACCGTCGGCGTGTTCTACAGCCACGAGCACCTGCGCTCGAACTTCAACTTCCTGTTCGGGCCCAGCTTCACTCCCTACCTGAGCCTGCTGTTCTCCGGCGGGACCAACCCCGCCTTCCTGCCGCAGACCTTCGGTGCGAACCAGCCGGCCAACACCGGCGACTTCGACCGCTACCGGCAGGACGACGACACGGTGGCGGTGTTCACCAACGACACCTTCCACATCACGTCCAAGCTGGAGTTCAACGCGGGCTTCCGCTTCACCCACGACGACAAGTCGCTGGACAGCCTGCAGACGAACACCGGGAACGCCGGCCTCTGCGCGCCCGTGAACCGCGGGGTGGGCGCCATCATCGGCAAGGTGCCGGCGGCCACGGCGGCGGGCCTGGCCACCATCGACGCGGTGAGCTGCCTGCCCATCCTGTCGCCGGGCTTCAACAACTTCTCCAACCACCAGTCTGAGGTGGAGGACGAGGCGTCCGGCACGGCGAAGCTGAGCTACCGCTTCAACCCCGAGCTCCTGGTCTACGGCTCCTACGCGCGCGGCTACAAGGCGGGCGGCTTCAACCTCGACCGCACGCAATGCACCATCGGCACGCCCGGCTGCGCGCCCGGTTCGGCGGCCGCCGTCACGCCGCTGGCCAGCACGCGCTTCGCGCCGGAGTTCGTCGACAGCTACGAGCTGGGCGCCAAGTCGACTCTCCTGGACCGCAAGCTGCTGCTCAACGGCACCCTGTTCCGCCAGGAGTTCGACAACTTCCAGTACAACACCTTCAACGGCCTTGTCTTCGTGGTGACCTCCGTGCCGGAAGTCGTCAGCCAAGGCGTCGACACCGACTTCGTGTGGTTCCCCATCCACGACATGTCGATCCAGGGCGGCCTGACGATCGCCGACACCCGCTTTCAGAACAAGGACCTGGGCGCGCTGCAGCCGGCCGGCTACCAAGGTTCGGGCGGGTCGCGCCTGCCACTGGCGCCGCTCTACTCCGCGTCGCTGGCCGCCACCTACACGCACGACCTGATCGGCGACTACCGCGTCCGCGGCAACTTCGGGATCAAGTTCAACTCGGCCTACAACACGGGCTCGGACCTCGACCCCGGCAAGCGCCAGGGCGACTACGCGCTGCTCAACGCGCGCATCGCCTTCTTCCCGCGAAACGAGCGCTACTCCATCGAGTTCTGGGCCGACAACCTGACGAACAAGGACTACCGGCAGGTGGTGTTCGACGCGGGCTTCCAGAACGCGCCGACCAACCGGCAGGGCGTGCTGGACGCCTTCCTGGGCTCGCCCCGCACCTACGGCGTGACGTTGCGCGCCAAGTACTGACGCCGCAGCACCGGACGTCCGCGGCCCGGGCCCTCCCCTTGCGGGAGGCCCCCGGGCCTTCTTTTTGCCCCGGCCGACCCCGGGTGCTAGTCAGGGATCCTCTCGCGCGCGTTCGATTCAGCGCCGCCCCGCTCCCTGCCGGACTCCGACTTGCCCGACGACGCCACGCCGACGCCCCCCGCCTCCCCGGGCGGCATAACGCCCATCGCCATCGAGGACGAGCTGAAGCGCTCCTACCTCGACTACGCCATGAGCGTGATCGTCAGCCGCGCCCTGCCGG
>CAXTCO010000176.1:0-5303 GCA_964242255.1 uncultured Caulobacteraceae bacterium | reverse complement strand
GCGTGACCAGCGTCGTCGTCGTCGAGAGCCCCGCCAAGGCCAAGACCATCGAGAAATACCTCGGCCCGGGCTTCACCGTGCTCGCCTCCTACGGCCACGTGCGCGACCTGCCGGCCAAGGACGGCAGCGTGCGGCCCGACGACGACTTCGCCATGGATTGGGAGGTCGACGCCAAGGCCGCCAAGCGCCTGAGCGACATCGCCGCCGCCGCCAAGGGCGCCGGACGCGTGATCCTGGCCACCGACCCCGACCGCGAGGGAGAGGCCATCAGCTGGCACGTGCTGGAGGTTCTGAAGAAGAAGAAAGCCATCGGCAAGGACGCGGAAGTACAGCGCGTCACCTTCAACGCCATCACCAAGTCGGCCGTCACCGCCGCCATGGCCGCGCCGCGCCAGATCGACATGGAGCTGGTGGACGCCTACCTCGCCCGTCGCGCGCTCGATTACCTGGTCGGCTTCACCCTCTCTCCCGTGCTGTGGCGAAAGCTGCCGGGCGCGCGCTCCGCCGGCCGCGTGCAGTCGGTGGCGCTGCGGCTGGTGGTGGAGCGCGAGGCGGAGATCGAGGCGTTCCGCGCCCGCGAGTACTGGACGGTGGAGGCGGACGTGAGCGCCGGCTCCGACCCGTTCCTGGCGCGGCTGGTGACGCACGACGGCAAGAAGCTCGGCCGCTACGACCTGCCGAGCGAGGATGTGGCGCAGGCCGCCCGCAGGGCGGTGGCCGCAGGCGCCTTCACCGTCCGCAGCGTGGAGAAGAAGCCGGCGCGCCGCTCACCGCCGCCGCCCTTCACCACCAGCACCCTGCAGCAGGAGGCCAGCCGCAAGCTCGGCTTCAACGCCCAGCGCACCATGAGCGCGGCGCAGAAGCTCTACGAGGGCGTGGACGAGCAGGGCGGCCTGATCACCTACATGCGGACGGACGGCGTGGCCGCCGCGCCCGAGGCCATCAGCGAGGCGCGCCGCGTGATCGGCGACCGCTTCGGTGCGGAGTACGTCCCTGAAAGCCCGCGCTACTACAAGGCGAAGGCCAAGAACGCCCAGGAGGCGCACGAGGCGATCCGCCCCACCTCCCTCGCGCGCCGGCCGGAGAGCCTGCGGCTGGAGGGCGACCTCGGCCGCCTCTACGAGCTGATCTGGAAGCGCATGGCCGCCAGCCAGATGGAGAGCGCCCGCATCGAGCGCACCACCGTCGACCTCCTCACCGACGACGGGCGCACCGGCCTGCGCGCCACGGGCCAGGTGGTGCAGTTCGACGGCTATCTCGCCGTCTACGAGGAGGGCCGCGACGACCGCCAGAAGGGCGCGGAGGGGAGCGACGACGAGGACGACGCGCGCCGCCTGCCCGCCGTCGCCGAGGGCGCCAAGGCGAGCGTGCGTGAGGCGCGCGCCGACCAGCACTTCACCGAGCCTCCGCCGCGTTACTCGGAGGCCAGCCTCGTCAAGCGGATGGAGGAGCTGGGCATCGGCCGCCCCTCCACCTACGCCTCCATCCTGGGCGTGCTGCGAGACCGCGCCTACGTGCGCATGGACAAGAACCGGTTCGTGCCGGAGGACAAGGGCCGGCTTCTGAGCGCCTTTCTCTCGGAGTTCTTCCACCGCTACGTGGAGTACGACTTCACTGCGGGGCTGGAGGAACAGCTTGATCAGGTCTCCGACGGCAAGCTCGAATACAAGGTGTTGCTGCGCGACTTCTGGCGCGACTTCCACGCCGCCATCGAGGGCATGGGCGACAAGGGCGTGCGCGAGGTGATCGACGTGCTCGACGCCGCCCTCGGCCCCGCCCTGTTCGCGCCGCGCGAGGACGGCGGCGACCCGCGCACCTGCCCCACCTGCGTCGCCGAGCACCGCGACGGCGGGCGCCTGGGCCTGCGCATCTCGCGCAATGGCGCCTTCATCGGCTGCAGCAACTACCCCGATTGCCGCTACACGCGCCCGTTCGCCACGGGCGAGGCGGCGGAGGGCGAGGCACCCGCCGGCGACCGCGAGCTGGGCGTCGACCCGGCGACGGGCCGGCCGGTGCTCGTCAAGGTCGGCCGCTTCGGCCCCTACGTGGAGCTCGGCTCAGACGACAAGCCGAAGCGTTCGTCCTTGCCCAAGGGCTGGACTCCGGGCGGGCTGGACCTGGAGCAGGCGCTCAAGCTGCTGTCCCTGCCGCGCGAGGTGGGGAGGGATCCCCAGGACGGCGAGCCGATCCTGGCGGGGCTCGGCCGCTACGGCCCGTACGTGCAGCACGGCAAGACCTACGCCAGCGTGGACTCGATCGAGGACGCCTTCGAGATCGGCCTGAACCGCGCCGTGATCCTGATCGCGGAGAAGAAGGCGGGCGGCGCCCGGGGCCGGGGCGCCGGCGCGACGCCCACGCGCGTGCTCGGCCCGCATCCGACGCACGGCGACGAGATCAGCATCATGCCCGGCCGCTACGGCGCCTACATCAAGATGGGCAAGGTCAACGTGACCCTGCCCAAAGGCGCCGACATGGACGCCCTCACCGTTGAGGAGGCCGCGCGGCTGGTGGACGCCAAGGCGGGCGTGGAGGGCGTGGAGAAGAAGGCCAAGCGGGCGCCCGCCAAGGTCAAGGCCAAGGCGGCGGCCAAGTCGGCGGCGGCGTCCACGTCGAAGTCGCCAGCCAAGCCGAAGGCGCCTGCGAAGAAGGCGGCCAAGGCCGGCTGAGGGGCGCTTTGCGACAGGTCGCCGGGCGCGTGGTCCGGCGGCGCGAACGATCCGCGCGCGACCGCGTTGCTAAGCTCGGGCTCGGCCAAATGGAGGTGCGGGCGGCGACGGAGGCTGGACCATGGCTCGCGAAGGGGCGATCAAGCGCGGCAAGAAGGAGACCGCCGAGGCGGAGAAGAAGGTCGAAGCGACAGACAAGCCGGCGGGCGGCGCACGCGGGGGCATCACCGCGCCCGTGACCCCCTCGCCGGAACTGGCCGCCATCATCGGCGAGGACGACCTGCCGCGCAGCGAGATGGTCAGCAAGGTCTGGGCCTACATCAAGCAACACAAGCTGCAGGATCCCAAGGACGGCCGCCAGATCAACGCGGACGCCAAGCTTGAGAAGGTGTTCGGGCAGAAATCCGCGAGCATGTTCGAGATGAACAAGATGCTCAGCAAGCACCTCACGGCGGTGAAGTAGCCGACGGTCCGCGCCCTGTGGTCCCGCACGGCCGAGCCGGTCCGGGACGACAGGGCGGCGGCGCTCAGCCCTTCGCGCGCTCCATCAGCTCGGCGAAACGCTCGAACAGGTACAGGCTGTCGGTCGGGCCGGGGCTGGCCTCCGGGTGGTGCTGCACGCTGAACACCGGCCGGTCTCGCAGGGCGAGGCCGGCGTTGGTGCCGTCGAACAGGCTGACGTGCGTCTCGCGCACGGCTTCCGGCAGGGTGTCGCGATCGACGGTGAACCCGTGGTTCATGCTGACGATCTCCACGCGGCCGGTCTGCAGGTCCTTCACCGGATGGTTCGCGCCGTGGTGGCCCTGGTCCATCTTCGACGTCTTCGCGCCGAGCGCGCGGGCGAGCATCTGGTGGCCCAGGCAGATGCCGAACACGGGCGTGCCGCTGTCGACCAGCTTGCCGATCTCGGGCGTGGCGTAGGCGCCGGTGGCGGCCGGGTCGCCGGGGCCGTTGGACAGCAGCACGCCGTCCGGCCTGCGGGCGAGCACCTCCTCGGCGGTCGTGGCGGCGGGCAGCACGGTGGCGCGCGCGCCGATGCTGGTCAGGGCGCGCAGGATGTTGCGCTTGATCCCGTAGTCGAGCACGGCGACCTCGAACCGGGGCCGGTCCTGCGGGCCGGCGTACCCGCCGGGCCAGCTCCACAGCCCTTCGTCGAAGGTGAAGCTCTGCAGGGTGGTGGCCTCCTTCGCGAGGTCCAGGCCGATGACGCCCTCCCAGGCGCGCGCCTTGGCCACCAGCGCGTCGAGATCGAAGCGGCCGTCCGGCGCGTGGGCGACCACGCCGTGCGGCATGCCGCGCTCGCGGATGCGGCGGGTGAGGGCGCGCGTGTCGATCCCCGCCAGCGCCACGACGCCGCGGCTCGCCAGCCACGCGTGCAACGGACCGGTGGCGCGGTGGTTGGCGGGATCGGTCGGCAGGTCGCGGAAGATCGCGCCCCGTGCGGTGGTGCGCGCGCCGCCGAAGCCCGCGTCGAGCGAGCCCTGCGCGCCGGGCAGGCCGGCTTCGCGGCCGAACTGCTCCACGTCCTCCCGGTTCACGCCCGTGTTGCCGACGTGGGGGAAGGTGAAGGTGACGATCTGCGCCATGTAGGAGGGGTCGGTCAGGATCTCCTGGTAGCCCGTCATGGCGGTGTTGAAGCACACCTCGCCCACCGCCTCGCCCGCGGCGCCCACGCCGAAGCCGGGCATGACGGCGCCGTCGGCCAGCACCAGCACGCCCGTCGCGCCTGCGGGTAGGTCGGCCATGGCGGAAGCTCCTGGGCGGCGGGCATGAGAAAGGCGGGCCGGGGTCGCCCCCGCCCGCCTGAGGCGGCCTCACCTAGGGCGCGCGCCGCCGCGCGTCAAACGCGCGTCCGTTCAGACCACCGCGGGCGCGCGCAGGCCCGTGCGGCGCACGGCGATCAGGGCGATCCCGGCCAGGATCAGGTCCACGCCCACGACGAAGCCCAGCAGCGACGTCGCGCCGAGCGGGCCGAGCGCCAGGATCAGCGCGGCCAGCAGGATGTCGAACACGCCCACCGCCAGGAACCAGCCCCAGCGTGACGCCCCGCGCTTGCGCTGGTCCAGGGCGAGGCCGATCTGCGCCACCCCGTCCAGGATCAGGAACAGGCCGACGAGCATGGCCACGCCGAGGGCGCCCGCCGCGGGGTCGAACACCACCAGCAGCCCCACCCCCACGGCCAACAGCGCCGAGACGACGCTCCAGGTGCGGTGCGTGTGGCCGCCTCCGCGCAAGGTGGACACGAGGCCGACCCCGCCGGAGATCACCAGCAGCCAGCCGATCAGGAGCGCCGCAGCCACACCGGCCGCCAGCGAGAACACGATCGCCAGCACGCCGAGCGCGATCAGCACCGCGCCCTCGATGGTGAACCACGCGGAGCCGTGACGGGGCGGGGCCGCCGCTCCCGCAGGGGCCGCGCCGAAACCCACCGGACCTGTCGTGCTCATGGCCGCCTCCGTTCTCGCGCCTCCAACGCCGCCGGGGCCGCGGGGTTCGCGGCGGCGGGCGTCACCGTCGCCCAGCGGGCTTCCCCGGCCCTCAGCGGTGCGCCAAGGCCTGGAGCGCGAGCGCCAACGCGACAAGCGCCGCGCCGGTGGCGAAGCCGGCGAGCGCTGCGCCGCCTCCGCGGGGGGCCAC
>CAXTCO010000175.1:0-5313 GCA_964242255.1 uncultured Caulobacteraceae bacterium | reverse complement strand
GGCTCGGGCGGCGGCGGGGCAGGGCGGGTTCACCCCGGCACTGCCCGTGCACTACGGCGACCTTCTGGTGGTGCTGCCCTGTCCGGGGCTGGCGGCGCTGGCGGCGGCGGCCAGCGCCCGGGCGACAGCCATGTCCATCCTGCGTGAGCGGCCTTAGCCTTTTGCCCTTGCCCGCACGGCGCGGCGCGGCATTCTCCGGGCCCTGGACGCGGCGCGGCTTCCCGGCGGGGCGAAGCGCGCTAGGGAGGGCGGGTGAAGCTGTTGTTCCTGCTCGCGCTTCTGGCGATCCTCTGGGCGGCGGGCCTGTGGGCCTTCGCCGAGCGCGTCGCCGCCTCCACGCCGGCGGCCGAGCCGCCGTCGGCCGACGGCGTCGTGGTGCTGACCGGCGGCTCCGCCGTCCGGCTGGAGGCGGCCGAGCAGCTGTTGGAGGACGGCGAGGGCCGGCGCCTCTTGATCTCCGGCGTCAACCCGCAGGTGACGCGCACCCAGGTGAAGCAGGCGGCCCGCGGGGTCGGGCGCAAGTGGGACTGCTGCGTCGACCTGGGCTTCCGCGCGGAGAACACGCGCGGCAACGCGCAGGAGACCGCCGCCTGGGCCCGCCACAACGGCTACCGCTCGCTGATCGTCGTCACGGCCGACTACCACATGCCGCGCGCGATCCTGGAGCTGGGCGCGCGCACGCCCGGCGTGCAGCTCCACCGCTACCCCGTGGTGACCGACCTGGACGCGCGTCGCTGGTGGCGCTCGGGGGTGAGCGTGCGGCGCATGGCGCTGGAGTACTGCAAGTACCTGGCGATCCTGGGCCGCGAGGGGGTGCTGGCCCTCGGCCGCAAGCTCGGCGTCGACGCGCCCCGCCGGCCCCTGCACGCCGCGGCCGGAGCGCCGGCGTGACCGGGGCCGCGGTCTTCGCGCGGCCGAGGGCGACGGCGCGCGTCTGGGCGGGCTCGCTGGTGTTCACCGCATGGCTCTACGGCACCATGGCGGTGCTCGGCACGGCCGCCTCGCCCCTGCTGCTGTTGCGGCGCGAGCGGGCGTGGGGGCTGGTGCGCCTGTGGGCCAGGGGCGTGCTGTGGGGCCTGCGCGCCTTCTGCGGCGTGCGCGTGGAGGTGCGCGGGCGCGAGCACATGCCGACGGGGGCCGCGCTGGTGGCGGCCAAGCACCAGTCCATGCTCGACACGGTCGCGCCCTTGGGCCTCTTGCCCGACCCCGCCTACGTGCTGAAGCGCGAGCTGATGCGCCTGCCGTTCTTCGGCTGGTGGGCCGCCAAGCTCGACATGGTGCCCATCGACCGCGCCGGCGGCGCCGCCACCCTGCGCGCCATGACCCACGCGGCGCGCGACCGCCTGGCCGACGGGCGCCAGCTGGTGATCTTCCCCGAAGGGACGCGCCAGGAACCCGGCGCCGCGCCCGCCTACAAGCCCGGCGTGGCCGGCCTCTACCGCGAGCTCGGCGTCGCCTGCACGCCGTTGGCCACCAACAGCGGCGCGCACTGGCCGCCGCACGGCGTGCTCCGCTTCCCGGGCGTGGTGGTCTACGAGTTCCTGCCCCCCGTCACCGCCGGCCTGAAGCGCGCGAGCTTTATGGCGGTGCTGGAGGACCGTCTCGAAGAAGCCTCCCGCGCCTTGTCGGCCTGACGCCGGCCCGGGGGCGGATCACCTCGCCGCGGACGCGCCCTTGCGGGTGCGGGCCGGAGCGTCCTTCTCCGGCCCTTCCGTCTTGTCCGACGACACCGGGAAGGGTCGGCCGTCCCCGGAGAGCAGGACGGCGATGGCGCGCGTGGCGGGGAACTCGGCGCACACGGCCATGATCACCACCGTCAGGGGCGTGGAGAGGAAGGCGCCCGTCACGCCCCAGATGGAGCCCCAGAAGGCCAGGGCCAGCAGCACGGCCAGGGGGTCCACGTTCAGGCTCTCCCCCTGCATGCGCGGCTGGATCACGTGGTTGACGAAGAAGTGCACCGTCTCCAGCGCCGCCACCAGCACCAGCGGCTTCCACACGGCGTCGGCCTCCACCAGGGCGAAGGCGGCGGGGAACAGCACGCCCACCGCGCCGCCGATGGCCGGCACGTAGTTCGTCACGAACACGATCAGGCACCAGAAGAAGATGTGCTGGACGCCGAACAGCGCCAGCAGCACGCCGGAAGCGGTGGCGATGACCAGACCCACCACCGTCTGCACCCACAGGTAGCTCTCCACCCCGCCGCGGATGCGCCGGAAGATCTTGTCGGCCTCGCCCCGTTCGCGCCCGCGGCGGAAGAGGGCGTCGCGCTTCGCCGCGAAGCCGCGGCCGGACGCCAGCAGGAAGCCCAGGTAGATCAGCACGAACACGGCCGCCTCGCCCCCATGGCCGACCGCCTTGGCCGCGCCGCCGGCGAAGCGGCCGGGGTTCAGCCGGTGGATCACGTCCTCGACGGTGGGCGAGGTCTCCAGCCCCAGGCGCTGCGCCCCCTGGTCGAGGATGGCGTTCAGCCGCTGGGCGTACTCCCCCGAGTGCGCCAGGAAGTCGCCCGCGTTCTGCACGGCCAGCGCGATCACCAGCCCGAACAGCACCAGGATCGACACGATCGCCGTGGGCAGCGCCAGGCGCTTGGGGAAGCGCGGCACGCGCTCGGCGAAGGTGCGCGCCATGCCGTCGATCATCAGCAGCAGGAACACCGCCAGCACGAACGGCTCCAGGATGCCGCGCAGCGCCCACACGGTGAAGCCGACCAGGATCACCGCCACCGTGACGTTGGCGCCCTTCAGCGTCGCGAACCGGCCCCCGCGCGGCGGCTCCGGCGCGTGGCGGACGGCGGGGGCGGTCTGCGGGGCGTCGCGCATGTGAGCCCGACCCTAGAGCCGCGCTCCGCTTCAGGCCATCAGCGACTTCAGCGGCGTGGCCGGGTCGGCGAGGCGGCGGGCGTCCACGGCCGACCCCCTGCCGATCATCTGGCGGCCCGTCATGAACTCGGGCGCGGCGTTGACGGCCTCCACCGCGCGCACCCGGCCGCCCTTGAGGTGGAACACGGCGAAGCGCCCGGACGCCGGGTCGCCCCGCACGACGCGCAGGTCGGCCTCGAACGGCAGCCCGGCGATCTGCAGCTTAAGGTCGTACTGGTCCGACCAGAACCAGGGGACCTCGGGCGGCGGGGCGGGGCGGCCGGCCAGGGCGCAGGCGGCTTGGCGCGCCTGCTCCAGGGCGTTGGGCACGCTCTCCAGCCGCCAGGGCCGGTCCTCGTAGGCGGGCAAGGGGCGGCGGGTCACGTCGCCCACCGCCCACACGTCGGGCTCGGCGGTGCGCGCCTGGGCGTCCACCACGATCCCCCCGTCGCAGGGCAGGCCCGCCGCGCGCGCCAGCGCGTCGTCGGGGACGGCGCCCACGCCGACCAGGGCCGCGTCGCAGGGCAGGACGCGGCCGTCGCCCAGGCGCACGCCCGCCGCCCGCCCGTCCCTCTCCTCCAGCGCGGCCACGTCCGCGCGGAGTTCGAACGCGACCCCGTGGGCGCGGTGGCGGGCGGTGAAGAAGGCGGACAGCTCCGGGCCGGCGACGCGCGCCAGCACCCGCGCCTCGCGCTCGACCACCACCACCTCCGCGCCCAGCGCCCGGGCGCTGGCGGCCGCCTCCAGCCCCACGTAGCCGCCGCCGACCACCACCAGCCGGCGGCCCGGGGCGAGCGTGGTCTTCAGCGCCTCCGCGTCGGCCGCGTCGCGCAGGGCGAGGACGCCGTAGAGGTCCGCGCCCGGCACGGACAGGGCGCGCGCCCGCGCGCCGGTGGCGATCACCAGCCGCTCCCAGCCGATGCGGTGGCCGTCGGCCAGCTCCACCCCGCGGCCGGCGAGGTCGAGGGCCGCGACGGGGGACGACAGCCGCAGGTCCACCCCGTTCTCGCCGTACCAGCGCTCCGGCTTGAGCAGCAGCTCGTCCGCCCCCGCCTCGCCCTTGAGCCACGCCTTGGACAGGGGCGGGCGCTGGTAGGGGGCCAGCGGTTCATCCCCCACCAGCGTGATCGCGCCGCCGAAGCCGAACTGGCGGAGGAAGGCGGCCGTCGACCCGCCCGCATGGCCGGCGCCGACGATCACGACGTGGGGTTCGCTCAAGCGGGCCGTCCGTTGCGGCGGGGCGCGCCCGACCCGAGCGCTGGAGGCCTGGCCGGGAATCGAACCCGGGTGCAAGGATTTGCAGTCCTCTGCGTCACCACTCCGCCACCAGGCCGGCGCGTCGCGGCGTTCCGCTTAGCGAAGCGCCCCGCCGCCCGCAAGCGAGCGCGGCGGCCCGGGCCGGCCGGCCCGCGTTGCCACCCGGGCGCCCGCACCGTAGACATGCGCCAGCTCCGCCGCCCGCCGAAAGCCCGTCGCGCCCTCCGATGACCGCCGCCGCCTCGCTCGCGACCGCCCGCACCAACATGGTCGAGAACCAGGTGCGCACCAACGACGTCACCGACCTCGACGTGCAGGACGCCATGCGCGCCGTCCCGCGCGAGCGCCTGTGCCCGCCCGGCCGCGCCGCCCTGGCCTACGCCGAGGCCCGCGTCGCCTACGCGCCCGACTGGTGGCTGGGCGAGCCGCGGGAGGTGTCCAAGCTCCTGCAGGCCGCCGCCCCGCGCGCCGGCGAGCGGGCGCTCGCCGTCGCCGCGCCCTACGCCGCCATGGTGATGGCGCGCATCGGCCTGCACGTCACCGCGCTGCAGCCCCCGGAGGGCGCGCCCGCCTTCCTGCTGCAGGCCCTGGCGGACGAGGGCGTGTCCGTCCGCACCGGCCGCGTGGACGACCTGGGCGACCTCGGACCCTTCGACGTGGTGGTCACGGAGGGCGGCGTGGAGCGCGCGCCGCAGAGCTGGACCGACGCCCTGGCCGAAGGCGGCCGCCTGGCGGTGATCGAGCGCATGGGCCCGGTCGGCAAGGCGCGGCTGTACCTGCGCGGCGACGACGGCCGGCTCGCCCGCCGGGAGGTGTTCGACGCCACGCCGCCCCTGATGCCGGGCTTCGCCGCGCCCCGCGGCTTCACCTTTTAGCGGCGCGTGGGGCGGATTGCCCGGGCGCCGCGGCGCCTCTAGGGTCCGCGCGGGATTTTCCTCGCAAGCGAGCGGCGCATGTCTGAAACCAACGCCCCCGAACCGACCATGGAGGAGATCCTCGCCTCCATCCGGAAGATCATCTCGGAGGATGACGCGCCCGCTCCCGCCGCCGCGGAGGCGGCCGCAAGCCCCGGCGGCGCCCCGGTCGCCGCGCCCGCCGCTCCCCACGCCTTCGAGGCGCCGCCGCCCGCCTCCCACGACGACGTGCTGGAGCTGACGGAGCGCGTCGAGCCGGAGCCCGCGCCGGCGTCCCGCGCGGC
>CAXTCO010000174.1:0-5316 GCA_964242255.1 uncultured Caulobacteraceae bacterium | reverse complement strand
ACGACGCCCTCGCCCGCGCGCGCATCGCCCAGGCCTTCGGCCGGCTGATCCGCCGGGCGGACGACCGCGGCGTGTTCGTGATGCTGGACGCGGCGAGCCCGACGCGCCTGTTCTCCGCCCTGCCGGAAGGCGTGGAGCTGCGCCGCGTCGGGCTGGTGGAGGCGGTCGAGGAGACCGCCGCCTTCGTCGGCCCCGGCGCCTAGCCCACGCCGTCGGCGATCAGCTTGAGGTCGTTGGCGCTGGGGCGGCTGGCGAGGACGATGTCGGTGGCGCGGCGCCACTCGGGGGTGTTCTTGTCCAGGGCCTCGCGGGCGCGCATGGCGAAGATGCGCGCCTCGCGCATGTCGCCCACGGCGTAGCGCGCCTCCGCGGCGGCCAGGCGCGCGGCCCCGCCCTGGCCCTTGGCGTCGTAGGCTTGGCTGAGGAGCTGCCAGGCGAAGGGGTTGTCGCCCTCCAGCGCCAGGGCGCGCTTCAGGTGCGGGATGGCCAGGTCCGCCTTCTTGCCGTCGTCCTGGCCGAGGATGGCCTGCGCCAGGAGCACGCGCAGCAGGCTGGCGTCGGGCTTCAGCTCCACCGCCTTGGCGTAGGCCGCCTGCGCCTGGACCGTGTGGGCGCTCTCGAACAGGGCCTGGCCCTTGAGCTCGTAGAGGTAGGGGTCGGCGGGGTGGTCGGCGATCAGGCCGTCGATCAGCCGCAGCGCCTTGTCGGTCTCCAGCGAGCGGTAGTAGGCGATGGCGCGGGCGTAGCGCGCCGGGAAGCTGGTGTCGGTCTCGCTGACGGTGATGAAGGTGGTCTGCGGGGCGTCGGTGAAGGCTTTCAGCTTGGCCTTCAGGATCTCGTGGCGCGCGACCAGCTCGGCCGTGTCCACCGCCCGGTAGTGCGGCTGGGTCTCCACGCGGCGGCGCAGGAGCTCCACGCGCTCGGCGAAGATCGGGTGGTCGACGAAGAACCTGTAGCGGCGCGCCTCGCTGAACACCTCCTCGTAGCGGAAGCGCTCGAAGAAGGCGACGAGCCCGCGCCCGCTCATGCCCGCCTTCTCCAGGTAGGTGGAGGCCGCCTGGTCGGCCCGCGCCTCCTGCTCGCGGGAGTAGCCGATGGAGGCGAGGGCGCCGAAGTAGGGCGACGACGTCAGGAGCGCGAGGCCCGCGTCGGGGATGCCCGCGGCCAGGGCCAGGAGGCCCAGGCCCGCGCTGATGATCATGGGCGTGATGCCCGCGCGCTGCATGTCGTTGCGGATGGGGTGGCCGCCCGCGGCGTGGCCGCTCTCGTGCGCGAGCACGCCGATGAGCTCGTTGGGGTTCGCCGTCTCCTGGATCAGCTTGGTGCCGATGATGAACTGGCGGCCCCCGGTGGTGGCGGCGTTGAACTCGTCCTGCACCAGGATGAAGCGCATCTCTTTGGGGTTGAGGCCGGCGGCGATGAACACCGGGTCGGCCTCCTGGTGGATGATCTCCTCCACCTCCGTGTCGCGGATGATCTGCGGCCCGGCGTTGTGGTTCGGCCCCTCCTGCGCCCCCGCCGCGACCGGGGCCAAGGCCGTGGCCAGGGCGCCGAGGACGGCGGCCGTGCGCCCCGGCCGGGCGCGGAGGCGGACGCGGAGAGGGCTCGACGGCATCGACGCTCCGATCGGCGCGGCGCGCCCCGCGCGCCGTCCGCCCTCCCCTGGACCAGTATGGCGGCGGGGGTGAGGCCGCGCCAGCCTGTCGGCGGCGCAGGCGGCCCCCGACAGCCGCCGCCGCCGTGTCGCGACGGGACCGCGCCGCCTTGGACGCCCGCCCGTCCCAGAGCACCGACGAGGCCGCGCCGTCCGGCGCCGGCGCCTCGCCCTTGGCGCGGCGGTGCGTCGCGGCTAGAGCGGTCGCCGAACCTGTCCGGCGGGGAAGATCACACATGAAGCGGTTCGCGGCGCCCCTCCTGGCCGGCGTGCTGGCCTTCGTCGGCGCGCGCGCCGCGGCGGCGGCGGACATCTGGACGGGCGCCTACGCCCACGGCGTGGGCACCAAGCAGAGCCAGGAGGGCGGGGCCGACCTGATGCTCGGCTTCGAGACGGAGGCGCTGGGCGGCGCGTTCAAGTACATCTTCAACCCGCACGTGCACGGCATGCTGGGCTTCAACACCAACGTGCCGACCGACTTCGTGGCCCTGGGCTTCGACTGGCCGGTCGCCATCCTGCACAGCGAGCACTGGTACCTGCGCCCCGGCATCGGCTTCGCCGGCACCACCGGCCAGGCCGACATCGGCAGCTCCACCGACCCGACGGTCTCCGCCCAGGAGCGCGCCCGCCGCGCCCACCTGGCCGCCACCCGCATCGACTTCGGCAGCCACGACCTGTTCGAGCCGGAGCTGGCCCTCGGCTACAAGGTCGGCCGCGACTGGAAGGTGGAGGCCAGCTACGTGCACCTGTCCAACGGGCAGATCCTGCACTCGGGCAAGAACCAGGGCATGGACGACGTGGGCCTGCGCCTGATGCACCGCTTCCGCTGACGCCCCGAAGGCAGGGACGAGATCATGGCCAACGTCGCCGTCGTCGGCGCGCAGTGGGGCGACGAGGGCAAGGGCCGCATCGTCGACTGGCTCTCCAGCCGCGCCGACGTGGTGGTGCGCTTCCAGGGCGGCCACAACGCCGGCCACACGCTGGTGGTGGGCGACACGACCTACAAGCTGAGCCTGCTGCCCTCCGGCGTGGTGCAGGGCAAGCTCAGCGTGATCGGCAACGGCGTGGTGGTCGACCCTCAGGCGCTGCTGGACGAGATCGCCCGCGTGTCCGCCCAGGGCGTGCGCATCACGCCCGAGCTCCTCGTGCTGGCCGACAACGCCTGCCTGATCCTGCCGCTGCACCGCGACCTGGACGCGGCGCGCGAGCGGGAGGCCGGATCGGCCGCCATCGGCACCACAGGCCGCGGCATCGGCCCCGCCTACGAGGACAAGGTGGGCCGCCGCGCCGTGCGCGTGGCCGACCTCGCCGACCGCGCCGCGCTGGAGGCCAAGGTCGCGCGCCTGCTGGCCCACCACGGCGCGCTCCGCCGGGGGCTGGACCTTCCCGAGGCGGACGGCGCGGCGCTGATCGCCGGCCTGCTGGAGCTGGCGCCGAGGATCCTGCCCTACGCCCGCCCGGCCTGGCGCCTCTTGGACGACGCCTCCAAAGCCGGCCGCCGCGTGCTGTTCGAGGGGGCGCAGGGCGCGCTGCTGGACGTGGACCACGGCACCTACCCGTTCGTCACCTCGTCCAACACGGTCAGCGGCCAGGCGGCGGCGGGCTCGGGCCTCGGCCCGCGGGCGGTCGGCTACGTGCTGGGCATCGTCAAGGCCTACACCACCCGCGTGGGCGGAGGCCCCTTCCCCACCGAGCTCCACGACGCCGACGGCGAGCGGCTGGGGACCGTGGGCCGCGAGTTCGGCGTGGTGACGGGCCGCAAGCGCCGCTGCGGCTGGTTCGACGCCGCCCTGGTGCGCCAGAGCATGGCCATCAACGGCGTGGACGGCATCGCCCTCACCAAGCTCGACGTGCTGGACGGCTTCGAGACCCTGAAGATCTGCACCGGCTACGACGTCGACGGCGAGCGTGTCGACCACCTGCCCGCCGGCGTCACCGCCCAGGCCGCCGCCCGCCCCGTCTACGAGGAGATCGCCGGCTGGAGCGAGAGCACGCAAGGGGCGCGCTCCTTCCGCGACCTGCCGGCCAACGCCATCAAGTACGTGCGCCGCATCGAGGAGCTGATCGAGACCCCCGTGGCCCTGATCTCCACCGGCCCGGAGCGCGATGATACGGTGCTGATGCGCGACCCGTTCCGCGGGTAGCGCGCCCATCCGAAGTCAACGAACGGAGGAGCGACCGATGAGCAGGGCGGGACAGGGTGTCTATAGGTACGCCCACTACTTCATCGCGGCGGAGTTCCTGCTGAGCCTATACGCCTTCTGGCCGAGGTACTTCTCCAACCTCTACCACGCACCGCTCGCGTTCCACGTGCACGGCCTCTTCTCTTCGCTATGGATGTTGCTCCTGGCCGGCCAGAGCCTGTCGGCCAACAACGGCCGCTTCGCCCTGCACCGCAAGCTCGGCTCGGCGAGCATCTACGTCTTCCCGTTCTTCCTGGCGGGGCTGGCCTCCGTCGCCGTCAGCATGTCTAAGACGATCAGCAGCGGATCTCTGTTCTACGCCATCTACGGAGCTCAGTTCACCGTCATAGACACCCTGAGCGCGATATGCGTCGCATGGCTGTTTTATGAGGGTGTCCGGAATCGGAAGACCCCTGCGCTCCACTCGCGATACTTCCTCGCTACGCTGCTCCTCCTCCTCGGCCCGATCGTCGGACGAGCGGTCGAGCACCTGTTCCTCCACATCGACGGCCCGCAGGACTTCTGGCTGGACTCGTGGTGCGTGCGCATCGCGAACCTCGTCGCGCTCGCGTCGGCGGCATGGCTCTACGCCGGCGACCGGCGGTTCGGGAGGCCGTTCGCGGGGGTCGTCCTGACGCTGGTGGTGCAGATGGGGCTGTGGGAGGTCGTGGGGCGCGCGAGCGACGCCGCGCCTCTGTTCAAGGCGGTGGGCGACCTTCCGCTCGGCGTGGCGATCGTCGCGGCGGTCGCCTGCGGCGCCGTGCTGGTCCGGCTGGCGCATCGCAGCCCCCTGCCGCCGGGAGGGCCGCTCCGGCCGGCCTGATCTCCATCGCCGCCGAGCCGGACGGCCCGCGCCGAAGCGCGACCCGTCCGGCGGTCGCGGCGCTCCGCCAGCGGCCTCCGCGGTGCACGGAGGAAGGCGACGAAGCCGATGCGCGGCGGAGACCGGCGGTGCGGCGCGCCGCCCGACGACCTGCGCGCCCAGGTGCGGCAGGGGCTGACGCCACCGACTCGGCTCCTCTTGACTGCGCCGCGAGAGCTTGGTCGAGTGGCGCTCGCGGGAGCGGAATGACCGACGCAACCATCACACCGAAACGGCAGGCGATGCGCAAGCACCCGTGGTCGCCCAAGAACCCCGCACTCGTGCCCTTGGCGTCGATCCAGGCTTTGCCACCGCCATGACGCTCGAGGGAGTTCCGGTTTCGGACTACGACGACCTGCTATGGATCATGGCGCAGGAGTCGATGGGCGAGGTCGGGGTCCGCAACCAGGCCGGCTCATCGGCCCGCGGGCTCTACCAACTGCTCAGGGAGCAGTGGCCGAAGTACGACCCGCACGGCGAGGCCTCGATCGGCGACGCCGTGCAGGAGTGCCAGGGCGGCATCCGCTACATCAAGGATCGATACGGCAGGGTCGCCGAGGCTCGCGCCTTCTGGAACAAGCACCATTGGTGCTGACCGCGCTCATCGCCGCCCTGCT
>CAXTCO010000173.1:0-5327 GCA_964242255.1 uncultured Caulobacteraceae bacterium | reverse complement strand
GTCATGTGGCCGGCGTAGAGCTCGATGGCGTGCTGGATGAGGTCGCGCTCGATCTCCTCCAGGGTGCGCAGGTGGCCGGAGCCGTCCACGATGCGCACCGGCGGCTCGCCGCCGGCCGGCTCGGGCCTGTCGGAGGCCGGCGAGGCGGCGGCCTCCGGCGCGGGCGCGCTGACGCCGGAGACGGCGGGGAAGTCGTGCGGCTGCAGGTAGGGACCGTCGGCCAGCACCACGGCGCGGTAGACGGCGTTCTCCAGCTGGCGCACGTTGCCCGGCCAGTCGTAGGCGGCCAGCAGCGCGGTGGTCTCCGCCGAGGCGGCCACCACGCGCTTGCCCTCCTCCGCGGAGAAGCGGCGGATGAAGGCGTCGGTCAACGCGGCGACGTCCTCGCGCCGCTCGCGCAGGGCGGGCGCCTCGATCGGGAAGACGTTGAGGCGGTAGAACAGATCCTCGCGGAAAGCCCCCTCGCGCACCCGCTCGGCCAGGTCGCGGTTGGTGGCGGCGAGGATGCGCACGTCCACCTTCACCGGCCGCTTGCCGCCGACGGGATCGACCTCCTTCTCCTGCAGGGCGCGCAGCAGCTTCACCTGCATGTCGAGGGGCAGCTCGCCGATCTCGTCGAGGAACAGGGTTCCCCCTTGAGCCTCCACGAACTTGCCCAGGTGCTTCTCGTGGGCGCCGGTGAAGGCGCCCTTCTCGTGGCCGAACAGGATCGACTCGACGAGGTTGGCCGGCAGCGCCCCGCAGTTCACGGCGATGAACGGCTTGGCGGCGCGCTCGCCTGCGGCGTGCACGGCGCGCGCGATCACCTCCTTGCCGACGCCGCTCTCGCCCAGGATCAGGACGGGGATCGCGGATTTCGCCGCCCGCCCGCCCAGCGCCTTGACCTGGCGCATGGCGGGCGAGCTCCCGACCAGGTCGGCGAAGGTGATCCCGCTGGAGGCGGGCCGCTTCTTCAGCCGGTCCACCTCCTGCGCCAGGTTCCCCATCTGCAGGGCGTTGCGGATGGAGACGATGATCCGCTCGGGGCTTGCGGGCTTGATGAAGAAGTCGCAGGCGCCGGCCTGCATGGCGCGCACCACCACCTCCACGCCGCCGGTGGCCGTCAGCACGATCACGGGCGCGGCCATGCCGTGCGCGCGCATGGCCTTGAGCGTGTCCAGGCCGGACAGGCCGGGCATGACGAGGTCCAGGATCACCACGTCGGGCGTCAGGCCCGCGGCCGTGCGGTCCAGCGCGGCGTCGCCGCTGTCGACGGCGGCCACGGCGAAGCCCTCGCGCTCCAGCACCGCCCCGATCAGGCGGCGCTGGACGGGGTCGTCGTCGACGAGGAGCACGGTCTTGGCCATGGGGCCCTGCTTAGGCCGCCAAGGATGAAGGCGCGGTTGCGCGAGGTCGGGCCGGCGGGCCCGTCCCGGTGAGGACAGGTTGACGGCGCTCCCGCCGACGGCGAAGAGCGCCGCGGGAGGAACCGCCACGATGTTCAGCCACCTGATGGTCGGCAGCAACGACCTGGACCGCGCCAAGCGCTTCTACGACGCCGTGTTCACCGCGCTCGGCGGCCGGCCCGGGACGGTCGATCCCAAGGGGCGCCTCGTCTATGTGCACAAAGGCGCGGCGTTCATGGTCACCAAGCCGATCGACGGCGCCCCCGCCTCCGTCGGCAACGGCGCGACCATCGGCTTCCAAGTGGACGGGCCGGAGCAGGCCGACGCCTGGCACAAGGCCGGGGTGGAAGCGGGGGGAGAAGCGGTTGAACGCCCCCCCGGCGTGCGAGACGACGGCCAGCGGCGGCTCTACCTCGCCTATCTTCGCGACCCGGACGGCAACAAGCTTTGCGCCCTCCACCGCATGTCGCCGCCCGTGTGACGCGGGCGGGCCGCGCGGCCGGCCCGCGTCAAGGCGATTGCTCCCGTTCATCCGCCGCGCGATAGGCTGCGCACCATGACCCAGCATCAGCCGGCCGACGCCTTCCAGGGTGAGGCCCTGCCCGAGTGGCGCCTCGACGACCTCTACGCCCGCCGCGACGACCCGGCGATCGAGGCCGACCTGGAGGCCGCCCGCGCCGCCGTGGCCGAGCTGGCGCGCCTCAAGGGGCAGTTCACCGCCGCCCGCGCCAACCCCGAGCGGCTCGGCCTGCTGATCGACCAGGCCGTCAGCCTCTATGAGCGCGTCACCGACCTCCTGGGGGCGGTGGGCGCCTACGCCTCGCTCTCCGCCTCCACGGCGCGGGACGACCCGGCGGCGGCCAAGTTCGAGGGCGACGTCCGCACCAAGGCCTCCGCCGTCGGGGCCGACACCCTGTTCCTCACCCTGGAGCTGAACCAGCTGGAGGAGTGGGAGATCGAGGCCGCGCTCAAGAGCCGGCCGGACGCGGCGCGCTGGCGCCCCTGGCTGCGCCGCGTGCGCCTGGGCCGCGACCACGAGCTGGCGCCCGACCTGGAGCGCCTGCTGATCGACCGCTCCCCCGCCGTCGCCGGCTGGGTGCGCCTGCACGACGAGACGCTCGCCCGCCTGAGGGTGGAGGTGGCGGGCGAGCGGCTGACGCTCGCGGAGGCGCTGAACCGCCTGTCCGACCCCTCCGCCGGCCGGCGCGAGGCGGCGGCCCACGGCCTGTCCGCCGCCCTGGAGGCGCAGACGCCCGTGCTGGCGCTGGTGCTCAACACCGTCGCCTTCGAGAAGCAGGTGGAGGACCGCTGGCGCAAGTTCCCCGACCCGCAGGCCGGCCGCCACCTCTCCAACGAGGTGGACGCCCAGAGCGTGCGCGTGATGGTGGAGGCGGTGACGGAGGCCTACCCGGCGCTCAGCCACAAGTACTACGCCCTGAAAGCCAAGGCGCTCGGCCTGCCGCAGCTCAACTATTGGGACCGCAACGCCCCGCTGACCGCGGCGGCGCCCCGCGCCTACGGCTGGGACGAGGCCAAGGCGATCGTGCTGGAGAGCTTCGCCGCCCTGGCTCCCAAGTTCGCCGACCGCGCCCGCGCCTTCTTCGACCGCCCGTGGATCGACGCCCAGCCCCGCGCGGGCAAGGCCTCCGGCGCCTTCTCGCACCCGGTGACGGCGCCCAAGCACCCCTACGTGCTGATGAACTTCATGCACGAGCGACGCGACGTGCTGACGCTGGCTCACGAGCTCGGCCACGCCGTGCACCAGACCCTGGCGGCGCCGCAGGGCACGCTCCTGGCCGACACGCCGCTCACCCTGGCGGAGACCGCCTCCATCTTCGGCGAGGGCCTCGTGTTCGAGCGCCTCCTCGCCGAGGCAGCGCCCGACGAGCGACGCGCGCTGCTGGCGGGCAAGATCGAGGACGGCCTCAACACGGTGGTGCGCCAGATCGCCTTCCACCGTTTCGAGGAGCGCTTCCACGCCGAGCGGGCCGAAGGCGAGGTCGCCCCCGACCGCATCGCCGAGATCTGGACCGAGGTGCAGGCCGAGAGCCTCGGCCCGGCCGTGAAGCTGAACGACGGCTACCAGCCCTACTGGGCCTACGTCAGCCACTTCGTCCACGCGCCCTTCTACGTCTACGCCTACGCCTTCGGCGACCTTCTGGTCTCCGCCTTGATGGAGAAGCGCCGTGAGGACCCGGCCGCCTTCGCCCCGCTCTACGAGGAGCTGCTGGCCGCCGGCGGGATCAAGACCTACGTGGAGGCGCTGGCGCCCTTCGGCCTCGATCCCCGCGAGAAGAGCTTCTGGGCCGCCGGCTGCGCCCGCCTCGCCCGGCTGGTGGACGAGTTCGAAGCCCTGGGGTGAACCGGCGCGGCCGTCAGGCGGCGAACTGCGCCGCCGCCCGACAGCTCCCCCTGCGGGCGGAAAGCGTGGCGCCCAGGGCGTAGATCAGGATGGAGCCCAGGGCGAGCGACGCCTCCAGGTACAGCATCGTCGTCAGGTTGAAGCGCTCGTTCACCCAGCCCTCGACCCCCTGCTCGCCATAGACGGCCATGTGGCCGATGGCCGTCAGCGCCGACGACTTGCTGGCCGCGGCGCCCTTGCCGATCGCCTCCAGGACGGAGGCTTCGAGGCTCGTGAACGCGACGCCTGTGATCAGGGCGTAGACCAGGCTCAAGCTCACGAAGGCCGCCGGAGTGCGGGGGCCCAGGGCCATGGCCACCGCCGTCAAGGCCATGCCTGCTCCCGCCGCGCAGTAGGTCCAGCGCCGCTTCCACCGATCGCAGATCCAGCCGCCGGCGAGCGCGCCCGCGATGTAGACGACGCCGCTCAGGCCGCCGCTGACCAGAGCGACCTCACCCGCGCCCGCGCGCCAATCCTTCGCCAAGGAGGGAAGCAGGTTAGCCATGCCGCCGGTGGCGAGGGGCAGGGCCGCCAGGAGCAGCACCAGCAGCCCCGCCCGGGACCGCAGGAGGTTCCGCAGTTCGGACGCCACGGCCGCCACCTCGCCCTTCACGCCCGCCCCGGGCGCGAGCGGCGTCCGCGGAGCGGCCATCCACGAGAACGGGATGCAGAGGAGGCTTACGACGGCCAGCATCACCGCCGGGGACCACCCGGGCGCTCCCGCGCCGACCATCCAGAGGGCGACCCCGCCGCCGATGCCGCTGCCGCCCAGCCCTCCCGCCATCTTCCAGCCTGTGGCCGCTCCCTTGCGCTCCGGAGCGACGTCGTGGGCCAGGATGGCCTCGACCGACATGGTGATGAAGGTGACCGCGAGCGCCACCAGGCACACGAGCCAAGTCAACGGCGTCATCATGGCGGGGGTTGCGGGAACCAGAGCGATGGCCCCGAGCGAGGCGGCGCTGCCGACCACGCCGATGGCGTACCATCGCCGCAGGCCGAGCAGGGTGTCCACCAGCGGCGCGTAGAGGAACCTCCCCAGCATCGGGAGCGCCCCCAGGAACAGGAAGCCGCCGATCTGCGCCGTGCCCACGGCCGCCTTGGAGAGGTTGAACACCAGGACCGTGGTGCAGTAGGCGCCGCCCAGGCCGAAGGGCAGGTACAGGGGGAAGGCCACCCAGGGGGCCAGGCCGCCCGGAGCGCGGGCGGCTCCGGACGCCCTGCGCCACGGACGCCTCTCAGGCGTGGCGCTCCATGATGCGGTGCTCAAGGCGGGCTCCTGGAAACGGCCGCCGTCTTTGGCGAAGGCCTTCTGCAGCGTCAACACGGGATCCCGCCTCTATCCGGCGGCCGGATCGCCCGGGGCCGCCGCACGTTGCCCGCCCATGAGCGAACGTTCCCCCGTCGATCCCGAACGCGACCGGCTGTCCGGCCGCGTGCGCCGCTTCGCCCAGGTGGGCGCGGGGCTCGGCCGCGCCGGCGCCGCCTACGGCGTCAGCCGGCTGCGCGGGGGCGACGACGCCGACGCGCGCAACGCCCGGCTG
>CAXTCO010000172.1:0-5338 GCA_964242255.1 uncultured Caulobacteraceae bacterium | reverse complement strand
TGCCCTTGTCGTGGTCGAAGAACACGCCCGGCGAGCGGTGCATCTGCGAGACGATCACCCGCTCGGTGCCGTTGACGATGAAGGTGCCCTTCTCCGTCATGAGCGGGATGTCGCCCATGTAGACGTCCTGCTCCTTGATGTCCTTGACGGAGCGGGCGCCCGTGTCCTCGTCGGACTCGAACACGATCAGGCGCAGCTTCACCTTCAGGGGCGCCGCGTACGTCATGTCGCGCTGGATGCACTCCTCGACGTCGTACTTCGGATCCTCGAACTCATAGGACACGTACTCGAGCACGGCGCGCTCGTTGAAGTCCTTGATCGGGAAGACGGACTTGAAGACGGCCTCCAGCCCCTCGTCGCCGCGGTCCTGCGGACGCACGTCGCGCTTGAGGAACTGCTCGTACGACGACCGCTGCACCTCGATCAGGTTGGGCATCTGCACGGCCTCGGGGATCTTGCCGAAGGTCTTGCGGATGCGCTTGCGCCCGGTGAAGGACGCGATGTCGACGGGGTGCACGTCGCCCAGCTGACGGCGGGCGGCGATGGGAAGCGAGGCGTCGTCGGCCATGAGGCTCCTGCGCGCGGGGAGAGCGCGTTCGAGGGGAGCGTCCGCCCTCCGCGGAACCGTGACGGTCCCGCGGACGCTGTGACGTTCCTCCGTTCAGGACGGAGGGCCCTTCGCACGACGGTCCAGGGCGGCGGACCGGGCCTCGGGCCCACACGCGACGGGCGACGGCGCGCAGCCGAGGGCGCGCGCCGGAGCGAGTCGGTTTGTGTGGAACTGGGTAGATAGGCGACGCACGCGCGCCTGCCAAGCGCTTTCGGCGACGGGCGCCGCCCTGGCCCGGACAGCTAGGCCACGAGGCCGCAGGGCTGGAGGGCGTAGGCGTCGACGAGCTCCGCAGGTCCGTTCAGGCCCACGGCGCGCGGCGTCGCGACGGAGGCGCGCCACAGGACGGCGCCCATGGGCGGCTGAGCCCCTCGGCGCAGCGGCGTCACCAGCCACGCCGGGCCAGGCCGGGTTGCGGAGAGTTGAACCGTGAATGAGGCCGCCCCGCCGAGGCGCCCTAACGCGCGCTTAAGGCCCGCGCCGTTAAGCCTACCGGACGGTTCACGAGACGGCGGCTCCATGGCGTACGGCGGCGACGCGCCCATCCTGATCAAGAAGATCAAGAAGGTGTCCGGCGGGGGGCACCACGGCGGCGCGTGGAAGGTGGCCTACGCCGACTTCGTCACCGCCATGATGGCCTTCTTCCTGCTGATGTGGCTGATCAACACCACCAGCCCCGAGCAGAAGAAGGGCATCGCCGACTACTTCGCCCCGGCCAGCGTCTCCTCGTCCTCGTCGGGCGCGGGCGGCATCCTGGCGGGCACGGCGCTGGGGCAGGACGGGGCCAAGAGCGAGGGCGCCGCCGCCGCCGTGCCCCAGACCGCGCCGGATGCGCCGCAGACGGACAGCAACGGCCGCGCCGTGCGCAAGGCCGCGGGCGGCGACCCGGCCGCGGAGGCCGCCGCCAAGCGCGAAGCCGACGCCTTCCAGAGCGCCGCCGAGAGCCTGCGGCAGGCCATGCAGTCCCTGCCCGAGCTGGCCGAACTGTCCAAGCAGGTGCTGGTGGACCAGACGCCGGAGGGCCTGCGCATCCAGCTCGTCGACCAGGAAGGCCGCTCCATGTTCGACGCGGGCTCCGTTCGGCCCAACGACCGGGCGCGGCTGCTGCTGCGGGCGGTGTCCAAGGTGATCGGCCAGCTGCACAACCGGATCACCGTGGCGGGCCACACCAGCGCCACGCCGGCGGGAACCAAGGGCGGCGACGACTGGGCGCTGAGCGCCGGCCGCGCCAACGCCTCGCGCACCGTGCTGCAGGAGGCCGGCGTCGATCCGGACCGCGTCTACCAGGTGTCGGGCAAGGCCAACTCCGACCCCCTTTTCCCCGACGACCCGACGCTGGCCGGCAACCGACGCATCGCCATCGTTCTCCTGCGCGAGAAGCCGGTGCTGCCGCCGGACGCGGCGCCGTGACGGCGGGCGCGGCGCGACGCGGGCCGGGCGCCCTCGCCGCGGCCGCCGACGCGGCCTATCTTCGCGGCCGCCTCCCCGCCGCCGGACACGCCTTGACGCATCCCTTCGCCACCCGGGCGCTGCGCTTCTACCTCACCGCGCCCACCCCCTGCCCCTACCTGCCCGGCCGCGACGAGCGGAAGGTGTTCGCCCACCTGCCCATCTCCGAGGGGCCGAACATCAACGACGCCCTCAGCGCCGTGGGCTTCCGCCGCTCGCAGAACATCGCCTACCGCCCCGCCTGCGAGGCGTGCGACGCCTGCCGCTCCGTGCGGCTTCCCGTGGGGGAGTACGTCTTCTCGCGCTCCGAGCGCCGCGTGCTGGCGCGCAACGCCGACCTGCGCCGCCACTTGGTGGAGGCCGAGGCCACCGTGGAGCAGTTCGACCTGCTGCGCCGCTACCTCCTCACCCGCCACGCCGAGGGCGGGATGGCCGAGATGACCTGGCCCGACTACGTGGCCATGGTCGAGGACACGGCGGTGCGCACGCACCTGATCGAGTACCGCACCGCGCCCCGCGACCGCGGCCCCGGAGACCTCGTCGCCTGCGCGCTGGTGGACGCGCTGCACGACGGGCTGTCGCTGGTCTACAGCTTCTACGACCCGGCGCTGACGCGGCGCAGCCTGGGCTCGTTCATCATCCTGGACCACGCGGTGCAGGCGGCGGAGGCGGCGATCCCCTACGTCTACCTGGGCTACTGGGTCCAGGGCAGCGTGAAGATGGACTACAAGGCCCGCTTCAGCCCGCTGGAGGTGCTGAAGGGGCCGAGCTGGCGGCTGCTGGGCGCGCGCGACCGGCTGGGGTGAGGCGGGCGCGGGACCGGAGGAGGAATTATTCCCCTCCCCGCGACCGGCCCCCTACCGCCCGTGCGTTCAACCCCGCACGGAGGCCGCCGACGAACTCACTCCTCCGGTGCGGACTCCTCCGCCGCTTTCTTCTTGCGCGGCGCAGCCTTCTTCTTGGCGGGCGCGGCCTCCTCCGCGGCGGCGGGAGCGGCCTCGTCGCCGGCCTCGGCGTAGGCGGCCGGGAGCTCGTCGTCGGCGAACAGGGCCTCCTTGGAGACCGGCGTGTCGGTGACCTCGGCCTGGCCGATCAGGTGGTCCACCACCTTCTCCTCGTAGATCGGCGCGCGCAGGGTGGCGGCGGCCTGCGGGTTCTGGCGGAAGTACTCCACCACCTCGCGCTCCTGGCCGGGATATTTGCGCGCCTCGGCGATCAGGGCGCCCTGCATCTCCTGCTCGGACACGTCGACGCCTGCGCGGCGGCCGATCTCGGCGAGCACCAGGCCCAGGCGCACCCGGCGCTCGGCGATGCGGCGGTACTCCGTGCGGAGCTCGTCTTCGCTCTTGCCGGCGTCTTCCGCGCCGGTCTCGCCCCGGGCGCGCTCCTGCTCGACCTGGCTCCAGATCTGGCCGAACTCGGCCTCGACCATGCGGGGCGGCAGGGCGAAGTCGTGGCGCTCGTCGAGCGCGTCGAGCAGGGCGCGCTTGACCTTTTGGCGGCTGGCGGCGGCGTACCCGCCCTCCACCTGCCCGCGGATGGCGTCGCGCAGGGCCTGCAGGCTGGGCAGGCCCAGGCGCTCGGCGAAGGCGTCGTCCACCGCTTCATCGGCCTTGGGGGCGCGCACCTCCTTGACCGTCACCTCGAACTCGGCCGGCTTGCCGGCGAGCTGGGCGGCGGCGTAGCTCTCGGGGAAGGTGACCGAGACCGTGCGCGTCTCGCCCGCCGAGGCGCCCGCCAGCTGCTCCTCGAAGCCGGGGATGAAGCGGTTGGAGCCGATCACGATCTCGGCGCCCTCGGCCGAGCCGCCTTCGAAGGCTTCGCCGTCGATGCGGCCGAGGAAGTCGGCGACCACCATGTCTCCGTCGGCGGCCGCGCCCTCCTTGGCTTCGAACGACCGGTTGGCGCCGGCGATCTCGGTGATCTGCTCGTCGATCTCCGCGTCGGTGGCGGCGCAGGTCGGGCGGTCCAGCTTCAGACCGGCCATGTCGGCGGGCTCGAAATCGGGCATCAGCTCGACGTCCAGGTCGAAGGCGAGGTCGGCCTCGCCGGCCATCACGCGGCCGATGTCGCTCTCCAGCTTGATGTCGGGCTGGGCGGCGGGGCGGGCGCCGGCCTGGCTGAGGGCCTCGGTCGAGGCGTCGTTGACCGCCTTGTCGACGATCTCCTGCATCAGTTGGCGGCCGTACATCTTCTTGACGTGCAGCGCCGGCACCTTGCCGGGGCGGAAGCCCTTGATGTTCATGTTCGGCCGGATCTCGGCGATCTTGGCTTCGAGCTGGCCTTGCAGGTCGCCCTTGGACACGGTCACGGCGTAGACGCGGCTCAGACCCTCGCCGGACTTCTGGACCACTTGGACGGACATGGCGGGAGCTCTTGCGGCTGGCGCGCGCGGCGGCGCGGGAGACGCGCGGCCGGCGGGGGTGCGAAACGAAGCACGCCGCCGGCGCGGAAGGGCGCGGCGGCGCGGGAGGGGCGCTTATGGCGCCTGCGCCCGCCCCGGTCAAAGCGCGGCGGCGCGCGCGCCTTGTCGCGGCGGGTGGGGACGCCTAAGCCTCCGCGCGCCCCGCATGCGGATGTGGCGGAACTGGTAGACGCACTGGATTTAGGTTCCAGCGCCGCGAGGCGTGGAGGTTCGAGCCCTCTCATCCGCACCACCCGCGCGCCCGGGCTCAGTCCTCGGCCGCCGTGCCCAGCGCGTCGTCGATCAGGTCGGCCAGAACGTCGAGCTGCTCCTCGGTGGCGGCGAAGCGGATCACGGCGCCCGCGGCGTCCTCCAGCGTCAACAGGAAGCCCTCGCCCGCGGGCGCCACGGCGAAGCGGGACAGGGAGCGGGGGTCGGCGGTCATGGGCGGCTCTCCCAGAGGCGCTTGAGCACGGCGGGGACGAGCTCGGGCAGGTCCTCGGCGATCAGCCCGGGGCCGTGCCGGGCGCCGGCGGTGGAGTGGATCCAGTCGGCGGCGCACGCCGCCTCCCAGCTGTCCATGCCCTGGGCGAGGAGCCCCGCGATCAGGCCGGCCAGCACGTCGCCGGAGCCCGCGGTCGCCAGCCAGGGCGCCGTGACCGGGTTCACGGCCGCCCGCCCGTCGGGGGCCGCGACCACCGTGTCGCCGCCCTTGAGCAGCACCACGCAGCCTGCCCGCGCCGCCGCCCGGCGCGCGGCGGTGATCCGCTCGGGCGAGCTCTTCAGCAGGCCTGGGAAGACGCGCTCGAACTCGCCGGGATGCGGCGTCAGCACGTCGTCGCGGTCGAGCACGGCGAACAGCTCGCCCGGGTCGT
>CAXTCO010000171.1:0-5364 GCA_964242255.1 uncultured Caulobacteraceae bacterium | reverse complement strand
GGGCCGGGCAGCGTCTCCGTCACGGGCTGGGCCCGCGCCGCCGCCGCGCCGCCCAGCGCCGCCGCCGCCGCAAGAACCGCCAGGGCCGCGCCCGTTCTCATCCGCATCATCGCCGACCTTTGACACATCCCGCCGACCAACGCGCGGCGCCGAGATCGGATTCGTGCGGCTTGCCCAGGCGTGCGCGTCCGTCCATCGACCGCGCATGACCGAGCCCGCCGTCCAGATCGTCGCCCGCGGCCCCCGCGCCGAGGCGGAGGCCGCCGCCTGCGCCGTCGACGCCGACCCGGCGCTGGAGGGCGCCACCTACTCCATCCTGGAGGAGGACGAGGATGCGGGCGTTTGGCGCATCGACGCCTTTCCCACCACGCCGCAGGAGGCGGACGGCCTGCGCGCGCGCCTGGGGGGCTTCCCCGCCCTGACGCTGGCGACCGAGGTGCTGGCCGACGCCGACTGGCTGGCCATGGCGCTCAGCGGCCTGCCGCCCGTGCGGGCGGGGCGCTTCTTCGTCTACGGCATGCACGACCGCGGGCGCACGCCGCCCAACACGGTGAACCTGCGCATCGAGGCGGGCGCCGCCTTCGGCACGGGCCACCACGGGACCACGGTGGGCTGCCTGCTCGCCTACGACACCCTGCTCAAGCGCCGCCGCTTCCCCCGCGTGCTGGACGTGGGGGCGGGCACGGGCGTGCTGGGGATCGCCGCGGCGGCCACAGGCTCGCGCACCGTGGTGGGCACCGACATCGACCCGGTGAGCGTGCGCATCTCGAAGGAGAACGCGGCGGTGAACCACGTGCGCGCCCGGTTCCTCCACGCGAGCGGCCTGGATGCGCGCGCCGTGCGCGAGGCGGGGCCCTACGACCTTGTGTTCGCCAACATCCTGGCGCGACCGTTGGTGGTGCTGGCGCAGGACATCTGCGGCGCGCTGAAGCCGGGCGGGGTCGCCGTGCTCTCCGGCCTCCTGCGCACGCAGGAGCGCTTCGTCCGCGCCGCCTACCTGAACCGCGGCTTCACCCTGCAGCGCCGCCTGCGCCGCGACGCCTGGTGCACCCTGGTGCTGCGGCGGGCGGGGTGAGGCTCAGAAGCCGGTGAAGAGGCGGTCGAGACCGCGCCGGATGACGTCTTCCTGATCCTCAAGCGAGCCGACCCGCCGCTTGAGCCTCAACGCATCCAGCGCGGCTTTAACGGCTCGTAGTCCGACAGGAGCCCGCGCTCCTCGATCATGCGGTTGCGCTCGGCGATGGCGTCCCTGTTGCGCTCCGCCCATTCTTGCGCGCGGCGCTCGGCGCCTTCGGGGTCTTTCGCCTTCTCGCGGGCGCTCTCGACGAAGCTCCGCCGGCGGGGATGGTCGGCCGCCGCCCGCGGGCCGCGCTCCAGCACCTCCAGCGGCTCATGGCCGTTCGCGCGCGCCTGCTCCACCAGTTCGGCGTCGATCTCGAAGCTCAGCGTGACCTTGCCCCTGCGCCGCAGCCTATGCCCGGCGGCCGCGGCCGTCAGTCCTCCAGCAGGGTGCGCAGCATGGTGGGGCGGTGGTTCAGGAAGGCGCGGGTGGTCTGGTAGGCGTCGGTGTCCTCGCAGGCGACCCGCTCGAGGCCGTGCTCGGACGCGCGCCAGATCGCGCAGTCCGGGTAGCCGAGGATGATCGGCGAGTGGGTGGCGATGATGAACTGCGAGCGGGCGCGGACCAGGTCGTGCATCCGTGTCAGGAAGGAGAGCTGGCGCGAAGGCGAGAGCGCCGCCTCCGGCTCGTCGAGGGTGTAGAGGCCGTCGCCGCGGAAGCGGGTCTCGAAGAGCATGAAGAAGCCCTGGCCGTGCGACTGGGCGTGCAGCGGGCGGTCGCCGTAGCCGCTGACGCCCACGTCCTCCACATAGCTGGCCGCGTTGTAGAAGCTCTCTGCGCGCAGGAAGAAGCCATCCGTCGGCCTGAGGCGCCCGCGCACGGGGCGCACGAAGCGGTGCAGCGGCGAGTGAGTCGCGCGCGTGCCGAAGTTGAAGTTGCGCGAACCGCCCTCGGCGTTGAAGCCCCAGGCCACCCAGGGCCTCGATCAGCGTCGACTTGCCCGAGCCGTTCTCGCCGACCAGGAAGGTGGCCTTGGGATGGAGCTCCAGCCGCTCGGGCCCGCGCAGAATGGGCAGGTCGGACGGGTAGGCGTCCTCGTCCCACCCTTCGCCGCGGACGACGTCGGCGGCGAGCCAGTAGTGCTTGGCGTCGAGGGCGCGCATGTCAGCCGGGGGAGAGCATCTTCTCCGGGCGCACCGCCGCGTCGAACTCCGCGTCGGTGACGTAGCCGCCGCCGACGGCCTCCTCGCGCAGGGTGGTGCCGTTCTTGTGCGCCGTCTTGGCGATCTTGGCCGCCGCGTCGTAGCCGATCTTGGGGGCCAGCGCGGTGACCAGCATCAGCGAGCGCTCCAGGGCCGCCTTGATGTTGTCCTCCCGCGCCTCGATCCCGGCCACCATGTTGTCGGCGAAGGAGCGTGAGGCGTCGGCCAGCAGGCGGCACGACTGCAGGAAGGTGTAGGCCATGACCGGGTTGAACACGTTCAGCTCGAAGTGGCCGGACGCGCCGGCCATGGTCATGGTGGTCTCGTTGCCGAACACGCGGGTGCAGACCATGGTCAGCGCCTCCGCCTGCGTGGGGTTGACCTTGCCCGGCATGATGGAGCTGCCCGGCTCGTTCTCCGGCAGCGCCAGCTCGCCCAGGCCCGAGCGCGGGCCCGAGCCCAGGAAGCGGATGTCGTTGGCGATCTTGAACAGGGCGACGGCCGCCGTGTTCAGCGCGCCGTGGGCGAACACCATGGCGTCGTGGGCGGCCAGGGCCTCGAACTTGTTGGGGGCGGTGACGAAGGGCAGGCGGGTGATGGCGGCGATGCGCTCGGCCACCTTCTCGGCGAAGCCCACGGGGGCGTTCAGCCCGGTGCCGACCGCTGTGCCGCCCTGCGCCAGCTCGTAAAGGCCGTAGAGCGTCTCCTTGACCCGGCGCACGGCCATGCCGACCTGCCAGCTGTAGCCGCCGAACTCCTGCCCCAGCGTCAGGGGCGTGGCGTCCTGCGTGTGGGTGCGGCCGATCTTGATGATGTGGGCGAAGCTCTTCGCCTTGGCCTCCAGCGCCGCGTGCAGGTGCTCCAGGGCGGGCATCACCTCGCGCGTCACCGCCTCGGCCGCCGCGATGTGCATGGCGGTGGGGTAAGTGTCGTTGGACGACTGGCTCATGTTGACGTGGTCGTTGGGATGGACGGGCGCCTTGGACCCCATCATGCCGCCCAGCGCCTCGATGGCGCGGTTCGAGATCACCTCGTTGGCGTTCATGTTGCTCTGGGTGCCCGAGCCCGTCTGCCACACCACCAGCGGGAAATGGTCGTCGAGCCCGCCCGCGATCACCTGGTCGGCCGCGGCGACGATGGCGGCGCCGACCGCCGGGTCGAGCTTGCCGAGCGCCATGTTGGCCTCGGCCGCCGCGCGCTTGACGATCCCGAGCGCGCGGACGACGCCCGCGGGCTGCCGCTCCCAGCCGATCCTGAAGTTGCCGAGGCTGCGCTGGCTCTGCGCGCCCCAGTAGCGGTCGGCCGCCACCTCGATCGGGCCGAAGGTGTCGGTCTCGGTGCGGGTGGACATGTCGGGCGGCTCCGTTGACGTGGCGCGGCGACGGCCTACTCTCTGGCCGGAAGTCTGGCCAGAGGTGCGGTGGTGGAGGTCGGCGTCGCCCAGGCGAAGGATCGCCTCTCCGAACTTGTCGACCGCGCCGCGGCCGGCGAGGTGGTCACCATCACCCGCCACGGCCGTGCGGTGGCGACGCTGAACTCCGCGCATGCGCCGCCGACGCGCGAGGAGGCCGAGCGCATCTTCCGCGAGCTGGCCGCCTTCCGGGCGCAGATGCCGCGGCTCACCGACGAGGAGATTGTCGAGGCGGTGCAAGACGGACGCAAGTATTGACTGTCGTCATCGACGCCTCCTTCGCCGTCCACATCGGCGGCGGCGGCGGCGCTGACGACGCGCCCGCCGCCGACGCCGTCGACCTCACGGTGGAAGGGCTGATCGCTCCGCCGATCTTCTGGCACGAGGTGGCGAACGCTTTCCGACGCTTGCGACACCAGCGCGTCGTCACCCAGGCGGCCGCCACCGCGGGCCTGCGCGCCCTGCGCAACCTGCGCATCGTGCTGGAGCCGGCCACGGCCGACATCCTGCCGGTCGTCGCTGTGTCCGACGCTCACCAGCTGAGCGTCTACGACGCCGCCTACCTCGAGCTGGCGCTCCGGACAGGCGCCCGGCTGGCGACGCGGGACAGGGCGCTCAGGGCGGCGGCCGCCAGGGCGGGCGTCGTGCTGGCCTGACGCTCGCAGGCCGCGGCGGCCTCAGACGGCGTCCGACGACTTCGGGGCGGCCTGCTCCACATCCTGGTTCTCCTCCTCGGAGGCGTCCGGGTCGGGAGCGAGGACGGGCGGCGCGGCTTCCGGCGCCCTGCGCACCTGGGTCAAGGGCGTGTCCAGGCCCGCCAGCACCTCGCGCGTGGCGGCGTAGCCGGCCTCCACGGCGGGGGCGTAGCTCCTCCAGTCCTGCAGGCCGACCTCCGGGATCTGCGGCACCACCAGCACGTCGCTGGCCTCGCGGGCGGCGGCGAACTCGCGGTGCGTCGTCACGGTGGCCGAGCGGATCAAGAGCGCCACCACCGGCGGCCCCTTGCGCCACGCGCCGGAGAGCACCCAGCGGGTGAGGGAGGGCGGGCGCTCCACCTCCGCCGGCTCCAGCGCCTCCGCGAGGGCTACGTCCACGGCCAGGATGGGGCCGCGGTGGCTCTCGCGCATGATCTCGGTGGGCAGGTTGCGCAGCACGCCGCCGTCCACCAGCACCTGCCCGTCCTCCACCAAGGGCGGCAGCACGCCCGGGAGGGCGGACGAGGCGCGCAGCGCCTGCCGCAGCAGCCCGCGCCGGTGCACGAAGGGCAGGCCGCTCGTCAGGTTGGACGACACGGCGAAGAAGGGCAGGTCCAGGTCGGCGATCTCCGCCTCGCCGAAGGCCGCCTTCAGCCGGGCGCGCACGCGCGCCCCGCGGCTCAGCGCCACCATGGGGAAGGCGATGTCGCCCACCGGGTTGGTGTCGACGAAGGCGTCGCGGATGCGTGCCTCCAGCTCCTGCAGGTCCCAGCCGGAGCCCACGCCCGCGCCGACGATGGCGCCCATGGAGGCGCCGCCCACGGCGTCCACCGGCTCGCCCGCCTCCTCGAGCGCCCGCAGCACGCCGATGTGGGCGTAGGCGCGGGCGCCGCCGCCGGAGAGCACCAGGCCCACCGCTTCGCCCGTGACCTGCCGCGCGAGGCGGGCGAGGTCGCGCGTCGAGCCCTCGCGCACGTGCTGCACGCGGCCCGCGCC
>CAXTCO010000170.1:0-5450 GCA_964242255.1 uncultured Caulobacteraceae bacterium | reverse complement strand
TGAAGAAGATCGAAGCCGTCATCAAGCCCTTCAAGCTCGACGAGGTGAAGGAGGCCCTGCAGGAGCTGGGCGTCCAGGGCATGACGGTGTTGGAGGCCAAGGGCTACGGCCGCCAGAAGGGCCACACAGAACTCTACCGCGGCGCCGAGTACGTCATCGACTTCCTGCCCAAGATCAAGATCGAGGTGGTGGTGGGCGACGACCTCGCCGAGCGCGTCGTCGAGACCCTGGTGGCCGCCGCCCGCACCGGCCGCATCGGCGACGGCAAGATCTTCGTCTCCGACGTGGCCGACGTGATCCGCATCCGCACGGGCGAGACCGGCCAGGCCGCCATCTGACGGGCATCTAGCGCCCCCTCCCCTCGCCGCTTAAGACCGGGGTCCGACGCCCCACCCCGAAGGACGACGCCATGACCGCCGACGAGCTCCTGAACGAGATCAAGGAGAAGGACGTCAAGTACGTCGACGTGCGCTTCACCGACATCCTCGGCAAGCTTCAGCACGTCACCTTCGACATCGCCCTGGTCGACGAGGAGTTCCTCACCGAAGGCACGATGTTCGACGGCTCGTCCATCGCCGGCTGGAAGGCGATCAACGAGAGCGACATGCTGCTGATGCCCGACCTGGCGCGCAGCTACATCGACCCGTTCTACCAGCAGACGACCCTGTTCCTCTTCTGCGACGTTCTCGACCCTGACACGCTCGAACCCTACAGCCGCGACCCGCGCTCCATCGCCAAGAAGGCGCTGACCTACACCCAGAGCGTCGACGTGGGCGATCAGGTCTACTTCGGCCCCGAGGCGGAGTTCTTCATCTTCGACGACGTGCGCTGGAGCACCAGCCCTCACAACACGGGCTATAAGTTCGACTCCATCGAGCTGCCCTACAACACCGACAAGGAATACCCGGAGGGCAACCGCGGCCACCGCCCCGGCCCCAAGGGCGGCTACTTCCCCGTCAACCCGATCGACAGCGCGCAGGATCTGCGCGGCGAGATGCTGGAGGTGATGGGCCAGCTCGGCATGGATCCGGAGAAGCACCACCACGAGGTGGCGCCCGCCCAGCACGAGCTCGGCCTCAAGTTCAGCGACCTGCTGACGATGGCCGACCGCATGCAGCTGTACAAGTACGTGATCCACAACGTGGCGGACGCCTACGGCAAGACCGCCACGTTCATGCCGAAGCCCTACTTCGGCGACAACGGCAGCGGCATGCACTGCCACCAGTCGATCTGGAAGAACGGCCAGCCCCTGTTCGCCGGCGACAAGTACGCCGGCCTGTCTGACATGTGCCTGTGGTACATCGGCGGCGTCATCAAGCACGCCAAGGCGATCAACGCCTTCGCCAACCCCACCACCAACAGCTACAAGCGCCTGGTGCCCGGCTACGAGGCGCCGGTGAAGCTGGCCTATTCGGCGCGCAACCGCTCGGCGTCGATCCGCATCCCCCACGTCACCTCGCCCAAGGCCAAGCGGATCGAGGTGCGGTTCCCCGATCCCATGGGCAACCCCTACCTGACCTTCACCGCCCTCCTGATGGCGGGCCTGGACGGCATCGCCAACCGCATCGACCCCGGCCCGGCGCTCGACAAGAACCTCTACGACCTGCCCGCGCAGGAGCAGGGGAACGTGCCGGAGGTGTGCGGCAGCCTGAAGGAGGCGTTGGACTCGCTCAGCGCCGACCGCGGCTTCCTGAAGGCCGGCGGCGTGATGGACGACGACTTCATCGACGCCTACATCGAGCTGAAGATGGAGGAGGTGCGCCGCCTCCAGCTCCACCCGCACCCGGTGGAGTTCGACATGTACTACAAGGCCTGACATCCCGGCGGGGCGCCTCCCAAGGCGGCGCCCCTGCCCCTCCGTTGAACAAAGCCCGGCCGAACGGTCCGACGCAGGCTCAGGGGGGTCGGGTGCGTTGCCTCCGCCGCCACGCGGCGGCTTTGGTGCGGGCTTCATGACGATCCGCCTCCTCGGCCGCCTCCTCGGCCGCCTCGCCGGCGGACTCGCCGCGCTCACCCTCCTCGCCGGGGCCGCCGCCGCCCAGACGCCCGCCGCCGTCGCGGCGCCCGCCGTGCTCAAGGTGGACACCGGCGACACGGCCTGGATGCTGGTCTCCACGGCGCTGGTGCTGATGATGACCATCCCCGGCCTGGCGCTGTTCTACGGCGGGATGGTGCGGCGACGGAACCTGATCTCCACCGTCACGCAGAGCTTCGCCATCTGCTGCCTGGTGACGGTGCTGTGGTTCGCGGGCGCGTATTCGCTCGCCTTCGCCCCCAATCCGAGCGGGCGCGCCGACAGGTGGATCGGCGGCCTGCAGCACGCCTTCTTCGCCGGCGTCGGCATGGACCGGCCCTACAAGATCGCCGGCGCGGCCCTGACCATCCCCGAATACGTCTACATCACGTACCAGATGACCTTCGCGATCATCACCCCCGCCCTGATCGCCGGCGCCTTTGCGGAGCGGATGAAGTTCTCCGCCCTGCTGCTGTTCACCGGCCTATGGTCGGTCCTGGTCTACGCGCCCGTGGCGCACTGGGTGTGGGGCGGCGGCTTCCTGGGGACGTGGGGCGTGCTGGACTTCGCCGGCGGCACGGTGGTGCACGTCAACGCGGGGGTCGCGGGGCTCGTGTGCGCGCTGATGCTGGGTCGGCGCCGCGGCTTCGGCCTGGAGAACATGGCGCCCAACAACCTCGTCTGGACCATGCTGGGGGCGAGCCTCTTGTGGGTGGGCTGGTTCGGCTTCAACGCGGGCTCGGCGCTCGGGGCGAACGCGCTGGCGGGCGTGGCCATGATCGACACCCAGGTGGCCACGGCGGCGGCGGCCCTCGCCTGGATGGTCGTCGAAGGGTTCGAGCGGCGGAAGCCGGGGCTCCTGGGCCTGACGTCCGGCGCGGTGGCGGGGCTGGTGGCGGTCACGCCGGCGGCGGGCTTCGTGAACCCGGCGGGCGCGTTCGGGATCGGGATCACGGCCGGCCTCGGCTGCTTCTTCGCCGCCGTCCACGTGAAGCGCTGGTTGCGCTACGACGACAGCCTCGACGCCTTCGGCGTGCACGGGGTCGGCGGGATCATCGGCGCCCTCATGACCGGCGTGCTGGCCGATCCGGCGATCAACCCCGCGGGCAAGGGCCACAGCCTGTGGGTCCAGGCCGGCGGCGTCGTGGTGACCGCCGCCTGGACCGCCGCGATGACCGCCCTGATCCTGCTCGTCTGCCGCTGGACCACCGGCTTGCGCGTCAGCCCGGACGAGGAGGCCGAGGGCCTCGACTTCGCCCTCCACGGAGAGGCGCTGCACGAGCACTGAGCCGCGTTTCGGATGTCTTCACCCGAAAGCCGCAACCTCTGCGTGCGGTCGCGATCTGTCCGCGCCGGAGCCCCGCCGCCATGCGTACGCGGGTCAAGATCTCGGGCCTGCACTCGCCCGCCGAGGTGCGCGCGGCGGTGGGCGCAGGGGCGGACGCCATCGGCTACCCGCCCGACCCGCGCGCGGAGAGCAGCCCGTGGGAAGCGGTCGCCGCCTGCCCGCCCGGCGTGACGCCCGTGCTCCACACGTCGCGCGAGGAGCCCCAGGCCATCTCAGCCCAGGCGCGGGAGGCGGGCGCGGCCACCGTTCAGCTCCCGCCGGGCGTGGATCCCGTGATCCACCTGACCCTGCGCCGCAGCACCCCGCAGCTGCGGATCGTGCAGACGGTGCGCCTGGAGGACGAGGCCGCCGTCGACCTCGCCAAAGCCTACGCCCGGATCGTGGACGCCGTGATGCTGGAGATCCCCCGCCCAGTGCTCACGGTCGCCGACCTGGGGGCGGCGCACGAACCGCGCACGGTGGACTGGCGGCGCTGCCGCGACGTGGTGAAGGCGAGCAGCGCACCCGTCTGGCTCGCGGGCGGCCTCACCCCCGCTTCCGTGGGTGAAGCCATCGACCAGGTGAACCCCTTCGGCGTCGACGTGGGCGCCGGCGTGCGCACCGCGGGGCGGCTGGACGCGCGCAAGCTCTCCGCCTTCTTCCACGCCGTGCGGGTGGCCAAGATCGGCTGAGCCGTCCTGCGTGCGTCGGGGCTCAGTAGCTCTTGGGCAGGTGCAGCACGCGCTCGGCGACGAAGTTGAGGATCATCTCGCGGCTGACGGGGGCGATGCGCGCGATCATGGCCTCGCGGAAGTAGCGCTCCACGTCGTACTCGCGGGCGTAGCCCATGCCGCCGTGCGCCAGCACCGCCGCCTCGCAGGCGCGGAACCCCGCCTCGCCGCCCAGGTATTTCGCCGCGTTGGACTCCGCCCCGCACTCGCGGCCGGCGTCGTAGAGGGCGGCCGCCTTGGTCGCCATCAGGTCGGCCGCCTCCAGCTCGCACCAGGCCTTCGCCAAGGGGTGCTGCACGCCCTGGTTCTGGCCGATGGGCCGGCCGAACACCACGCGCTCCTTGGCGTAGGTCGCCGCCTTGGCGAGCGCCGCACGGCCGAGCCCGACGGCCTCCACCGCGAACAGCACCCGCTCGGGGTTGAGCCCGGACAAGAGGTAGCGGAAGCCCGCGCCCTCCTCGCCGATCAGGGCGTCGGCGGGCGTGTGCAGGTCGTCGATGAATAGGGTGTTACACTCCACCGCGCGCCGGCCCATCTTGGGGATCGGCTTGGCTTCGATCGCGGTCCGGTCGAAGTCGCAGTAGAACAGCGACAAGCCGTCCGTCGGCCGCCGCACCTGGTCCTTGGGCGTGGTGCGGGCGATGATCAGGATCTTGTTCGCCCGCTGGGCGCTCGTCGTCCAGATCTTGCGGCCGTTCAGCCGCCAGCCGTCGTTCGTGCGCTCCGCCCGGGTCTCCAGGCTGGACGTGTCCAGACCCGAGTTCGGCTCCGTCACGGCGAAGCACATCTTGTCCTCGCCCGAGATGATGGGCGGCAGCCAGGCCTTGCGCTGGGCGTCCGTGCCGAACTTCACGATGGGCATGGGACCGAAGATGTTCAGGTGCACGGCGCTGGCGCCGGAGAAGCCGGCCCCGCTCTCGGCCACCGTGCGCATGACGAGGGCGGCCTCCGTCAGGCCCAGGCCCGCGCCGCCCACCTCCTCCGGCATGGCGGCGCCCAGCCAGCCGCCCTGGGCCATGGCTTGGACGAAGCCTTCGGGGAAGACCCCTGTGGCGTCCGTCTCGCGCCAGTACTCGTCGTCGAAGCGCGCGATCGTGCGGCGCACCCCGTCGCGGATCGCCTCCTGCTCGTCGGACAGCCAGAAGGCGCTCACGGCCGCTCCTGCGCGAAGACCCGCGCGGGATCCCAGGCGCGGGCCCGGCCGGCCAGCGCCTCCTGCGCATCGGAGCCGGCGAGATACGCGCCGATCCCCTCCGCCACAAGCGGAGCCAGCAGCCAGCCGTTGCGGCGCAGGCCCGTCGCCAGCCACACCCCGCTGCGCGAGCGCCCCACCAGCGGCGACCCGTCGGGCGTCGCCGCGCGCACGCCCACCGCCGGC
>CAXTCO010000169.1:0-5452 GCA_964242255.1 uncultured Caulobacteraceae bacterium | reverse complement strand
GTGGCGCGCGCCCGCAAGATCCAGCGCTTCCTCAGCCAGCCCTTCCACGTGGCCGAGCAGTTCACCAACACCCCCGGCGCCTTCGTGAGCCTCGAGGACACGATCCGCTCCTTCAAGGCGATCGTCGACGGCGAGTACGACCACCTGCCCGAGCAGGCCTTCTACATGGTCGGCCCGATCGAGGAGGCCGTGGCCAAGGCGGAGAAGATGGCGGGCTGACGGAGCCGTCCGCCTCGTCCGCGGGTTGAGGGCCTGGCGCCTTCGCCCGCGGAGCTTCGCATGCGACACCTGCTGACCGTGGCGCTCGCCTCCCTCGCGGCGACCGCATCGGCTCAGACCGTCTACGGCGACGCCGGCCGGTCCAGCCCTCCGTTCGACGCCATCGGACTGGAGGCGCTCCACGGCGTGCTCGACGTGTGCCGGCCTAACGCCGACGGTGACTTGCCCTTCACGCGCGACAACGCCGCCGCCCTGGCCGCCCACGGCGTGCAACGCGTGGAGTTCCCGCCCGAGTGGAAGATCCAGTCCGTCCGCATCCGCGTGGGCCGGGTGGACTACGCCGAGCGCACCGACTCCGTCGGCCGGCTCTTCTTCGCCTCCATCCCGCCGGGCAAGCTGTGCGAGACCGACGTGTTCGACGCCCCCACGCGCGGCCGGATCTCCATCTCCATGGACGCCGCCCTGCGCGACGCAGGCTGGCGCCTGCGTGCGCGCAACGACGGGCTCGACGTGATCCGGCGCGTCTACGACCATCCCGTGCCCGGCCACAGCCCCGACGAGGTTCTCACCGTGACCGAGTTCGTCTACGGAGGCGGCGTCACGCGCCACCTGCGCCTCGCCGCCGTCCTCAAGAGCTACCGCTAGACCGCCATGGCCACCTTCCGCTTCTCCCTCGTCGCCCCCGAGCGCGAGCTCTTCGCCGGCGACGTCGACCAGGTGGACGCTCCGGGCGCGGAGGGCGACTTCGGCGTCCTCGCCGGCCACGAGCCGCTGATGACCACCCTGCGCCCCGGCGAGGTCGTGGTCACCGTCGGCGGCTCCAAGCGCCTCTTCACCGTCGACGGGGGCTTCGCCGACGTCACGCCCGAGAGCTTCACCCTCCTGGCCGACGGCGCCCGCGAGGCCGTCGTCCAGTGATCGTCGGCGTCCTGCCGGCCGCCCCCCTGGTTCAGGCGGCGTCCGGCGGGGCGGACGCGTCGTCGCGCGCGCTGGGGGACCTCGTGTCGCCTACGGCGATCTACCACAACGCCCTGTCGCGGGTGTGCCTGCCCCTGGTCGCCGACGCCAAGCCGCTGCCGGACGTGGAGCACGACGCGCACCTTGTCCGCGCCGGCCCGGGCGTCGTGCACGCGACGGCGGCGGACCGCGTCTACCGGCTGCCCTGGATGAGCCAGGCCTTCGCCGTCGCCTGGAGCGAGGGGAGCTGCTCGGTCACGTCCGCCTCGGGCGACCCGGCCGCCTTCCGCACCGTCTTCCGCTCGCACGAGGACGACCTGGCCGCCTGCCGCCCGTGACGCTCCTCGACCTCGGCGGGATCGTCGGCGTCGTGCTGGTGCTTGTCGCCTACGCCGGCATCCACTTCGACTGGTTCGACCCCAAGCGCGCGCCGGCGCTGCTGATGAACCTGGGCGGGTCGCTGCTGATTCTCTTGTCCATGACGCGCGCCTTCAACCTGTCCGCCTTCCTGATGGAGGCGGCCTGGGCGGCCATGGCGCTCTACGGGCTCCTGCGCCTCGCCGCACTTCGCCGCTGACAAGATCTTTACATCACAAAGTGATCTGATGGGGTTCGAGCCTCGATGGGGAGGCAAGGCCATGAGCGACATCCAGAGCATTCGAGACGACCTCGCCTACATGCGCGGTCTGGCGGACGACGGGCGGCGGCCTTCGCGCAAGGGCGGGCTCATCCTGGCGGCGGGCGGATTCATCTACGGCCTGGCGAGCTTCGCCGGCTGGGCGTGCCAGGCCGGGATCGCGCCGAGCGGCGCGCAGGCGACCTGGGCGCCGTGGCTGGCGGCCTCCATCGTCTTCTACGCGGCCCTGTTCGTGCTTCTCCGGGCCATGAAGCGCGAGGGGCGGGGCGGCGGTTCGACGCCCTCCACCCTGTCGGGTCTCGCCTGGTCGGCCATGGGCGGGGCCATGTTCACGCTGATCCTGGCCGCGGCCGCGGCGGACTGGGCGACGCGGTCGCCGCTCGTGTGGGCTGTGGTCCCCTCCGTGTTCCTGGCCCTCTACGGCACGGGGTGGACGGTGGCCGCGGCCGCCTCGGGCCGGGGCTGGATGCGCAACCTGGCGCTGCTGAGCTTCGCCTCGGCGGTGGCGATCGCCTTTCTGGCGGGCTCCACGACCGTGTGGCTGGCCTACGGGGCGGCGCTGGTGCTCCTGGGCGGCGTGCCGGGCCTGGTGCTCGCCCGCGACCCGCGCGGGGCCTGAGCCGCCGTGGACGGGTTCGACATCGCCCAGGTGGACGAGGTGATCCACGGCCGCGTGCGCCTGGGCGTGATGGCCTACCTCTCGAGCGCGGGGCAGGCCGAGTTCTCCGCCCTGCGTGCGCGGCTCGGGCTCACGGACGGCAATCTTTCCGTTCACCTGCGCAAGCTGGAGGAGGCGGGCTACGTCGCCATCGAGAAGCGCTTCGTCGGCAAGAAGCCCAACACGCGCGTGGCGCTGACGGGCGAGGGCCGCACGGCTTTCGCCGCCTACCTCGACGCCATCGGCCGGTTGGTGGAGGGCGTGCGGACGTGAGTGCGCGGGGAGGTCAGCGCGTCAGCTCGCGCATGGCGCCCTCAAGGCCCTGCAGCGTCAGCGGATACATGCGCTCGCCCATCAGCCGTTTGAGCATGGACGTGGAGGCGGAGTGCTCCCAATAGCGCTCGGGCGTGGGGTTCAGCCAAACGCACGACTCGTAGATGTCTGTCACGCGCGTCATCCAGGTCGCACCCGCCTCGTCGTTCCAGTGCTCGACGGAGCCGCCGGGCTGGGTGACCTCATAGGGGCTCATGGTGGCGTCGCCGACGAAGATCACCTTGTAGTCGTGACCGTACCTGTGCAGCACGTCCCATGTGGGCAGTTTCTCCGTGTTGCGGCGGTGGTTGTCCTTCCACACGGCCTCGTAGAGGCAGTTGTGAAAGTAGAAGAACTCCATGTTCTTGAACTCGGCACGGGCGGCTGAGAACAGCTCTTCACACACCTTGATGTGGCCGTCCATGCTGCCGCCGATGTCGAAGAACAGCAGCACCTTGATGGTGTTGCGCCGCTCCGGCCGCAGCTGGATGTCGAGGTAGCCCTTCTCGGCGGTGCCCTGGACGGTGCCGTCCAGGTCCAGCTCCTCGGCCGCACCCTGGCGGGCGAACTTGCGCAGGCGCCGCAGCGCGACCTTGATGTTGCGCGTGCCGAGCTCGACGGTGTCGTCGAGGTTCTTGTACTCGCGCTGATCCCACACCTTCACCGCGCGGCCGTGGCGGCCCTCGGCCTGGCCGATGCGTACGCCCTCGGGATTGTAGCCGTAGGCGCCGAAGGGGCTCACGCCCGCCGTGCCGATCCACTTGTTCCCGCCCTGGTGGCGTTCGTGCTGCTCCTCCAGGCGCTGCTTCAGCGTCTCCATCAGCTTGTCGAAGCCTCCCAGAGCCTCGACCTGCGCCTTCTCCTCGTCGGTGAGCAGCTTCTCGGCCAAGCGCGTCAGCCACTCGGCGGGGATCTCGGCGGCGAGGCTCTCGTCGACCTTCTCGAAGCCCTTGAACACGTGGCCGAACACGCGGTCGAACTTGTCGAGGTTCTTCTCGTCCTTCACGAGCGCCGAGCGCGACAGGTGGTAGAAGTCGTCCACCGACAGGCCGATCACCTGCCGGTCCATGGCCTCCATGAGGAGCAGGTATTCGCGCAGCGACACGGGCACCTTGGCCCCGCGCAGCTCGGTGAACAGCCGCAGGAACATCAGCGGGCCGCCAGCGCGCGGGCGAGCGCCGGCAGGCTGTCTTGTGCGACGTCGCAGAGGATGTCCGGATCGACGCTCGTATAGCCGTGCGCGATCCGGTGACGCAGCGCCACCATCTTGATCCGGGGCTGCGTGCTGCGAAGCTTGATGATCTTCGGCAGTCGGTTGGCGCATTCGCCGATCATCAGGAGGTTCAGCGCCACGGCGTCGATGGTCATCTGCGTCTCGAGGAAGCAGTCGGCCGTCAGCCTGGTCGTGTAAAGGGTCACACGGCGGATGGCCTCGCGCATGATCTCGACGAGGTCGGCCTCGCCCTCAAACAACGATCGCGTCCCGGTCCGCCGTGCGCCGTGCGAAGGGGCGCAGCTCCTTGTCCCGGAACAGCTCCACCTCGCGCCCGAGCCTCTCCGCCAGCTCGATCTGGAGGCCGAAGAACTCCACCCCATCCGGCGTGTCAGCGTGCACAGCAGGTCGCTGTCGTCGCGCGCCTCGTCGCGGGCGAAGGAGCCGAAAAGGCGCAGGTCGACCACGCCCTGGCTCTCCAGCCAGGGCTTCAGTTCGCGCAGGCGCTGGAGGAGTTCGGCGCGGGTCACGGGCGCAGACTACCACCCCCGGGCGGGCGGCGCAGGATGAACTCGTGGTCGCGCGTCGCGCCGACCGGGTAGTCGTACTCGCCCGCCTTGCCGAAGCCGTAGCGGGCGTAGAAGCGCTGCGCGCGCTGGTTGCCGGACCAGACGCCGAGCCACAGCGGGCGCGGGCCGTCGCGCTCCAGCCACGCCAGCGCCTCCGTCATGAGCCTCGCGGCCAGGCCGCCGCCCTTCTCCGCCGGCGAGACGTAGAGGCGGTGCAGCTCGCCGTGCTCCGGCCGCACCTCGGCGTGGGGCAGGCCGCAGGGGCCGGCGACGGCGAAGCCGACGGCCGCGCCGCCGCGCTCGGCGATCCAGGTGCGGCGCGAGGCATCCGCCAGCGTGGCGGCGAAGCGCCCGGGCGCGTACGAGGCGGCGAAGAAGGCGTCGAGGTCGGCGGCGGGGTAGGGCAGGCCGAAGCCGCTCACGAAGGTGTCGAGGAAGGTCTCCCAGCCGAAGGCGGACAGCGCTTCGGCGTCGTGGGGGTCGGCGATGCGCAGGGCGGCCTCGCGCCCGGGGTCGGTCATGCGCCCGCTCATCGCCGGGCGGCGGCGGCGCGGCAAGGTGGCGTCGTCACACGGAGCCGCTAGGCTGCGCGCGATGTCGCTCCCGATCCTCACCCACCCCGACATGCTGCGCCACAGCGCCGGCGCCGGCCATCCGGAGCGGCCCGCGCGGTTGACCGCGGTGATGGACGCGCTCGCCGACGCCGGCCTCGCCAACGACGTGCGCGAGGCGGAGCCGGCGGACCGCGCCGCGCTGGAGCGCGCCCATCCGGCCGCCTACGTCGACGCCGTCCTCGGCGCGGAGCCGGCCGCGTCCGGCGCGCCCGTGCAGCTGGATGCGGACACCTGGGTCGGCCCCGGCGGCCCGCGCGCCGCGCTCCTGGCCGC
>CAXTCO010000168.1:0-5456 GCA_964242255.1 uncultured Caulobacteraceae bacterium | reverse complement strand
AGCTCTTCTGGCCCCAGTTGAAGATCTGCACGTGGCCGGGGCAGTTCATCGGCTTGAGCGCCAGCACCTCGCCCTCGGCGGTCTCGCAGGTGAACATGTTGGCCTGGTACTTGGCCCAGTGGCCGCTCTTCTCCCAGAGCTGACGGTCGAGCACCATGGGCGCCTTGACCTCGGCGTAGCCGTCCGCGTCCAGCCGGCGGCGCATGTAGTCCTCCACCGCGCGGTAGAGCGTCCAGCCCTTGGGGTGCCAGAAGACGCCGCCGCGCGCCTCCTCCTGGAAGTGGAACAGGTCCATGGCGCGGCCCACCTTGCGGTGGTCGCGGCGCTCCGCCTCCTCGATGCGGTGCAGGTGGGCCTTGAGGTCGTCCTCCGTGGCCCAGGCGGTGCCGTAGATGCGCTGCAGCTGGGCGTTGTTGCTGTCGCCGCGCCAGTAGGCGCCCGCGAGCTTGGTCAGCTTGAACGCCTTGCCTACGAAGCGCGTGGAGGGCAGGTGCGGGCCGCGGCACAGGTCCTTCCAGGCGCCCTGGTGGTAGACGGTGATGGTCTCCGTCTCCGGCAGGTCGCGGATGATCTCGGCCTTGTAGCGCTCGCCCATGCGCTCGAACTCGGCGATGGCCGCGTCGCGGGGCATCACCTCGCGGGTGATGCGCTCACCCCGCGCGACGATCTCGTGCATCTTGGCCTCGATGCGCGGCAGGTCGTCGAGGCTGAAGGGCGTGTCGCGGGCGAAGTCGTAGTAGAAGCCGTCCTCGATCGCAGGCCCGATGGTCACCTGCGTGCCGGGGAACAGCTCCTGCACCGCCTCGGCCATGACGTGGCTGGCGTCGTGGCGGATCACCTCCAGCACGGCGGGGTCGTCGCGGGTGAGGAAGGCGATGCGCGCGTGGTCCTCCAGCGGCCGGTCGTAGTCGAAGAAGCGGCCGTCTACCTTGGCGATCACCGCCTTCTTGGCGAGCGACGGCGACAGCGTCGTCGCCACCTCGCGCGCGGTGGTCCCGTCCGCGAACTCGCGGACGGCGCCGTCGGGGAAGGTCAGCTGGATCGTCATGCGTCACACTTGAACGGCCGCCGGCGCCCCGAAGGTGGGGCGGGCGGGACGGGGTCATATCCCGAAGACCCGCCCGGACGGCAACGGCAGAAGCGCCGCACGGCCAGGACGCCGCCCCGCAGCGGGCCGTGGGCGATCAGCGCCTCCGCCGCGTACTCGCTGCAGGACGGGGCGAAGCGGCAGGCCGGGCCGAGCAGCGGCGAGAGGGTCAGCTTGTAGGCGCGCAGGGTCGCGCGCACCGCCCGCGCATACAAGTCAGGCTCTCCGCGGCGTGCGCGCGTGCGCCTCGCGGGCGGCGGCGGCGGCGGCCTCGAAGGCCAGCAGGGTGGAGGCGTGGCGGGCCGGGTAGTCCTTCACCGGCGCCAGGGCGGCCAGGGTGGCGAAGCGCCCCTCCGGCGGCGGCGCGCCCTCCTTGAGCATGGCGCGCAGGGCGTCGCGCGCGGCCTCCACCTCCTCCACCCGCGCGCCCACCACCGCGTCGCCGAGCACGGCCGCCGCCGCCTGCCCCAAGGCGCAGGCCTGCACTTCCTGCGCGAAGGCGGTCACCGTTCCGTCCACGACGCCGACCTCCACCGACACGCGCGAGCCGCACAGCTTGGATGTGCGCTCCGCCCGGGCGTCCGGCGCCGGCAGGCGGCCCAGACGCGGCAGGTCGGCGGCCAGCTGCAGCAGGCGCGCGCTGTAGAGGTCGTCGATCACCGGCCCGCCCTCACGCGAGCGCGGGTTCGCGGCGGGCGGCCCATGCGCCCTCGGCCTGCGCCTTCATGGCCTCGCCCATGGCGGCGAAGCCGGCGCGCAGCCGCGCCTTGCCGCGCCGGCCGTCCCAGCGGCTGAGCGCGCCGTCCACCAGCACGCCGTTGGAGAAGATGCAGCCCTCCTCCGTCAGCTTCTCGATCTCCATGTAGCGGGTCGCCGTGCGCAGGGGGCCGGTCTCGCGCCAGTGGATCTGGTCGTTGGGCGCCCAGTCGACGACCTGCGCGCGGAGGGTGCGCGGGGGAGCGCCCTCCAGCCGCTGCTCCAGGGTCAGCCGGGCGTCGATCAGCAGGCGGCCCTCCGCCCGGCCGTAGAGGGGGTTCCACGCCGCCCAGCCGGGCAGGTCGGCCAGGATCTCCCAGATCACGTCGGACGGGGCGGCGACGCCGATGCGGTGTTCCACGCGGTAGGGCATGGGCGGGATGTAGCGAGCGCCCCGCGCCTCCGCCACTTGGCCGCCGCCCGCGCCGGACGGCCCGTCCAGAGTGAACGCCGAACATGTTCGGCGGGCTTGCGGGCGCGCGGCGCCTCCCTCACAAGGCGGCGGCAGCCGTCAAATGATCAAGTCCCAGCTCATCGCCAAGCTCGCCGCAGAGAACCCGCACCTGTCGAGGAGCGAGGCCGAGCGCGTGGTCGCCCGCGTGCTGGACGGCGTCACCGAGGCCCTGGCGGCGGGCCGGCGCGTGGAGCTGCGGGGCTTCGGCGCCTTCTCCGTGCGGGTGCGGCCGCCCCGCGTCGGGCGCAACCCGCGCACGGGCGAGGCGGTGGAGGTGCGCGGCAAGGCCGCCCCCTTCTTCAAGAGCGGCAAGGAGATGCGCGAACGGTTGAACGCGTCCGACGAGGACTGACGCCCGACGAGGCGCCCGGACGACGCGGCTCTGACGACGCGGCCCGCCCTCGCCAGGACGACGCCCGCCGTCGCACGAAGCTCAGCCTGCGACCCCCCACCTCTCCGGCGCAGGCGCCGCGCCGGGCGGGCCGGGCGCGCGTCCATCGCCCCGGCGACGGTCGGACCGCGGGGCCTCGCCCGCGTTGAAGCGGCGGCGGTCGGGGCCGACATACATCGCCGCCTCGATCCACGGCCGCGGGTGCGGCACCACGTTCTCCACGCGGCGGAACAGGTCGCAGGCGGTGAACGGCTTGCGCAGGAACTCGTGCGCGCCCGCGTCGCGCGCCGACTTGATCGTCTCCAAGGTCGCCACGCCGCTGACCACGATCAGCGGAGCGGTGCGACGGCGGCGTCGAGCGGCGCAGCCGCGGGGCGAGATCCATTCCGTCGAAGTCGGGGCCGGCCAACTCGGTGCACACCAGCTGCGGGGCCACCTGGACGATGACGTCGAGGCCCGCGTTTGTTTCAAACGTGCAAACAACGTCGCGCGCGGCCATGCTCTTGAGCAGCTCGGCGGCTGGACGAGCCGCCGCCCGTCGAGGATCGCCCACGACGACCCATCGATCTGCGGGCGCATCCGGGCGAGGAGCTTGGAGTCGATATTGCACATCGAAGCCGGACGCCTCCGCTAAGCCCCCCCCGCAGCTTCGCCGACCCCGGCAACCACCGCGTATGCGGCGATCAGCCGCTGTTGGATGCGCCGGTCCCCTCGTCCCCGCGCGAGCCGCCGCGGCGGCCGCTCTGCGCCTCCTCCTTCTGTTCGCGCCAGTAGTCGGCGCCCTCGCGCGGCTTGAAGAAGGTGCGCGGCGCCCCGTCCTTGCGCGCCACGGCGAACATGTCGGTCTTCGGGTCGTAGAGCAGCTTGTCGCCGTTGCGCGCGCGCGTGACCACCTCGGCGCCCGACGGCGGATCGTCGACGAAGGCGTGGACCTTGGTGAGGCAGTCGTCGAGCGACTTGGAGCCGATGTCCGCCCCGTGCTTGTCGCACTGGTACTCGGCGTTCTCCTTGGCCGTGTGGCGGCGGTTGTCGGCCCACATGGGCTTGCCGTGGAACAGGGGCGTGTCCTCGCGCTCCCGGTCGGCCCCGCCTCCGCCCCCGCCGCGGTCGCTCGACCCGTAGCCGCGGCCGTAACCCTCCCCGCCGGAGCCTCCCGCGTTGTCTCCGCCGTCGCGCCGGTCGGCGTATGCGGAGCCGCCGCCGCCCGAGCCCCCGCCGTAGGACGAAGACGGGGCGCTGCGCGACCCCTCGTCCCGCTGCGCGCGCGACGGGGCCGAGGCCCCCCGCTCACACCCGCCGAGCGCGCCGGCCAGCGCCGCCGCGCCGGCGCAGCCCAGCGCCACCCAGACCTTCCGGCCTCCAAGCCCGACCATCGCCAGCCCTCCCAGGTTCCAGGAAGAGAACATAACGCGAAAGTCGGTTCCGGAGTCCAGCCCCGTGCGCTAAGCGGGGCGCATGACCTCCGAAGCGGGCGCGGGCGGGCGGGTGCTGCTGGTCGTGGGCGGCGGGATCTCGGCCTACAAGGCGCTGGAGCTCGCGCGCCTGTTCGCCCGCGCGGGCGTCGGCGTGCGCGCGGTGCTGACGCGCGCCGGGGCGGAGTTCGTGACGCCCCTGTCCCTGTCGGCGCTGACGGGCGACAAGGTGTACGCCGACCTGTGGTCGCTGACGGACGAGGCGGAGATGGGCCACATCGAGCTCAGCCGCTCGGCCGACCTGATCGTCGTGGCGCCCGCCACCGCCGACCTGATGGCCAAGGCGGCGAACGGCCTGGCCGACGACCTCGCCTCCACCACCCTGCTGGCCACCGACAAGCCGGTGCTCATGGCGCCCGCCATGAACGTGCGCATGTGGCTGCACCCGGCGACGCAGCGGAACCTGGAGCGCCTGCGGGCCGACGGCGTGGGCGTCGTCGGCCCCGACGAGGGCGCCATGGCGTGCGGCGAACGGGGGCCCGGGCGCATGGCCGAGCCCGAGGCGATCCTGCGCGCGGCGCTCGCCCGCCTGCGCCCGGCCGGAAGCGTCATCCCCACGCCGCCCGCCGCGTCCCCGCCCGCGCGCGCCGCCGCGGACGGCCCGCTCTCCGGCTCGCTCTCCGGCCCGCTCTCCGGCCGGCGCGCCCTGGTCACCGCCGGACCGACGCAGGAGCCGATCGACCCGGTGCGCTTCCTGTCCAACCGCTCCAGCGGGCGGCAGGGCTACGCCGTGGCGGAGGCGCTGGCGGCGCTCGGCGCGCACGTGGAGCTGGTGTCCGGCCCCGTGGCGCTGGACGCGCCGCCCGGCGTGCGCCGCACCTGGGTGGAGACCGCCGAGGAGATGGCCGCCGCCTGCGACGCCGCGCTTCCCGTCGACGTGGCGGTGATGGTGGCGGCCGTCAGCGACTGGCGCCCGCGCGCGGCCTCGCCCGAGAAGCTGAAGAAGGCCGCCGGCGACCCGCCCCCGTTCCTGGAGCTGGCGGAGACGCCCGACATCCTCGCCCGCGTCGCCGCCCCCGGCCCGCGCCGCCCCGCCCTGGTGGTGGGCTTCGCCGCCGAGACGCAGGCGCTGGAGGCGAACGCCGGGCGCAAGCTGGCCCGCAAGGGCTGCGACTGGGTGGTCGCCAACCTGGTGACGGGCGACGTGATGGGCGGCCCGGAGAACGCCGTCACCCTGCTCACGGGCGACGGCGCGGAGCGCTGGCCCCGCCTGCCCAAGGCGGAGGTGGCCCGCCGCCTGGCCGGGCGCATCGCCGAGGCGCTGGCGGCCCCGCCCGACGCCGCCCGCGCGGGGGC
>CAXTCO010000167.1:0-5503 GCA_964242255.1 uncultured Caulobacteraceae bacterium | reverse complement strand
GCGCCGCCCTGAGCGCCGCCCGCTCGTCGGCGGCGAGGCCCGGCGCCTGGTCGAGGGCGGTCTCGAAGGCGCGCGTTCCGTCCGCGTCGCTGCGGCAGCGGGAGCCCTCTCCTTGCGCGAACGCGCCGGCCGGCGGCGGCGGCGGGCCGAAGAGGCGCTCGCGGAAGCCCGCCCAGTCCTCCACGACGTCAGGCGAGGCCGGCTTCAGGTCCGGCGGGGCGCCGTGGCGGTCGAACAGCAGCAGGAGCAGGTTGACGCGGGTGTCGTTCCCCGGGCTGAGCACCGGGCCGTCGTCGCAGCCCGTCAGGTCCGGCCGCTCCAGCTTCCACCGGGGCGAGCAGCCGAAGTCGCCGCTCGCCTGCGCCGCCGAGGCGAGGCCGAGGAACGACGCCGCCGCGAGGAAGGCGGTCGCCAGGAGCCGGACGAAGGCTTGGCGGTAACGAGGCTCGGAACGCGTCGTCGCGCTCCTCCCTGTCCGGCCGTGGGTCGGCGGAGCCGGCGCGCTCAGCCGGCCCGCGACGGCGGGCGTCTTCCGATCGCCAGAGATGCGCAAGGTGGGGCTCCGACGGGGGTTCTGACCGCCAAGCTTCCACGCCGGCCGGCGACCCGCAACGGGGCGTCGCCGGAAGCCCCCGCCGCCGGAGTCATATGTGGATGCGGTCGGGACGGCCGGGCTGGTGGTCGCACCCCACCTCGCGGGTGAGGCCGGCCAGGAACTCGGCCGTCGGCGCCTCGCCCCGGCTGTTGCGGCCCGCGCGCCCAGCCTGGGCGAGCGCTTCGAACTCGACCACGCCGTCCCTGACGGCGCACACCCTCAAGACCTGCGGCTTGCTTCCCGCCGTGAGGAAACACTTGCCCGCTCGCACGTCGGCTTCGCTGATCATCACGCAACCCATACACGCCGCCCCGGCGCGACGAACCTAGCGAGGCGGCCGCCGCCGCGCGCTCACGGTTGCGCGAGCGGGCGAAGATGTCGCGGCCGCGGGGCGGCCCGCGACGGGTCGCCTTGCGGGCCTCAGCGGTCCGGAGTTCCGAGGCGCAGCTGCGCCTCGGCCCCGGCCCACTTGCCGGCGAGGCCCGGAACCTCCTCGAGCTGGCGCACCTCGCTGAAGCCGCCGCGCTCCTCGCGGCAGCGGACGATCTCGAGCCGTGGCCGTGCAGCTGCGGAACGGCGTCCAGCTGCGCCGCGGTGGCGGTGTTCAGGTCGATCATGCCCGGTGAACAGCCGGCCCGCCGAAGCGATCCGACGCCGACCTCAAGTCCAGTAGAGGAGCCGCGCCTGGGGAAGGTGTTCGGCCAGGGCCCCGCCGATCCCCGCGCGCAGCTCGCGCATGAGGGCGGCCGGGTAGACGTGCTTGACCGAACCGAACTTGGTGAGCTTGCGGGAGCGCCGGTCCCCGTCCATCTCGAGCCGGGTTCCCGGATACCAGCCCTGCAGCACCGCCTTCGACTTGGGCGTGAAGCGGTGGGTGATCAGCTCGGCGGTGAGGTCCAGGCCCGGAACGTCCGCCAGCTCGGCGGCGGCGGCCCTGAACAGGTCGGCGTAGGCGTCGCGCCAGCCCTCCAGCGGCTGGATGGGCGCCACGGTCAGCCCGACGCGGTAGCCGTCGCGCGCGAGACGGCCCAGAGCGTGCAGGCGCGCCGCAAGCGGGCTCGTTCCGCCTTCGAAACGGACCAGAGGCGCCGCGTTCACCGACATGCGCACCCGCACCCGGCCGCCGTGCGCGAGGCCGATCAGCGGCTCCACCTCGGCGAACTTGGTGGTGAAGCGCAGCTGCACGGGCGCATCCCACGCGCCGAACCTGCGCACCGCCTCCGACAGGGAGCCCGTGAGGTGCTCCACCCCGAGCGGGTCGGCGTAGCACGACGCCTCGAACGTCGTGCCCTCCGCCGCCCTCTCCGCGGAGGCGGAGGTCACGGCGCCCCGGCCCAAGCAGGCGCCCAGCCCGTCGAGGATCTCCTCCACGTTGGCGTAGACGCGGGTGATCGGCGGCCCGGCGAGCGAGCCCGCCAAGTAGCAATATTGGCAGTGGGCGTGGCATCCCGCCGCCAAGTCGAACCGCCAGTCGGCCGAAGGCGGGATCGGCTGCAGGCGCCGCTTGGCGGGCGAGGCGGTCACGACGGCCAGGGTCGACTTCGCCAGCCGGTACGCCTCGCGGTCGGTGTCGGCCTGCAGCGGCGGCAGGCGGTCGCCCGCCAGCTCCACCACCTCGCAGCCGAGCGCCGCCGCACGCCGGCCGATCTCCCGCCCGTGCGCATGCCCGCGGGCCGCCCGCGTCAGCAGGACGCGGGCCGGACGCCAGCGGCGCGGCGGGGTCTCGACGGCCGGGACGGAACTCGGCTCGGCTCGGCGGATGACGGGGCTCACCCGGCGTGAACGCCCGAACGCCGGATCGGCCGCCGCCGTCAGCCCTGCTTGCGCAGGCTGCGTCGGAGGCGGCGGCCCGCGGGCGAGAACCCGGTGGCGAGACTGAACGCCTCCAGACCGTCGCCCTCGGTCGCCGTGTCGAGGACGAGTTCGCCGCACCCGCCCGACCGCGCCGCCTGCGAGGCGGCCTTCAGCAGCAGGCGCGCGACCCCGTCGCGGCGGCGGTCGGGATCCACGAGCAGCAGGCCGACCTCGGCGACCTTGTGGTCGCAGGTCAGCCGCGCCGTCCAGTGCAGGGCGACGACGCCCGCCGGCGGCCCCCAAACCTCGGCGAGGAGCACGACGCCGGGCTGAGCCTGGAGCGCCGCCAGCCGCGCCGCCAGCCGGTCGCGCGGAACGACGAGGCCGGCCGAGGCGAACAGCTCCGCGAGCCCGTCCGCGTCGCCCGGGTCGGCGGCGCGGATCGCGAGTCCCTGGCGGTTCGGCACGCGGTGCGGCTCCCGAGAACGGCGGCGCGGGGCGGCGCGCCCGGCCCGACCGCGCCTGCGGGCGATGGCGGTCCACCCCGATCCGCACGCCCCCTTGCGCGTTCGCTCCGCTGAACATGGAGCGCCGCATGGCCGCAAGCCCCCGCCTCATCTCCTCGCCGCAGCTCGTCGCGGAGGTGTCGCCCCTCGGGGCGGAGCTGCAGCGGCTCACGACCGCGGAAGGGCTCGACCTGCAGTGGAGCGGCGATCCCGCGGTGTGGAGCGGGCGGGCGCCGATCCTGTTTCCGGTCATCGGCGCCCTGCGGGACGGGAGCTACCGGCTGGACGGGCGGACCTATCGGCTGCCGAAGCACGGCTTCGCCCGCCGCTCCGTCTTCATGGTCGTGGAGCAGGCGCCGTCCCGCGTCAGGTTCAGGCTCGATCCCGACGACATGACCCGGGACGCCTACCCCTTCGAGTTCCGGCTGGAGGTGGAGATGTCGCTGGAAGCCGCCGCCCTGACGGTGGCCGCGGTCGTCGCCAACCGCGGCGACCGGCCCATGCCGGCCAGCCTCGGCTTCCACCCCGCCCTGCGCCGGCCGCTGCCGTTCGGGAGGGCCCGCGACGACCACCGCCTGGTGTTCGACCGTGACGAGCCCGCGCCCGTGCGCCGCATCGACGCCCAGGGCCTGCTCGAGCCCGCCCCGCAGCCCACCCCCGTCCAGGGGCGGGACCTCGCGCCGAGCGACGCCCTGTTCGAAGCCGACGCGCTGATCTTCGACCGCGTCGCGAGCCGCCGCGTGGTGTACGGCGCGCCGGGCGCGCCGCGGATCGCGGTCGACTTCCCGAACTCGCCGGTGCTGGGCGTGTGGACCAAGCCGGGCGCGGACTTCCTCTGCATCGAGCCCTGGAGCGGGCTGCCGGACCCGCAAGGCTTCGACGGCGACCTGTTTCAAAAGCCCGGCGTGTTCGTCGTCGAGCCCGGCGGCTCCCGGCGCACCGTGATGACGCTCACGCTGCTGGACGACTGACGGGCCGAGCCGGCGCGAGGGAGTTTCGCCGCTCGCGCCCCGCACGTCCACGCGCCGGGCGCCGCGCGCCGAGTGCGGCTATGACGGCTCATGACCGTTGATCGCACGCCCGTGGCGGCGCACGTCCGCCTGCCCTGGCGGGACCCGCTGGAGGTGCTCGCCCCCTTCGCCGACGAGCCGTCCGCCTTCGCGCTCCTGTCGGACGGCTCCGACGAGGCCCGCTGGTCGTACGTCGGCCGGGCGCCGACCTGCACCTTCCGGGACCTCGGGGGCCTAAGGCGCGCGCTCGACGCCCCGCCGATCCGGCACGCGCCGGACGAGCCGCCGTTCCAGGGCGGCGCCGTGGGCGTCGCCGGCTACGAGTGGAGCGCCGTGCTGGAGCCCTCCGCGCCCCAGGCGCGCCGCGTCCCGGCGTGGCCCGACCTGGCGGGAGGCGTCTACGAGAGCCTCGCCGCCTTCGACCACCACCGCCGGGAGGTGTGGGCCGTCGCACGCGGTGCGGACCGGGACCAGGCGGCCGCGCGCGCGGAACATGTCGCCGAGGCGGTGCGGGCGGCGGATCCCCTCCCAGTCCCACGGCCCGCACCCGCCACGGTCGCGCCGCGCCTTCGGGCGATCTCCTACCCCGAGGCGGTGGCCGAGGTGATGGCCGCGATCGGCGCGGGCGAGATCTTCCAGGCGAACATAGCCCGGGCCTGGGCGGGGCGGCTCGGCGCCGGGGTCGGCCCCTTCGACCTGCTCGCCGCCCTGCACGCCGCCAGCCCTGCGCCGTTCGCCGGCTATCTTCGCCTGCCCGACGCCGCCCTGGTCAGCCGCTCGCCCGAGCGCTTCCTCAAGGTCTCCGCCGACGGCGCCGCCTTGACCAGCCCCATCAAGGGCACGCGCCCGCGCGGCGGAGACGCCGCCGAAGACGAACGGTTCGCCCAGGAGCTCGTCGCCAGCGCCAAAGATCGTGCGGAGAACCTCATGATCGTGGACGTGATGCGCAACGACCTGTCGCGCGCCTGCGCACCGGGCACGGTCCGCGTGGAGGCGTTCTGCGCGCTGCAGTCCTTCTCCAACGTCCACCACCTGACATCGACCGTCTCAGGCCGTCTCGCGCCCGGCGAGGACGCGCTGGGCCTTTTCGCCTCGGCCTTTCCGCCCGGCTCCGTGACGGGCGCGCCCAAGCTGCAGGCGATGACGGTGATCGCCCGGCATGAGCCGCCGCGAGGGCCCTACTGCGGCTCGCTGTTCCGGGCGGGCTTCGACGGAAGCTTCGACTCCAGCGTGCTGATCCGCTCGGTCGCCCTCGACCGGGCGCCCGACGGGCTCTGGCGATGGGAGGCGCGCGCCGGCGCCGGCGTCACTGCGGACAGCGATCCTGCGGCGGAGGACGCGGAGGCGGTGCAGAAGGCGCAGGCCGTGCTGGCGGGCTTCGCACGGTGACCGGCGCGGACGTCCCCGCCGACGACCGCGGGCTGCTGCTCGGGGTCGGGCTGTTCGAGACCCTGCTGTTCGTCGACGGCGCGCCCCGCCTGTGGGACGCGCACACGGCCCGCCTGCGGAGCGGATGCGCCGAGCTCGCCCTGTCCGCCCCCGGGCCCGAGACCCTGGCCGCGGCGGCCGGCGAGGCGGTCCGCGCGGCGGGCCTGGGC